>MEQK01000086.1 GCA_001770175.1 Bdellovibrionales bacterium RIFOXYD1_FULL_55_31 | reverse complement strand
TCACCCGGCTTCAAATCCTTCAGGCGCATCTCATGCGGGATGAATTTGAAACGGTCAGAATGAAACTGCATGTAGTAATCAAACGCCGACTTCACGGGCGAAAAAAAGCGCGTGCGGTTGGATTTGTCGACGTTCACGAGATGAACAAGCGGTTGGCCGTAGTGTTTGCTCCAATACCGGTCGAGGTTCATGATAGTCGAGCCCATCGCGCCTTCGAGCTGCACGAATTTGTCCTTGAAATTGAGAATCAAATCCGGCGCGATAATCTTCAGAAATTCATCTTCACCGATTTCAGAAACAAGCTTCTCGATCTTCGGTGCCAGGACATCATAATTGAACAGCGTCAAATTCGTGCTCGCTGAACCCTGGAGCTTCTCATAGAGCTTCCCCTGCCCCGCGGCCTTGGCCTGCGCTGTTTCGTATATCGTCAAGGAAACATCCCCTTCGGGCGCCTTCATCAGCGAGATCAGCCCGCCTTTGGCATCCATGGAAGTCTTTTCAGTGGTCACGATCGCGATCGGGATCTGTTCTTTCACCATCCAGCCGACCATGATGGAATCCGGGGTCCCGCCCACATCCTCCCCATTGCTGATCGCCGAAATCAGCGCTTTCCCGGGCGTTCGTGGCCTGAGTTCCGGTTTGTAAGCCGCGCGAAGCGCGTCAATCGCGAAAAGCGCGTGCCCGCCCGGAGCTTCCCGCTCGAACGTGATCTGTCCGGCTTCGTCCAGCGTGGGGATATGGGACTGCATCGTTTCGCGAAAGCGCTCCAGACCGGGGGTTCCAGCAATCAGCTCTTCGTAGCTCTTTTGAGGGTCAAGGAGCGAAGGCTTTTTCCACATCTTGCGGATGGATTCCTTTGTTTCGGAACTCAGGATGTCGTGAAAAATGACTGACCCGAAGACATTGTTCTTCCTGTCAAGAATGGATTGAAGGATCTGCGCCTCGGCAATCGGAATCTGAACAGCTTTCCCGGTAACCGGATGAGGAACATCAATGAGCAGATCCGTCCCTTTGGCGCCGATTCTGACCTGCGCTTCGGGTATTCCAAGCTTTCGGCTCAGATAGCTCGTCCGAGTGAGTGAAGAGCCGCTTCCCGCCTGCATCTTCTTAATCCAGAGCGCGGCATTCTTCGCTGCCGAACCGTACGCTTCAGACTTTTTGGCGAGGTTAACGTACTCATGCTTGCGCAGGTGCTTCAAAAGAGCTGCGGGCGCGGTAGACGTGGGATAAACAATCGTCTTCCCGGCGGTATCGATTCCTTCCTCAAAAAGCTGTACGACGGGCGCGGCGCCATCGTTTCGGGAGGCGTTTCGTTTATAGAGCGCGAAATAATACGTCCAGTTCGCATCATCAAGCCTGAGGAGATCCTGGGCCCTGCGACTTGCCGTAATTGCTCTCGGGCCACTTCCGATCGCGGCCTTCATCAAACGATTGATCTCCGCCTGAAAAACCCGCGTCTTCTTGAAGTCCGCATTTTTCCGGACCTCCGCCGTGATGAAGCCTGTCAGGCAAATCGCCCGTTCCGCGGCTTCAACCACGCCACTCCCCAATCTCAGTTCGGGCCTAAGTTCGAGCCTCAGTTCGAGCCCAAGTTCCAGAAAGAAAAAAAATATTAAGGTGAGACCCATCTACTCCTTATCGGTCAAGGCCACGACTCAACTAAGGCGCTTTAGTAATAAAGGAATTTAATCAATGCTCCGAATAGAATGTGATGCGAGTTTTTCGGAACATCGTGACCATCACTATTGCCGCTTCCATCGCACTCGGGTTCTCGACGAGCGCCAATGAGAAACTCGACATCAAGCACGCTGCGAAAAAGCTGCATCCCTTTGCCAACCTCAAACAAGTCACGGGCAAGTGGCTTCGAGTCGGACAGGATAAGCGCTACATGGTTCCGACGGCCGACCCGTTCGTTCGCATTCGCCCGGACGGCAGCGTAACAGTTTACGGTACCGGAAAACGCGTCCTCATCTTCAAATCGATGGACGACTTCCTGCGCGGTGGAAAATACAGAGTGGAAGAGCTTCCATTCTACTATTCCGACGGGAAAACCGCGCTTCGCGGGCAAGAAGCCATTTGGGACGTCAATAAATACAAATTTTCCTTGGATGAGAAGACAAACTTTTTCAAAGAATTTCCGAAGGAAGAATCCGGAATAAAAGAGATCATCCGGAACGGAAATGACATCGACATCCACCTTGATGATGGAACGAAAATCCAGAGTTTTCTCGAGGACGGCGTTCTCGATGTCTTTTACGGCGGCGTAATCAACCCGACGGGTGACCGAAAGTACGCCCGTTTTCCAGCGGACAATAAGGCACGCCGCTCCTATGCATTCGTGAAGAGTCGAGACGGCAAGCTGATCCAGTTGCCTAAACCGCTCTTTGGCGAAGCGACCATGTCCACTACAAGTTGGCTCGGGCACACTTATGGACGCCATGTCATTACCGACGGACGGGGCAATCTCATCCTCAGCAAGCCGGGTGAATTCAGTAAACGCGGCGGACGCCCCGTGGTTTGTTATGAAATGATTTCCCGTCTGACCGGAATGGGCATGCCCGTCACGGAACCTTTCTGCCGCGAAATGATTTCTCCATTCAAGGCCGCCGACGATGCCAGCGAAATCAAGATGTTCCATATTGACGAGACGAAGCCCTTTCCCTCTCTCGTCCGGACTGATGGCCCAACTCCGGCGGAGAGCAGCATCCTGATGGAAGGCCCCCGAGTAACGGCATTTGATAACCCCGTTTCCGGACAGCGACAGTATTTCATGCTGGTCAGCGGTGGAGACTTTTCGACCGACCGCTATGGCATCCACGTTCTGATCAGTGACACGATGAAGGGACCGTTCAAACCGCTTATGAAGCCGGATGGGCGTGACCTCCTGGATATCGGCGACGAAATCCGCAAAACCTATCGACTCTCCTGGGGCCCTGCCCGAGCCCACGCCTTTCAGGACGAACAGGGTCGCTGGAAAATCACTTTTCACGCGACTGATAAGGATATTCTCCCCGGAGAAAACTACTCAACTCTGGATTGGGATACGCTGAATAAGTTCAATCGCAATGTGTATGTGGCGGATCTGGATATCGGCTTCGACGCACACGGAAATCCGGGTTTACAGATTCAGCACCGGGTTCCTGGCTCTCATCTCAAGGTCCAGGCACCACGCGGCACTCACTGCCTCGTTCGCGCGCTGCAGGAACTTCTATAACTAAGCCGTCAGCCTAAGATTTCCACTACCCGCGACATTCCCGTCGCGTGGTTCCATTCTTGAACCCTGAATCGTGATGCCCGGCCTGACCCAAGAAAAACCCACCCCCACGTGGCATCTTCTTGATCCTGAGTCCATCGCCAAAGAGCTCTCCGTTGACCTCCGTTCGGGTCTCTCCTCGTCCGAAGCGACGCGTCGTCTGAAACGGTACGGATCAAACACGATCCGGGAGCAACAGCACCGTAGCCGGATGCGCATCTTCGCCGAACATCTCAGCGATTTCATGATCATCGTCCTGATCGGCGCGGCGATCATTTCCGGGGCGGTCGGAGATTTGAAAGATTCCGTCGTGATCCTCTTGATCGTACTTCTGAATGCCGCAATGGGGACATTCCAGCAGTACAAAGCGGAACAGGCCATTCAAGCGCTGCGTTCCATGGCGACCCCCGAATGCCGGGTAATTCGAGACGCAACACCGCGAATGGTTCCGGCAATCTCGCTCGTACCCGGTGACCTGGTGCTCATCGAAGCGGGGAACAAGATTCCGGCCGATCTCCGCCTCATCGAGGCCATTCAGGCGAAATTCGACGAATCCGCCCTGACCGGTGAATCCGTGCCCGCCGAAAAGCAAACCGCCATTCTCACCGACCCTCATTCAGCGCTCGGTGATCGAATCAATCTGGCTTATCAGGGCACGATCGCGCTCAGCGGGCGGGCGAAGGGGATCGCAATCGCCACCGGGATGCACTCCGAACTGGGAAAAATCGCCTCCCTCCTCACGAGCGGATCGATCCAGGGACAGGTGCGAACCCCATTGCAGCGCCGTCTCGATCATCTCGGTCGGCGGCTCTCAATCGCGGTTCTCGGAATTTGCGTCGTTCTCTTCGGAGCGGGCGTATTGCGTGGTGAAGAAATCCTGAAGATGTTCATCACGGCAATCAGTATCGCCGTCGCGGCCATCCCCGAATCGCTCCCGGCCGTAGTCACGATCGGCCTCGCGCTCGGTGCCCGCAGAATGGCGAAACACCAGGCCCTCGTTCGCTCGTTGCCGGCCGTCGAAACCTTGGGATCCGTGACACACATCTGTACGGACAAAACCGGAACGTTAACGCGGAATCGGATGCAAGTGAAAGAACTCTTCACGGACGGGCGAACCATAGCAGCTGATGACAGCTTAGCTTCCGTCAGCCCGAAACTGAATCGCATATTCGAAGCGATGGCCTTGAGTAACGATGCTTCCCTGGCCCCCGACGGATCAGTCACGGGTGACCCCAGTGAAGTGGCCCTTCTTGCCCTGGCCGAACATCGTGGTTTCGAGAAACGCCGACTTTCAGAGGAGCTTCCCAGAATTGCCGAACTTCCTTTCGATTCCGACCGTCAGGCGATGTCAACTCTTCACCGCGATGAAGATGGCGTGACCGTTTTCTGCAAAGGATCTCCTGAGTCCATCATCAATAAATGCGAAAAGCTGCTCCTTTCGACCGGTGAGGTTTTGATTGACAAGGCTCAACTCCAAGAAGCCGCGAAACGAATGGCATTTCAAGGACTGCGAGTCCTCGCACTCGCCTACCGTAAGCTCAAGAATCCCGTCGACCGGGTCACGCCGGACCTCGTTGAGACTGATCTGACATTTCTGGGCCTGACGGGAATTGCCGATCCGCCACGGCCTGAAGCCGCCACGTCGGTGCGTGCGTGTCTGGATGCCGGGGTAACGCCGATCATGATTACCGGCGACCACGTGATCACAGCTCACGCGATCGCGCGCCAGCTCGCGATCGCTCACGGCGAACAATCCATCATATCAGGTACGGAATTGGCAAAACTCCCCGATGCCGAACTCGAGAATCGCGTCGAAAAACTGAGAGTTTATGCTCGAATGAATCCGGCGCAAAAGATCAGAATCGTTACGGCTCTACAAAAACGGGGAGAAGTCGTCGCGATGACCGGAGACGGAGTTAACGACGCTCCGGCGCTGAAAAAGGCTGATATCGGCGTCGCCATGGGAAAGCAAGGAACCGATGTAGCGCGCGAAGCGTCGCACCTCGTGCTTCTCGACGACAATTTCGCGACCATTGTCGTGGCCGTGGGAGAGGGACGCCGCATCTATGACAATATTCGAAAGTTTGTTCGCTATGCGATGACCGGCAATTCCGGAGAGCTTTGGGCCCTGGTTCTCGCTCCTTTCATTGGATTGCCGATCCCGCTCGTCGCGATTCAGATCCTTTGGGTCAATCTGATCACCGACGGACTCCCCGGTCTCGCGCTAGCCGTTGAGCCAGCCGAATCACGGATCATGAAAAAACCTCCCAGACCCATCCACTCAAGCATCTTCGCGGACGGGCTTTGGCAGCACGTTATTTTCGTCGGGCTTCTGATCGGGGCGATTTCACTTTGGACCGAAGCATGGGGTATCGGACGGGGAAACGACCACTGGCAAACGATGGTATTCACCGTTTTATCCATTTCGCAAATGGGCCACGTCCTGGCCATACGTTCGGAACGCGAGTCTCTGTTCAGAATCGGAATTCTTTCGAACCGTCCCCTGCTTCTTACGGTGATTTCTACGCTCATGCTTCAACTGGCCACGATCTATGTGCCGTTTCTCAATGATCTACTCAAGACACAGCCCCTCACTGCGCAGGAACTCGCGATTTGCCTCGTCATTTCAACTTCCGTCTTCTGGGCGGTTGAACTCGAAAAGCTACTCATCCGGAAGAACCTTCTTTATTCAAGGTAAGCGTGCAGCTCAGAAATTGCAGTTTCGCACATGTGACACAAAACGAACGCGAACTGGAACCGTCGAACAGAATATCAGTCACGCTATTCGTCATTCTTCTGACTCTGGTACTGGTCGTCACGTTCAGAATGGTCGCTCCCTATTTGCTGGCAGTGCTCAGCGGTGCGATATTCGCGAACCTCTCGATTCCCGTCTTTGACAGGCTCGTCAAATCAGGCTTCGGAAGGAAGTGGACGGGAACAATCGTGACGCTTGCTGTCTTCCTCCTGATCGTCGGCCCTTTTTCGCTTCTTATTCTGCTCGCCGTCAAGCAGGCAACCGCCATCGGAGAGAGTCTCTCGGAACAGAAATTATCCTTTCAGTCGATTTTCGAGGAACTGAGCCGCTGGCCTCCGTTACGATCCATGATCGGTGACCCGGCAAACATTGAGAGGCAACTCCGCGCGGCGCTTCAAAGCGGGTTCAGAATGGCGAGCGGGTGGGTCGTGCTGTTAGCCGCGAAGCTCCCTGTTATCCTGCTGCAGGCGGCTCTGTCGGGCCTCGCGTGCTTCTTCTTTCTCTTGGACGGACGAACTTTCCTGAACTGGCTGAAGACGAGAGTGCCGCTTGACCCTGTCGTCCAAACAGAACTGACACGAGCGTTCCAGAATACAACGGTTTCGGTGATCTGGGCCACGCTTGCCGCCGCGGCCGCCCAGGCCGCGGTGCTCGTCATCGGCTTCATCGCTCTGGGCGTCCCAGGCGCCTTTCTCGCGGGTGCTGCGACCTTCCTGTTCGCATGGATCCCCATGCTCGGAACCACTCCGATCTGGGTAGCCGGGGTAATCTATCTGTATGTCCAAAGCGCCTGGCTCAAACTCGTAGTGATGCTCGGTGTGGGAGTCTTCGCCGGAATCATCGACAACTTCGTACGCCCGCTCGTCCTAAAGGGACGCAGTTCTATTCATCCTTTGGTCAGTCTGGTCGCGATCTTTGGAGGCCTCCAATTTTTCGGGATCATGGGGGTATTCTTCGGACCGATTTTGATAACGGCTCTGACAGCGCTACTTCAGATCTGGCCGATCGTCGTGCGAAGATCGAGAGAAACGCTCCGGGACAGGGAGACCACAGAGGAAAAACTTCGAAAACGAGCTTCATGAAAGCCCGACCGACATACCTGCTTTTTGAATTCTTAAGGATCGCGCTCGCTCCAGCGACCATGTCAGACACCCGATGCTGGTCGTAATAAGGATGTAACCTGTGATGGTCCCCGCGGTAACACCTTCTCCAAACAGCAGAAAAGCCATGAACCCGGCAAAGAGCGGTTCGGCAAGAGTTCCCGCCGAAACAACCGAGGCGGGCAGGAACTTTACCAGGTAATTGAAAGTGCCGTGACCGAGGATCGTCGGGAATACCGTCAATCCGGCGAGCGCGAGCCATGTCTTCTGACTGAGACCCGAAAATTCCGCGCCATTGCTCAGACCGATGATTCCGGTCACCAAAGCCGAACCGAAATACAGAAGGCCCATGTAGTGTCTGTTGGAAGCGGAATCAGCGTCACGCCGCATTTTCTTCCCGATCAGCAGATAAAACGTGAACACGATTCCGGAAAGGAGAGCCAGCAGGTCGCCTTTCAGATATTGAGGCGAAAGCGAAACATCCACTCCCCCGATGGCCGCGATGCCGAGAATGCCCAGACCGATCGAGAGCCAGAGAGTCCGGTCCGAACGCTCGTCAAAGAAAAAGTGCCCGAATACCGCGGTGACGACGGGATTCACGGCAAAACATAGCGCGGCATTGGCCAGCGTCGTCTGGCGAACGGCCATGATCCAGATCAGGATGTGAAATCCAAAAACAAAGCCGGCCGCCAGACTCCAGCCGATTTGGCGGAAGCTCATGTGGCCTCGTTTCAATCCTGAAACGACTGCCGGCGAGAAGATCAGAAAAGCGAAGAAGGAACGATAGAAGGCGACCACACCCGGTTCAGCGGTTGCCAACTTGATCCAGATACCGGATGTCGAAGCACAGAAGACAGCGAAAAACAAGATCAGAGCCAAACGCATTTATACTCCCGTATACTCCGTACTCTCCGCAAGATATTTTTGGTGGAACAACGCACCCGATTATAGGCCGAAGGATTGCCTAACGGAAGACAATAAGGTTCGCCTCCAAACAGCCGGCCTTATAAAAATGCTCAGGACCCGGATCTCGCCTTGAAGCGCGTACCTGGATTTGTCAATATCACGCCTAATCCGCATACGACGTATTTTACACAGAAAATCGGCCACATCCCTTGGGGGCGCCCGTGGAAGACTTAACAGACTATTTTTCAAGTTCTCCCGACATTTTGAAGCGAGTCATGGAAGAGCTGAGCCAGTACGGCACCGACTTTCTTCTCTCGTACCCTTCTGAGCTCGAAGGACTCGTCCCCGTTGAGCATTTGACGAGAACACATCTGGTCTCCACCCTCGGTTCAATTCTTCAAACAAGGGATCCCCGGGTGATCGGAAAGGCCATCCTCGATTTTGAAGAAGCGGTATTGAAGGCCCGAACGACTCGTCCACCCGAGCTACAGGAACTCGATCTTTCCATCGAAGCCCAGTGGCCGAAAGACACGGTCGAATACATGTTCTACCCTGATCAATTCGGCGTGGATGGAAAAACCGGCACGTTCGAAACCGCCGCACGGATGATCCCATACCTGAAAGGCCTCGGTGTTGATCAACTCTATCCACTGCCTTTCTTGCGTTCCGCGGGCCTCGACGGCGGGTTCGATGTGATGGATTTCCTGAACGTCGAACCCCGTCTCGGAGGAACGGAGGCTTTCGAGCATTTTCTTCGCGAGGCCAAGAAAAATGCCATGAAGGTCAAGATGGATCTGGTGCTGAACCACGTATCTGATCAGCATCCCTGGTTCCAAGCATTACTGAACGGCGATGACAGGTTTCGCGAGTGCTTCATCACCCGGGAGAATGCGCCGGCCATTCTTCGGCGCTATGAATCATCCGCTGGAAAGGTCGTCGTCTATAAAGAGATGGATGAGGGCGGAGCCTCACACGAGGTGCATCGCCGTTTGATTTTTCCGGAAATCGCCGATTGCCATTACCGCGAGGTCAAGCTTTCGGATGGGCGAAAGCTCTGGATCTATCACACGTTTTATCCCTTTCAGCTGGATCTGAATTATCGAAATCCGCAGGTACTCAAGGAAGCCTATGGATTGCTTGCTCATTGGGCAAACAAAGGCATCGATGTCTTTCGCCTGGACGCCATTCCGTTCCTGGACAAAAGGGCCGAAAATCACGCCCGCACACACCTGGTCGTCGAACTCCTGAGCCACTTTCTCAAACACATCGCGCCCGCCTCGCGCCTCAAGGTCGAGGCGTGTCAGAAGCTTGATGATATCGTCCGGTACTTCGGCCGGAGCGCGCGCACCGAAGTGAAGCTCCCACTCGCATCCAAACTCATCGAGACCCCGAGCGAATCACAGATTGCCTATCAGTTCGAAGGAATGACCGCCTCGTGGCTTACCCTGATCAGCGGCAACAAACGTTATTATGAAGAATTCCTAAGCCGCCTCGAAACCCTGCCCCTGCCTCATAACGCGATCTGGGCGAACTTTTTGAGAGTCCACGATGAACTCACGCTGGAAATGCTTCCTGAGGCGCATAAACCCGTACTTCAAAGCATTTTCCGAGAAGGAAGAGGCGCGTCGTTCAGGGATGGAAACGGCGTGGCTGGCAGAGCTGCCGAGTTTTTGGGTAATGACATTGACCGAATCCGCCTAGCCTATTCGTTCCTTATGAGTCAGGACGGAATGCCGGTGCTCTACTATGGTGACGAGATCGCGGCCGGGAACAACGTAACATTTGTTCAGGCAGAGGCACGGCTTCGCGCAGAGTACTTTGGCAAATTCGGAATTGAAGCCCTGAGCACGTTCGATACGCGTGACCTCGGGCGCGGACCGATTCCACGCGATGCATTCGAATCAGCGGCTATGCACAAAGGACCGCTTCTCGCCTCGAGCACCTTCGATCACCTTCACACAATGATTGTCGTTCGGCGTTCGAGCCTGGCTCTGCGGCGGGGACGAATTCTGCGCATAACGAATGATTGCGAGGACGTGCTGAGCTATGGCCGCGAGCACTCACTCAGTGGCGAAACGGTACTGGTCGTGCACCATCTGAACGACAGACCCACTACCGTTACGCTGGACCTCACACCCTTTCCAGAACTCGCGATTCAAAACAGCATTCATCTGAGTGACTATTTGACGGGTAAGGAACAGATCCTGGAACTCCGGAATGGCAAAGCGAGCATCCAGCTTGGCAGATTCGAGACGATCTGGCTCGGCAATCGCCTCCGCAACTAGGCCTTCTTCGTGCCCGAATCTATCTGAGTCGATCAGCCAACCGACGGGCATACCGGTCAGAAGTCCGTTGCAGACGCGCTTCTTCCTCGGGATCGTGAGTCATGCACCGCGCGGCGTTCGAAAAGTAGCCCATTTGAAAAGCCAGATAGGTGACACTGAAAAAGCGCTCTTTTTCCGATGAAAACCCATTGCCTCGCGGCCCTCCTGGGTCGGCGAACGCCAGGACTTTTTCAAATTCGGAGTCCGTCAGGCGAAGTTCGATTTTCGCCGCGACGATGTCCCAGGCAATGTCCTGGCAGCCCACGATGTCGTGCGACGAATGGTGATCCAGTCCGTCCGTCTTTAAAAACCTGCCGCCGGGAAGCCTGATCCATTCCCACGCGTGCATCTTATTGTCGGTGGCGGTACGGACGACCGCGCCCGCCACATTCTCGATCAGCGCTTCGATTCTTTTCAAACCACGATCAAAAGCATTCCCGAACTTCTCGCGCGAATTGGCGGCCGCCATCCCGAATAATTCCCGAATCGAAGCACCCGTCAAGTCGTCTGCGCTCCGGTACTGCTGTCGAATCATGGCAAGGTACTTCCCGACACTCACGACAAGGCTCTCCCGGTGCCGCTTGACGATCTCTTCTCCGCAAGGCACCGCATCCTCATGCCAGCGCATCAGGATAAACCCGGAGTGATAGCCCATCACCTCGGGAGCGAACCCTGCCTCGGCAAAAAGATTCGCTCTTGCCAACTTGTCTTCACCGTAGCGCCCGATTCCCGAAAACTTGGCGAGATATGTCTTCGCGCCGTCCGTGAACAGATACTTGCGCCGTTCCTGCTGGGGAAAGCTCGCTGGCCACGACTTCGAATTCGCCAGCAGCTTCTTGCGCCAACGTCCACCCGAAATATCCTCGCAACGGCGGAGCTGGTGATCGAAATATTCCTCGAAAGTCACGACTGCCTTCCTGAAGCCTCGCCACTGACTCCGGTGTTCTTCCGATACCGAGGGTCCCGGCTCGCCTGGATGGCTCGGGAACAGGACAACTCTCGAACGCGAAACTCCCCGTTCCTGCAGCCAGTGACAAACAGATCGAAAGCTGCTCCCCGATAGCCCCGGCCCCTCGTCCACAATCGCATAAACAAGCTGATGAGCTCCAGCCATGAGCTTCGCCTCGAGGGACTCCGATATCTTCAGCCGCCTTTCGAACGGATTACCGGTCGGACGGAGCGTGACTGGCAAAACACTGGCCCCGAGCGCCGCCGCGACCAGTCCGGCAAGACTGGTCCCGATACTCCGAAGCCCAATCACGCTGAAGCCTTGGTGAGACGATATTGTGAGCCGAGCGGCCGCCTCGGCGTAAAGCTCCGGATAAACGGCGTAATAGGCATATCCCTCGGGAACGTGAATCGTTACGCGGTCGGGCAGAGCAAAGCCCGACAAGATTTCAAGATTTCGGCGAAGATTTCGCAAATGTTCGAGGGCCGAAGAGTTCGAACTCAGAAACAACCTTCCGCAATTCAGGAGGGCTTCGCCGCACGCTTTCTGAACTCCACCCCAGACGTCCTGCCCATCCTTATGAAACTCATGATCCAAAATACCTTGGACCAGTTCACCAAGCTCAATGAGCACACGTGTTGGTTCCGCCGGTGCGGATACTGAAGACTGAGGACTTTTGCCAAATCTTGCAGAACCCCGCAATGAATCGCTCAATTTGGCAATAAGATCCGTGGTGCTCGCGACTCGTTTCGATCCTCCATAGACGATCATGAACTGAAAAGCTGCAACGAACATACTCCTAGGTTTCCTGGTTTCGATTTTGCATCGCGCGCCCCGCGTGGAAAGCACCAAAGGAGACGAAACATGATTCAGCCATTCGAATCCCAAGCGATGATGCGGACGGCCGTCCTGACGGGGCCAAGGACGTGCGAGATAAAACGGATCCCAATCCCGACGCCAGGTCCTGGTGAGCTGAGAATTCGGATTCAAGGCTGCGGAGTCTGCGGCTCTAATGCCGCGTCATGGGAAGGAATGCCTTGGACTCAATATCCGCTGGAACCCGGGGCACCGGGGCACGAAACCTGGGGAATCGTCGACGCGCTCGGTCCAGGCGTGAGCGACTTCAAGCTGGGTGACCGGGTGACTGCACTATCCTATCGCGGCTATGCGGAATATGATCTGGCCAAGGCCTCAGAAACGATTGCGCTCCCCCAATCTCTCGATGCACTGCCGTTCCCCGGAGAAGCGTTTGGTTGCGCGATGAATATCTTTCGCCGAGGCGAAATTCGGGCCGGGCAAACCGTCGCGATCGTGGGTATCGGGTTTCTCGGGGCAGCACTCACTCGACTTGTTTCAAAAGCCGGAGCCCGCGTTCTCGCGATTTCACGACGACCCTATGCACTCGAAATCGCCAAAGCAATGGGCGCCGATGAACTGATTCCGATGGATGATCACGCGAAAATTATCTCCCGAGTAAAAGCCCTTACTTCTGGAGTCCTTTGTGACCGCGTCATCGAGGCTGCCGGGAAGCAATGGCCGCTGGACCTTGCCGCTGAACTCACCCGTGAACGCGGTCGACTGATCATCGCGGGCTACCACCAGGATGGTTCGCGTCAAGTCAACATGCAACTCTGGAACTGGAGAGGACTCGATGTCATCAACGCTCACGAACGCGATGCTCAAGTTTATCTCGCCGGAATTCGCGACTCGATACAGGCTGCGGTTTCCGGTACCTTGAACCCCGCCCTGTTGATCACGAAGACCTTCCCCCTCGAACGCCTCGGCGAAGCACTCGAAGCCACCATTCAACGCCCTGATGGATTCCTGAAAGCCGTGGTTGCCGTATGAAAGAAACCGAATTACCGCGTCGTCCGAAATTGGGGTTTCTCGGGGTGGGTTGGATCGGACGTCATCGGATGCAGGCGATCCATTCGAGCGGTGTCGCCGAGGTATCCATGATCCATGATCCTTCTCCCGAACGGATCACGGAGGCTTTGAAATGCGTTCCCGGCGCAAAAGAAGCACGGAGCTTCCAACAAATGCTCAACGCAGGACTCGATGGAATCGTCATCGCAACGCCCAGCGCTCTGCATTCCGAACAGGCAATCCGCGCTCTTGAATCCGGAATTTCGGTATTTTCTCAGAAACCACTCGGCCGAAAGCGAAACGAAGTACGGGCGGTCGTTGACGCGGCTCGGGCATCCGATCGGCTCCTCGGCGTCGATTTGTCGTATCGATTCACTGAAGCGGTAACCGCGCTTCGCGAGCGGCTCCAAAACAATGATATCGGCCAGGTATTCATGGCAGACCTCGTATTCCACAATGCCTATGGCCCCGACAAAAGCTGGTTTTACCAACCAGAACTCTCAGGTGGCGGTTGTCTCATTGATCTGGGCGTACACCTGCTCGACCTCGCGCTCTGGAACCTGGGATTCCCAAACTTTACTCGTGTCGCCAGTCAACTCTATTCAGGTGGTCGTCCTCTGCGCCATACTCACGGAAAAGTCGAGGACTACGCCACGGCGACTCTTGAACTCGAAAGCGGTGCCTCGGTTCAAATATCCTGCTCATGGAACCTCCCGGCCGGATGTGACGCGATGATCAGCGCGACATTTTACGGCACCAAAGGCGGCCTCGCGCTCAGAAACGTGAATGGCTCATTTTACGACTTCATCGCCGAGCGTTATCAAGGCACGAAACGCGAGATCCTTGTCAGCCCACCCGATGATTGGGGTGGTCGAGCCGCCGTGAACTGGGCACGACAGCTCTCGTTGCGCGCGCGTTTTAACGAGGAATCCGAACAGTTCGTCCGTGTTGCCGAAGCAATGGATGCAATTTACGCCACTCAGTAGGCGAGGATCCCGCGATCCTCGGGAGCCGTGAAGCGCGAACGGATCAGTCTGGATGCGCGCTGCCGGCTCTCTTCCGAGCTGGACTCGAACTCCTGTTCGATTTTTTCCATCTGTTTCGCCGCTTCCTCATCCTTCACGTGTTCCTTGAGCCATCGCGAGTAATCACCCCGCCTGAGGTGAAAAAGCCAGGTCTCTTCATCGATTCCTTCTGCAATCTGCGCAAAAACCAAAACGTTTTGAGCTTTCAGATTCTGCTTTCCCTGGGGACCGCGAAAATAGAAACTGTGTGATCCAAGATCGCCCTCGGCGTATTTTCGAAGGTGCCGAAGCCTTTCCAGCCGACCGGGGATAACCTTCATCCGAATGGCGGGACTTCCGCTTCGGAGAGGCCAGGCAACGACCTCATTTGGCCTGATATTCCGCATCGTTTTACTTTCGCCAGTCTCGCCTCCTCCTCCCGCGATTGATTTGGGTGGGTGTTTGTGCACAGCCGAGGCGAACCGCGCTAAAGAGCTCTCGGGTGAGGCGCCCACCGCGACGACCGTATCCATCATTTCAAGAATGGCCAGCGATAACTGGTCAGGGTTCACGGTGAGAAGCATAGTTTCCGAAAACCTTCGCGGCAACGCGAGTTCATTTCCCCTGTAAGCCGCCGGCACGAGGTGATGCGCTTCATCCAGGATGATCCAGTGCGGCCGGCCGGTCCTGGTCCGAAGCCCCTGAATCGCGAGAAAGAGCTGAGAGAAATACTCGGGACGATCGGACATGGGAATGCCAAGCAAGTTGACGTTTCCATTAATTTCGGGATCCTCAAGCAGGCTCACGACTTCTGAAACGCGTGGAGTATGGCGCGTACTTCCCAACGTGATCAACTCACGTACGCTCACGTAGTCTCCCTCAGGATCAATAACGCAAACCTGATAGTCTTTGCGGATCAAGCGCTCGATGAAGCCGCTCGCGAAATCCGATTTACCCGCGCCGGGCGGACCGATCACAAGAACGTTTTCGCCGTAAACGGGCATTCCAAAGGGCGCCCCGTCATGCAGGGTCCCAATCAGGATCGAGTTTCGCGTCAGTGACTTGCCGATCCCACTCAGGTCGTCCTTGATCAGGCCGGCGACCACCTCCTGAACTCCCGCGCCAGCCGGAGCGTTCGTCACCAGGACCGCGATATCCTTGATCGACTCAATGGCGTTCTGAACCGCGACCGGACACTCGCAGTGTTGTAGAAACGAGTGGTCGTTCTCGGCATCCCCCACTCCCACCACCTCATGAAACGAAAGCCCCAGCTTGCGAAGAACATAATCGAGCCCCGAAGCCTTATTCACGCCGACCGGAACCACCATCAACGAGCCGCCGTTGAAAACGATCTGAACTTCCAACCCGACCTTCTGAATCGCTTCAAGAATCTTCGTTTTTTCGCTTGCGACCGTGGAACAAATGACGCTGCCCTCATATAACGGCTCGACTTTCGCGTCACGGAGCGCATCCATCAGGCGTTTCGGCAACGGATCAGAGAGGACCGTGGTCTCTCCGTCCGAAGGCCTGTAAAGAACCGCCCCGTCTTCAGCGAGCACGTAATCGAAGACGCCGAATTCGGGGCAGACGCTCAATACGTTATCCAAAAATCGGCCGGTGGCCAAGATCACGCGCCGGCCCGACTGGCGCAAGCGGTACAGCGCAAGGATGGTTTCCCTGTCCACTTTTCCGTAGCTCGCTATCGTGCCGTCGAAATCCGTGACAAACGCCCGGTAGTGCATAAGCCCCTCAAAAGAGGTATTTCACGACTCCAAGAAGATTGAACATCGTGCCGGTTCCATTGACGGTCGCGAATCCTGTAATCGGTTCGTCGCTCGTCGACTTGAACAGAAAGTTACCTTCACCGCCAATTCTCAAGTTCCCGACGACCGGGTAATCGTACGCGACCTTCGGCCCAATGAAGAAATTCATGTTGCTCTGGCTATCGGTGAATACCCCGGGGGCCGTCGCGGTGACCGACGTGGAAGTCAGCCCGACCTTGATTCCGACCTGGAGGCCCTCGACAAGATCGCTCAACTCGCGATTCGCCTCCACGCCAAACAGCGTAATACCCTGGCTGCTCTGATTCAGCGTCAAAAGAGACGAGCTGATCGAGCCGACATTCATGTGGTCAATGAACACGGCGCCGCTATACTCACTCGTCCAGAAAAAACCGAAAGCACCGCCGAACATGAGGTTCGTACCCTGCCCGTTGTTCGGGAATCCCGCGCCGAGGTGTCCGGCCAGATAACTTGTGCCGCCGCCAGCTGCCTTGCTTTGTGCCTGGACAGGCAGCGCGGCCACCAAACTGACGGCGACCAGCGCTGTCAAGATAGTCGTTTTCATCGATATTTCCTCCATTCGGATTTAGTTCGCCAGTAGTTCGCACCGGGTCACAATGAGCTATTCCCTTCGGATCTCTGCAACCGAAATGCCGCGAACGCCTCAAGCCGCGAATCTCAACGCATCGCTTTTCTTGAATTCGATCCCGAGTCCCGGTCGGCTGAGATCAGGATAAAGCAGGCCGCCCTTCGGTTCGATAAAACCATCGAACAGCATTTTTTCGATTCCGACATGGTCATAAAAATATTCCAAGTTACGAGCGCGATTCACCGCAGCGCAGATGTGGAGGTGAAGCGATGGTGCGCCACTCGCGGAAAGAGGCGTTCCGAACGCCTCACATAGGGAGCCTATTTCCAGAAAACCAGAAACCCCGCCGCACCGAGTGGCATCCGCCTGCAAGACATCGACAGTCCCGCTCTGCAGCATTCTAAAAAAATAGCCCTGCTCATAGCCATACTCTCCGGCCGCGATTTCGATCCCGAACGGAGCACGATCACGGAGCGAACGAAGTCCGGGTAGGTCCTCTGCCGATACGGGCTCCTCAAACCACGAGACACCGAACTCCGAGAACCTCTCTGCCATTTCCATGGCCCGCTTCAACCGGTACACCCCATCTGCGTCAACGAAGAGTTCGGAACCGATTCCGATTGCGTTCCGAACGAGCCGAACGCGCTCAAGATCAGCGCCTCCCTCTGGATCGCCCCCCACTTTCATCTTCACGCGGGATAGTCCCATCGCGATCCATCGTCCAAAATGACGTTCAAGTTCATTCAGACTGAATGATGTGAAGCCTCCGCTCCCGTATACCGGAACCCCGCTTCTGACCTGTCCCAGAACAGATGCCAGCGGCAAGTCAAGAATTCTCGCTTTCAGATCCCAGAGCGCCGAGTCGATCATGGAAATAGCCATTGCCGCTATCCCGGATCGACCGTGGTCACGAATCAAGCGGATGAGCTTTTGCCGGATCAGGGGAATATCGAATGCGGGCGCGCCGATCACTTCCTTCGCAAGCGTTGCATGAATCAATTCGGCGGCAGCACGCGTCGCATACGCGTAGCCCAATCCGGTTTTCCCAGCCGAATCCGCTTCAACAACGACGAGAATCGTTTTGCCCCAACTCAGGGTCGCGTCGGCCTCCAACGGCGTAGCGGTTGGAATTTCATAAACACTGGTCCGCAACCCTGAAATCGCGGGACCTCGGCTGATCGTGGTCACAGTCATGGAATCACCCTCAACTCAGATTGCTGCAAAGCCCACGCTCACGGTCATCCCGCACTGCTTCCGGGATGCCCTTTGCATATAGAACTCCGAAACGAGTGAAAACGATGCTTGGAAATGAAAACTCCCCAAATTACGACGTTGCCGAAAGCTTCAGCCAGAATCTCGCTCTGGCCCGAATTGAACGCGGTGAAGATGTAAAACCACCTGGCGGCATCCGCCAAAAAGGGGGGCTCGCGTTAGCGGGAATCGCCCTGATCGCAACTATCATTTGGATAGGTTTCCGACATTCCCGTGAAACTTCAGAAATTGAGCGGGATCTTGCCGCTTAGCCGGCTATTTCGAAAGGATCGACCATGGCCACGATGACAGCATCAGATATCATGCTGAACGTCCTGATGAACTGGGGCGTAGAGGTGATCTTCGGTATGCCAGGTGACGGGATCAACGGCATCATGGAGGCGTTGCGCAAAAAGCAGGAACATATCCGCTTCATTCAGGTACGACATGAGGAAGCCGCGGCGCTCGCGGCCTGCGGGTATGCGAAGTACAGCGGCAAGCTGGGCGTCTGTCTCGCAACAAGCGGTCCCGGCGGCATTCACCTTTTAAACGGCCTGTATGACGCAAAACTCGATGGCGCTCCCGTTCTGGCCATTACCGGGATGCATTTTCATGATCTTCTTTCGACCTTTGCCCAGCAGGATGTCGAGCTCGATAAACTTTTCGAAGACGTCGCACTGTACAATGCCCGTGTCATGGGACCCGAGCACGTCGAGAACGTCACGGAACTCGCATGCCGTTCAGCTTTGTCAAAACGCGGCGTTGCGCACATCACGATTCCGACCGACTACCAGGACAAGGAGGTCTCGCGAAAGGAATCGTCGCCGCGCAACGTTTCTCATCATGTTTCCCAGGTCATGACTCAAGACTCGCGGACGCCGTCGACTGAAGATTTCACGCGAGCCGCGAAGATCCTGAATCACGGCAGGAAAATCGCCATTCTCGCCGGGCGAGGCGCCTTCGGTGCGACCGATGAGCTGATCCAAATAGCGGAACTTCTTGGCGCGCCCATCATCAAGGCGTTACTCGGAAAGGCGGTTGTTCCCGACGACAGCATTTATACCACCGGAGGAATAGGATTGCTGGGGACTCGACCGTCACAGGAAGCGATGGAAGAATGCGATACCCTGCTCATCGTCGGGAGTTCCTTTCCATATATCGAGTTCCTGCCGAAGCCCGGTCAGTGCCAAGCCGTGCAAATCGATTCGAACCCTCAACGGATCGGCTTACGCTATCCCGTGAACGTCGGTCTTGTCGGCGACTCTCAGCAGAGCCTCCGGAATCTTGTCCCACTTCTACGAAGGAATGACCATCGCGCATTTCTTCAGGACGCGCAGGCGAAAACCGAAAAGTGGTGGCAGCTCATGAAAGCGCGCGGAAGCGTGAAGTCCATACCGATGAAACCGCAAGTAGTCGCTTGGGAACTCGGCCAGCGCCTCTCGCCCGACGCGATCCTGTCGTGCGATTCCGGCACCGTCGCAACCTGGTTTGCGCGACAGATCCCAGTCCGCCGCGGTCAGATGCACTCGCTCTCAGGCAACCTCGCGACGATGGGTTGTGGCCTCCCGTACGCGATCGGGGCGGCCCTGGCGCATCCTGACCGTCAAATCGTCGCCTTTGTCGGTGATGGTGGCTTTTCAATGATGATGGCGGAATTCCTGACCTGTGTGAAACATAAGCTTAACGTTAAGCTGGTCGTTCTCAAGAACAACACACTGGGCCAGATCAAATGGGAACAGATGGTTTTTCTCGGTAATCCGGAATACGGCTGCGATCTTCAGCCGATGGATTTCACCGGCTTTGCGAACGCGTGCGGAGGAACAGGCTTCAAAATAGACGACCCCGCGCTTTGCGGCGAAACGCTCAGCCGCGCACTCGAGACCCCAGGTCCCGTGCTCATCGAGGCCGAGGTCGATCCGCACGAACCGCCGATGCCCGCCAAGCTCAAACCCGATCAGGCGCTCAAGTTCGCCGAATCACTCGCCCGTGGCCAACCCAATCGGGAAAAGATCGTGATGACGATTCTCGCCGACAGGGTTCGACAGCTGATTTGAAACTCGGCGGGAGGTTTCCATATGACGCAAGGAACGAGACGCTACCCTAAACCCGTCCCCCAGAAACAGGATCACGAGCCGGGCATCGAATCGGAAATGTCGCCGCGCCCCGAGTATATCCGTGCCGACTACCGTGGGAGCGGAAAATTGGCCGGTAAAGTGGCCCTCGTCACGGGAGGAGACAGCGGAATCGGCCGCTCCATCGCGGTCCATTACGCGAGAGAAGGCGCGGACGTCATGATCGGGTATCTGAACGAACATCCCGATGCCCTCGAAACGAAACGTCTCGTGGAGCTTGAGAATACGCGGTGCGAGGTCCTTTCCGGAGACGTTGGCGACGAACTTTTCTGCGTGAGACTCGTCGAGGAGACCGTCAGGATCTTCGGTCATTTGGACATTCTCGTGAATAATGCCGCCGAACAACACCCTTCCAAAGAGATCGAGGAGATTTCTTCTCAACAGCTCGAGCGAACCTTCAAGACCAATATTTTTGCCTTCTTCTATCTCGTGAAAGCCGCCCTTCCGAGTCTCAAGGAGGGCGCCGCCATCATCAACACGACATCGGTCACCGCATACAAGGGGAGCGCTCATCTTCTTGACTATTCGGCCACCAAAGGTGCCATCGTGGCATTCACTCGATCTCTTTCCGAAGCGCTCAGGGACAGGGAAATCCGGGTGAACGGGGTCGCGCCCGGACCGATCTGGACGCCTCTGATTCCTTCCACGTTCACGTCCGACCACGTCGGAAAGTTCGGTGAGAATTACCCGATGCGGCGCCCGGGACAACCGAGCGAAGTGGGGCCGAGCTACGTTTTTCTCGCGTCAGAAGATGCGTCCTTCATGTCAGGACAGATCCTGCATCCGAACGGCGGAGAAATCGTCGCGAGTTGATGATCCGCACGATTAGAACGGCAACTTGCGAACGAAGAGATCGAAGTCGGAATCGCCGCGTAGCGCTTTGAATACCGGGTCCACCTTCACCAGGGAAATGTGACTGGAACGCTCCTCAAAGGCTTTATTCAGGAAAAGCATCGCCTTCTCTTTTCGGCCGAGGGCCACGTAAACAGACGCTAGATAGTAGGCCGAGACATAGCGACGCGCGCTCATTTCACTGAGTTCCCGCAGGATCTTCTCCGCTTCCTCGAGTTTACCGGCCTTGGCGTAGCCGTAAGCCAGAGCCGCCTTCATCATCGGGGTCTCCCCTGAAAGACGGCTGGCCTTTTCCAGAAGACGAACTCCTTCACCGAATTTCGAAGTCTGGACCCGTGCCATTCCGAGCCAGAAATACGGCAGCATGAATGACGGATCCATTTCCATCGCGGTCCGGCCGTGCGCAATGCTGTCTTCGAAGCGCGAGGCGAAATAGTTTACGTTCGCCGCTGCCGTTTTAATGATCAATGACAACGGATCGAGCGCCAGAGCCTGGTTGATTTCGGTAATCGCTTCCGCAAATCGTCCCCGACTGGCAAGAAATTCTGCATACCAGCTGTGAGCGATCGGATGCATTGGATTCATCTCGATGGCGCGCTGGAAAAGCTCCTCCGCCTTTTTAGCGTTGAAATGGTAGTACGCTTCGGCTTCGGCGAGAGACACCAAGGCGTCGACCGATTGTGGATCCATGGAAAGACTTTTTTCCGCATACTTCGACACCTGCTTCATCGCTTCTCTGGGTCGGAGCAATCCATAATACGACTGCAAACCTGCCGCATTCGCCAGTGCGGCGTAAGCCGGCGCGAATCGAGACTCACGCTGAATGGACTTCTTCAATTCGCCAATCCCCTGAAACAGACTCTCCTCGGTCCGCCGGTTGAGATAATAGCGGCCCTTCAGAAATTCATTGTATGCCTCGGCATCCGGGACGAAGGAATCGCGTCCCGGACCCTCGACCAGGGCGCTTGCAAGGCTGCGACCGCGAAAATGGGCGACGATCTCATCCGCTATTTTCGACTGCAATTCGAATATGTCATCAACTCTTCCGTTATACTCGCGGGACCACCTCGCCTCCTGGCTGGCGACATCAACGAACTGAACGGTAATCCTCAGAAGATCACCCATTTTTCTGACGCTGCCCTGGATCAGAGCCGAAACTTTCAGTTCCTTTCCGATCTGATCAGCCGATTTCGAAGCCGACTTGTACTGGACCACCGATGCCCGCGCCAGGACCCGGAGCTGCCGCAACCTGGAAAGATTCGAGATGAGCTCTTCGGTCATGCCTTCCGACAAGTATTCATCATCGTGGGTCAAACTGATGCTTTCAAACGGCAGTACCGCGACACGAAGTGTTTCGCGAATCGCCGTTTCTGGACGGCTTTGAATCCTGCCATTCTCGACGAAGTACCAGCCGAGACCCGCGGCTACAAACGCGAGGAAAACCGCTGCGGACCATCGTAAAATGCTCGAGCGTTTTAGAACTCGGAACGGTTTGAAACCATTCCCGCTCCGAAGCGTTTCCGACTCGCAGTCGATCTGAAGGGCATAAACCGCAATCGCCTTGGAAATATTTTTGAGCTTTCGGGTCCCCAGCTGACTGACGGGGCACTTCACCTTGCTCTCGATCTGGTAAAATACCGAACCGCTCACGCAAATCGCGCCCGGTTTTGCCAGGTATTGCAACCTGGCCGCGATATTCACGCCATCGCCGTAAACATCCCCCTCAGATGCCACCACATCACCGAGATGAATCCCGATCCGAAGCTTCATTGCCCGGGTCGAAGCGACTCCGCGATTTCTTTCCCGATGCGCGACCTGAAGGTGAGTCGCGCATTCAACGGCGTCAAGAGCGCTTTCGAACGTGACGAGAAACGCATCACCGATCGTCTTGATTTCTTTTCCGCGAAACTCGGCGAAGATCCGCCTCGCGATCGCGCGATGCTCCTCCAGCAATTCAAGCGCGAGTGCCTCGTTCGTGTGGCTGAGCGCACTGTACCGAACGATATCGGTGAACATGATGGCGGCAAGTTTACGTTTACCGTCCTTTAGTCCCGTGGCGGACATTCTGCACGGATCTCCTCAAAAGCTCATCGGTTCATGAATCGAAACACTTGAGCGAAATCCGCGAAATCATGCCGCCTTTTTCCCTAAACGTTCCCGTCGACTTCTCGCGTCATGACGCGCGGAGAGACTGTAGACACAAGGGACTACAATTAACGTCAGAGCCGTCGAAACCACGATCCCCCCGATCACGGCAATCGCCATGGGCACCCGGGTTTCCGCTCCCGGCCCGATCGCGAGAGCCGGTGGGATTGCGCCCGCGATGGTCGCGAGGGAGGTCATGACTATCGGACGCAGCCGCAGCGGGCACGCCTCCAGAAGTGCCTCATCCGGCCCTCGATGCGCTCGTATTCGGATCTGATTGGTGAAATCGACCAGGAGAATCGAATTCTTCTTCACGATTCCCATCAGGAGAATCAGGCCGATCAGGCTGTAAATATTGACCGTTTGATTCCCGATCAATAGAGCCACGAAGGCGCCTGAAACGCTGAACGGAAGCGCCATCAGGACCGTCACCGGATCAATGAAACTGTTGAATTGCGATGCAAGCACCATATAAGAAACAAGCAGACCCAGAATGAGAACGAAAACCAGGCTCGCGAACGATTCCTTGAACGTCTGAGCACTTCCACTCAAGACGACACTGTAGCCCGCCGGGAGCACCTGAGCCGCGATGCGATTGACCGCGTTCAAAGCATCCGCCTGTGAACGTCCAGTCCTCACGTTTCCGAAAATCGTGACCGCCCTTTGACGATCGCGACGCGAAATCACCTGAAGGGCCGTCCTTTGTTCCACTTTCACGACTTCGGAGAGCCGAATCAGCTCGCCCCGGTCGTTTCTGACGAAAAGCGCTCGAATATCATCCGGCTGATCCCGCTCCTCTTTCCGAAGCCGAACCCGGATGTCATATCGATGACCTCCCTGCGAGTACTGGCCGACAATCACCCCGCCGATCATCGCGCTGACGACATCCCCGACGGCCGCTACATTCACGGCGCGCTCGGCCGCACGTTCCCGGTCCGGCACGATGCGGATTTCGGGTTTTCCTTCTTTGTAGTCAGTGTCAAGATCGGTCACCAGCCCGGTTTTGTTCAACTCTTCCATGATCGTCTTGGAGTAGAGCGCCAAGCGATCCCAATCCGGCCCCTTCACCGCAAATTCGACGGGAAATCCGCGTGATGCCGTGAACCCCCTGATCGAGAGATCCTGAAGGCTCGCTTTGAGGTTGGGAATGGCGTTCAAGGACTTTCTTGCGAAAGTCATGAACTCCTCCTGCGTTTGTGTCCGCTCCTCAGGAGGCTTCATACTCGCGAAGATGATCCCGCTGTTCACCTCGCCCCCACCAAAACCGCCGACGGCCGAGTAGTATCTGCTGATCTCGGGACGCGACGACAGGAAGGCTTCGGCCTCCTTGAACTTGCTGTCCGTATAGGCGATCGACGAGCCGACTGGGGTTTGCAACCGGACCATGAACATACTCTGATCCTGTGCCGGGACGAATTCCTTGTTCAGCAGCGCCAGGGTCATGAAACCGAGTATGAATATTGAGAGTGAGGCCAGCACCACTTTGAGCCGATGATTCAGGGCAACCGCGAGTGATCGGCGATAGAAGCCACGACTCCAGTCAAAACCGCTCTCGACCCACTTGCCGATCCGAGTTCGCCTCTCCCCGACTTTTAAGAATTGCGAACAGCGCATCGGAGTCAACGTAAGCGCTTCGGTCAGGGACAGAAGCACCGCCACACTGATCGTGACGCCGAATTGGAAGAAGAATCTTCCGATTATCCCGGTCATAAAGGCAACCGGCAGAAAAATGGCGATAATCGCTATAGTCGCCGCCACCGCCGCGAAAGTGATCTCGCGCGAACCGTTGATGGCGCCCTCGACCAGCGCCTCGCCCCGTTCGCGATGTCGCGCGATGTTTTCCAGGACCATGATCGCATCGTCGACGACGATGCCGATCGCGAGCGCGAGCCCCAGAAGAGTGAACGTATTCAGCGTGAAACCGGCGAAATAGAGCACAATGAACGAGCCGATAACGGAAGTCGGAATCGCGAGAAGAACATTGATCGTTGAGGACCAAGACCCCAGAAACAGCCAGCACACCAAAGCGGTCAGCAACGCCGATAGAACCAGGGTGAAATTCAGCTCTCGAACTGAATCCTCGATGAATTGAGTGCTGTCAAAGTTGACGTTCAGAACCATGCCTTTGGGCAATCTCGGCGCGACCTCCGCCATTTTCTGTTTCACGCCATGCGCCACCTGAACCGCGTTCGACCCGCGTTGCTTCCGAATGCCAAGTCCAACCGCGGGCAAACCGTTCGCGCGGCTGATGCGTCGAATATCGTTCAGGCCGTCTTCAACCCGCGCCACCTTGGCGAGCGGAATCGGCGTGAAATTCGGCTGACCTCCCCTGAGGTTGATCGTGATCCGCTCCATTTCGGCCGCCGACTTCACTTCCCCGAGCGTCCGGACATTCGATTCCTTGTCTTTGATATCAAGATATCCACTCGGCGGTTCTGAGCTCTCGTTCTGAATCGCCGAGATCACGTCGTTCACCGTAAGCGCGTAGCGCGCCAATGCCCGTTGTGAGACCCAAACCCGCATATTCGGCTCGATGTAGCCACCCAGCATGACCTCGCCCACGCCGGGCAGGGACGTGAACTGATCTTTCAGCTGATCCCTGACGTAAATCATGAGTTCGCGAACGGAGTGTTCCTTGCTCCCCAGCGCCAGCCAGAGAATCGGTTGATCCTCGGGGTTCGTTTTCGTGATAACGGCGGGATCCATATTCCGCGGCAATAGCCGCTGCGTCTGCACCACTTTCGTCTGGACTTCCTGAAGCGCGGCATCGATGTCGCGATCCAGATCGAGCTCGACCGTGATCGTCGCATTTCCCTCGTAAGAAGACGAGGTGACACTCCGGACCCCTTCGACGCTCATGACCGCGTCTTCGATGGGATCAACGACCTGCGTCTCCATGACCTCCGGCGCGGCGCCCAGAAGGGAGAGCGAGATCGTGACCACCGGAAAGTCCACGTCGGGGAGCTGGCTCACGCCCATTCGACTGAATGATACGCCTCCGAATATGATCAGGGCCGCCATCAGCATCCACGCGAAAACCGGACGACGAATGGCGATTTCAGAGAGAGTCATTCAAGGAAGAAAGGCAAGTGGTGTTCCAGCCGTCCGGCAGGCGCTCAGGATGGCACAGGCTCAGCGGCCTCTGATCCAAGCGGTACTTGTTTGCTTACCCGAGCCATCACGAGCGCGGACCTGAATTTCACCTGCTTTCAAAAACGTGAGGACGCCGTTCGCGTCAATTAGCGCCAATGATTCGTCGCTGACCTCCCATTGAACGGTCCCCTCAGGACGATACGCCGTCAGGGGGTACGGTGAGTTCAGTGCGATGGTCAGCCGCGATGGCCAGATCTGAAACCCCTTCTGGAGCTGCTCGAGCGCGAAATCCGCCCTGATGTCACCCCTCGTCGAAATTTTTCCTTCATACCCGGGACTCTCCTCGACCGCGTTCAACATCCCGTTACGTAGCTCAAGTGCACTCAGTTCGGGTTCAAGGGACAGCATCAGTGCTCCTATGCCGGTCACCATGGGTGCCGCCATCGAAGTTCCGCTCATTTTCGCGTATTTCCCGCGAAGGTAAGTGGACAGCACGTCCGAACCCGGCGCCACGAGATCGACTGAAAGAATGCCGTAATTCGAAAAGCCGGAGAGAGTTCCGGTCCGCGAGGAGCTTGCGACCGAAATCACGCCCAGAGAAACATCAGCCGACGGGTAGTTCGGCTTGAGATCAGTGTCTTTTGTACTGTTTGCGGCAGCCGCGATGAGAAGCGATCCCTTCGAAAACGCGTACTCGATCGCATCTTGCAACGTCCTTGAGGTCTCGCTATCGCCCCAGCTCGCATTGATGAGTCGCGCACCGTGTTTAACGGCGTATAGAATGGAGCGAACTCCCCCTTCGAGCGTGCCAGACCCGTCGGAATCGAGAAACTTCACGGGCAGGATCGACACCTGCCAGTTGATTCCGGCAATACCTTCAGAATTATTCCCCTCGGCTCCGATGATTCCAGCGACATGCGTGCCATGTCCCTCGTCATCTTCTGGCTCCGGCGGATCATTGTTGTTTGTCCTGACAAAGTTCCATCCATGCACGTCATCAACAAAGCCGTTTCGATCATCATCAATTCCGTTCCCGGGGAGTTCATTCGGATTCGTCCAGATCTGATTCTTGAGTTCCGGATGGCTCAACGCCACGCCGGTATCGGTAACCGCGACGAGCACATCACGAGATCCCTTCGAAAGCTTCCAAGCGGCTTCAGGAGCGATTCGCATCATCGCCTTCTGCTGTTGAAACTTCGGATCGTTCGGAGAGGCCGACGAATCATGGCTTTCATGACTCTCGAGCGCCCTGACGACCCGGTCCTTTTCCAGATAGAGGACATCGGGAGAACTGTTGACCAGTTCCTTTCCGGTCTCCTCGAACCGGTCGGGATCCACAGCATCTGCCACGTACACTTGAATTTCCGGGATTTGGCCTTGTAGCTTTAACCCGACTCTGGCGAATCTTTGTTTGATCTCGCGGACCGAGAGTTCGTACCTGAATTTCACGAAGTACCGTGCAGGAAAGCGGACAAGGCTCTCGCCTTCAGCGCTGACCGCGGCCTTCGGAATCGAGAACGTCGCAAAGATGGCAACCAGGAGCATACCCGACCACTGCATACGGAGCCTCCTTTCGTCGGAACTGTCACCGAGCCGGACTCAAAACAAGCTTTGCTGAATTCGAAAAACGACCGACCGAAGATGTTCCACTGCTATCGAGCGGAATGATCCGAACGGAATACGTTCCCCACCCCGGCAGGTCCCGAACTGGTGTCATGACTACATCGCCCCTCACGCCGATTCTGCTGAACCAGAGCAGCCGGTAGGGATCGGGAATGGTGCCGTTCGGCACGATAAACTCCCGGTTCGGTTGGGAAACCTCCACGTAAACTCCGAACGCGTCCGGAAACTCGGAAACGTCATAATGCACCGGGAGCGCGGTATACGGATTCGTCAGGACCAAGTGGGTTTGTCCGAGCAGGAGCGGCGCCCGCGCGATGCCGGCTTGCGGCGGATTTGGTCCAGTACTTGAGGACGGCTTGTACCAGCAGCGCGGTCTGAAACCGCTCTCGAAATTGAGTTCTTCCGAACAAGTGCCTGCCGCCGCATCGGTTTCGCTAAGTTCATGCGATACGGGAACCCGGCAGTTCACTCCGCCAAAGTAAGTATCCAAACGGCATTGCGCGGCGGGGTGATCGTCATAGGTCTCCGCGACGACGTTTCGGTCGGGGGTACTGAAGCTGACTTCCGGCCCTGCTCCACCGCTTATCTCTCTTGCAAGCTTCCCTACTGACAGGCCCGCCATCGCATTGCGCTCGCAAAGCGCAACGTCACCCGGAGCGGCAAAGCTCTTTTCACAACTCGAAACCACGGCAGGATCAAGCTTCATCCGGCTCACGATACCGACGTTGTCGTCCTGCGAAAACAGATTTCGGAGGCACTTCAAAGTCGCAAAATAGTCCGACTGCCCTTCATTCGCCGCCCAGCTTCGACGGTACTTCGGCGCCCCCCCGATGTGATGTCCGATCTCGTGACACGTGATCAGAGCAAAGCCGTCTTCGGTGATCGCCGGATGTCGCGCAAGACCACCGAACATCCTAATGATCCAGCGACGACCGTTTCTTTCGGCGTACGCGTTCACGGTTCCGTCCTGCCAATTTCTATCAAGCTCCAGAACTCCGCCGCGGCTCGAAATGACGGGAGCGTAAAACCGGACTGTCCGATCCAGTATTTCGTCAAACTTTGCCTCTGTGATACCGTTCACGAATACCGAATCAGGAGGTATGCGCATTTCGTTTCTGGGAAGAAATCCCTCGTGAAGGCAATTGTCCGCAAGAGCCGAACCTAGGGGCAGAGCCATGATCGCGAAAACGGACACCAAGAACCGCAAGCACCGTTTCATGAACCCTGCCCCCTTTCCTTTTCGAACGCCTTACCGGCCCGCGCTGCGATTCGCCTCAGCTATGATCTCTCGTTGCAGCCGAACCATATCAGCCTTCTTACTGGGCGTATCCGTCGCGATCGGACCGGTCACGTAGATCTTCTTTTCCGGCTTGAGCACGTTTGGCTCACCAGCTCGTGTCTTGAGCGCCAGCGCCTTCACATTCGCGAACAGCGCGAGACCGGCTCTCTGTTTTACCGAGCCGTCCGTGTTAAACGCGGGCCCGAGGACACTCGCGAAGAGGGTCGGAACCCCGGCTTCGTCTCGCAAAAACACCTGGGTTAATGTCAGCCCGGCTGGAATGTCGCTGCCTTCAGAAATCTCAAAAACACCTGCCATTCCGAGCCAGGAAAGGTGCTCTACATCAACATACCCATAAAGATCGAAGGTGGGCGTGACCGGTTGCTCACCCCGAACCTCGACGACGGCGTACGGAAGGCCGATCGGCGCGCCGTTCGGAAGATACATCGTGGGCTTCAGGTTCACGTATCCGGGCTCGTGAAAGACGGATGACTTGAGTTCGAATCCCATTTCGAAAGGCCGTCCCGCGGTCCATGGGTACATGTAAACATGACCATACTCTCCGACTCCGACCTTTCCCTCGAGCAGGAGCTGAACGTCACTCTTGAAAAACAGCGACACCCGAACGTTCTGAAAGTTTTCGGTCGGGGTTACGACAACATGGTCCAGGATTCCCTTTTTTCCGCATCCCGTGGTTGCCGTCAGGGTTACGAGCAGGACGAAAAGACCAGCCAAATTCATAAAACGAGAACAAATCATGAGAGCCCCTTTCCTTTTTTATTTTGCATATGCGTTAAAACCGAACTTCGGCGACGAGATAACCCAGATGTCCGGTGTAATCGTAATCCGAGAAAGCACCGGTCAGCGTATTCGTTCCTGGAGTGAGCGTGTACGCGTCGAAACTGATATCTTCATATTTGAAAAGCTCGTACAGGTACCCCAGAGTCGCGGTAAAGCTCTCGGTAATAGCGTAGCGAGCTCTGGCCCGCAGGGTGTTCCGGAGATAATTGTCGAAATTCCCGATCGGTGCCGCGGCGTAGGCCGGAGCGGCTCCCAGGGACTGAACTCCGAATTCAGTATTTCCCTTTCCGCGATACTGCTGCCATCCGGCACCGAAATCGACCTTGTTCTCGACAATCGGAAGTTCCGCTTCAAGACCCCATCCCCAAGTCCGGTTCTCGATTCCCGCTCCCCAGTTGTAATTGTTCGCGTCGGGCGGGGTCGAGGGCGCGGGGTCGATTCCGGGATTGTACCTTCGGGCCGAAGATTCGTATTTCGTGACTTCATAGTCGGTAAAAATCGTAAACCTCCCAAAGCTTGGGACCTGATAACTGAGATCTGCGTAGACCTCATTGGAGCGATCCTTATTGCGGCCAAAAATAGTCTGATAATAATCGTTCAGACGATAAGTGTACTCGAGACCCAGCCCGACGTTATCCATGAGGGTAAAATCGAGCGCCGCACTGACCTTGTCCTGACCTTTATTGGTGACGTCAAATCGTCGCAGATAATAAAGAATTCGAAAATCTCCTTCCAACCCGCCTTCCGTATAACCGGCATCCGAAGAGCGATTGAGTCGTTGGTATTTTACTTTAGCCGCAACAAAATCCGCCTCACTGTTGCGCAATTCCGCGTAGTAGACGTGATCTCTCGTTGCGATCGCGTCAATGCGATGCCGATGGACATTCATGTACTCATATCCGAGACCAAGCTTCGTTTTAGCCGGAAGCGGATAATCCACGTCGATCCCGAGGTCGTGTTTGTAATAGGAGAAGAGTTCATTCGTGACATTTTCGTCGGGAGTCGCTCCGGTAAACGTAATCGAGGTATTCTGATTCCACTTGCGGGAAAAATTGTAATAGAGCTTCGTCTCGAGATCCTGAACCGGTTCGGAGGTCAGCGCGGCACTCGCGGTGCCGTATTGCAGATCTCCCGAGAAAGCATTCGTTAGAGCAGGAACGGCGACCGGATCGCCGGTATTTCCGGTACCGTCTGCTATGGTTTCGAACAAGTTCTGCTCGTTCGTGAGCTTGGCGTAACTCGCCCGGACGAGGAACGATGAATTGAGGCCGATTGGATTCCACGCCGCTTTGCCGCCGATCTTCCAGTAATCATTGGAGGGCGGAACGGAGAGTTTCTCAGTCGGCGTGGTTGCCGTGAAGCTCGGGTTCCTGAACTCGACAAACGGAACGAAGTTCGTGAACCGGCTGAAGCTTCCATCCAGGGAGGTGGTCCAATTCGCCTGCTTGTAGCCGACTTCCATGGCGACCGTGTTGTTCTTTTGATCAATCGGTTCCGGAAGTTCCAAGCCAGGCCCGCCCGGAGTCGTCAAGCTCACTCCGACCGGCCGAATCCCCCCCGGCTTTGACTGCTCGACACCGATCGAGTAAAAGATCGGCCCTTCGGAAAAATAACTCGCGTTCGCGCCGAAATTCTTTTGCTTGACGCTGTAGTCAAAACGCGAGGGCCACGTCGTCGAGGCCGTCGGACTGACACCCGCACCCCAGTTGAGCGTGTCGGATCCTGGATTGGAATAGAAGGTTAGCGCGTTGAAGGACAGGTTATGAATGATCGAGTTGTAGAAAATATCGTATTGAAAACTTCCGTACCGTCCGCCTGAAAGGACGTATTCCTGATCATCCAACCCGATTCGCGTCGCCTCCAAATTAAGACGATATGAGGCTCTCTCGGCGTTTAGGTAGGCGTTTGCCAGAGCCGAGTTGCGAAAATCACGGTATTCCACCCATTTCGCACTCGACTTCCGAATGTTCGTGAGTTGAGCGCCCAGCCCCACTCCGGCCGAAAGATCCCAGGTGCCCAGCGTAAAATCCGCCGATGCCGCGGACGCGAATACGCCCGCCATTAACAGCTGAAACGAGATCCAATACGTCGTTCTTTTCATGCTCGTCCTCCTTACTAGGGGCTTACTAGGGGCTTACTAGGGGTCGGGGGCTGTGGTCGGGGTTCTCGTTCCGCTCGGTCATCGGGTGAAAACCTTCCCGCTATTGTCCGGAAAGGCCGGGTTATGCGGAGCCATGCTTCCGTGGATCCGGTCGTGACAATTCAAACAGCTCCTGGCGATGAGCTTGTTGTCCCTCGTTCCGCGAAAACCCTTTTTCCCGTCATAAGGGGTACCCGGATGCCGACTGAAATCATGGCAATCCTGACAGAGGTTCGGAAGTTTCTGGGTCAAAAGGTGAAAATGCTGACTGCCGTGCGGATTATGACAGGACATGCAGTTTTCCTCGACCGGGGGATGTTCGAAAACAAAGGGCCCGCGTTTATCGGCGTGACAGCGGTAACAAAGCTGGTTATTTGTCTCAGCCCGGATCATTCCATGCGATAAGGTTCCATGCGGGTTGTGACAATCCACGCAAGTCACTTTCCCTTCGAGAATCGGATGGTGAGAAAAACGATTCACTTGCGACCGGATGTCTTTGTGACAGCTGAAGCAAGTGGATGCCGATCTGATCTGTTTTTCTTTGTGAATAGAATGACAGGACGAGCAAGCGACGTCATTGCGTTTGTGCTTGCCCGCGCTCCAGAACATGAGATCGGAGCTCTTGCCGTGGCAATTCATGCATACGTCGTTGAGTTTGCCGGGCTTTTGCGCGGACTTCTTGGAAAAGCTGATGATCGATTCGATCTTATTGTCATTGATGTGCTGATCACCGTTTCCGTGGCAAGTCTCGCAATTGTACTTGGGGCCGGTCTGGTCCTTGCTCCAGGCTTTGCCGTGATGCGTGCCATCAAGGAAGCTGTTCACAACGCCCTCATGACAGCCTTTGCACTTGTCCACGGACGCGCGCTCGATCGCGCCGTATGCTCGACCAGAGGCAAACGCGCTGAGAACTAACAGCAGCAGGATATTCTTCATGAGACGAGTCCCCCTTTACGGCTTTCGCCTGAGCCATGGCCGCCCGATGCAAAAAGCGGACTGTCCTGCCGCGTAATCTTGCAAAAATTTCCTTCAACCCTGCGGGCTTATCGTCTGATGGTACGGAATTCGAAATGCCCGTGCGCGCGAGCCGTACGAGGTAACAAATGGAAGTTTCACTGATCCTGTGGTCTCTCGTCGCGCTCACCCTGACCGGCTGCACGGAAAAATTTCCCAAACGGCCAAATGCCGCACACAGCTCAAAAAAAGCCGAAGCAGGCACCGCAGCGACAGCCATGGCGACAAAAAGGACGGGGGGAACCCCGGTTCTTCAGCACCAAAACAGTCCGGCACGTGACGGGCTATACATTGATCCCATTCTGAGCAAGAACACAGCATCGGCGCTTCGTCTTGATCCCGCGTTCATAGCGAAACTCGACGGGCCTGTTTATGCCCAGCCGCTCTACTTTCCCTCGGCCCAAACTCCGGGTGGACTTCGCGATCTCATCATCATCAGCACCGAACGAAATCTCGTGCACGCCATTGAGGCAAGTTCCGGAGCCAATGTTTGGTCGCAAACACTCGGCGCTCCGGTCCCGCGAGAACACCTCCCATGCGGAAATATCGATCCCGTCGGAATAACGGGGACCCCCATCATCGACCCGGAATCCAGAACTCTGTTCGTGAATGCGATGACAACGCCCGACGGAGGTGTCACGAAAAAACATCTGATCTTCGCGATCTCCGTTGACGACGGAACAATCCGGGCCGGATGGCCGGTCGATGTCGCCGAGAGCGCGCGTTTCAAACGATTCAGCTTCGATCCCTCGGTTCAGAACCAGCAAGGCGCCCTCGCCCTCATCGGCGACACGCTTTACGTGCCTTACACCGGACACCACGGAGAATGCGGAAACTTTCACGGTTGGGTCATCGCCGTATCGATCTCCGATCCCGGCATCGTGAAGAGTTGGGCCACACGCGCCCGGGGCGGCGGAGTCTGGGCTCCAGCGGGAATCACCTCGGACGGCACCTCCGCGTTCATCGCGACCGGAAGCACCTTCGGTGTCTCAGCATGGAATGACGGACAAGCGATTCTCCGCCTCGACACGAATGCCGCATTCAAGCGGAATCGAACCAACTTCTTCACGCCGAAGAACTGGCGGTCGCTGGACACGAGGGATCGCGGGCTCGGCGGAACGGCGCCGACACCCTTCGACGTGCCAAATTCGAATCCTTCGGAACTTCTCATTTCAATCGGAAAGAACGGCATCGCCTATCTCGTGAACAGGGATAGGCTCGGAGGAGTCGGAAAGCAGGTTTTCGCGAAACGGGTGACAACCAGTTCAGCGATCGCCGCAATCGCGAAGTACGAATCCCCTTACGGGAGCTATCTCGTCTTCAATGGACGCGGGATCGGATGTCCTGGTGACCAGCCAGGTGACCTGACCGCCATCAAAGTCAGCCCGGGCACGCCTCCGAAGGTTCGCATCGCCTGGTGTGCGAATCAGAACGGGCTCGGGTCGCCGATTGTTTCGAGCCCGGACGGCAGATCAGACGCGATCGTCTGGACCGTTGGACCTGCGGATGGAACCGGTCCCGGAACGGAAGGCAGTCAGCAACTAAAGGCCTTTGATGGTGAAACGGGCGAAGTCCTTTTCGCGGGAGGGGGTCCTGCCGATCGGATTTTCGGAGTCCAGCGCCATCAGAGCCCGATTATCGTAAATGGAAGAATTTACGTCGTCGGGCGTGATCGACTTTTCGCATTCAGCGTCGCCCCGTGATGGTTCGAGGTTTTTCAGCGGTAATAAATTTCCTGATAAATCGCGCTTTTTTGCACACCCTTTTCAGACAGAATGGCTTTGACATCGCTGATCATCCGCGAATTGCCGCAGAGGTAAAACTCTGTTTCAGCCCAGGGGAATTCAGAACCGAGTTGGCGCACGTAATCACTAACCCTGCCGTGAAACCCGTTCCAACTGGGCGCGGGCTGCGAAATACAGGGGACGAACCGGAGTCCCGGAATGCCAGCCAGTTCATCCCGAAACAGGATTTCGCCCTCCTCGCGCACCCCTAAGAGACAGATCGTGCCAGATCGCTCTTCTGATCGATACTCGGGCGAAAGCAGCATGGAACGTACCGGAGCAATTCCGGTCCCGGTAGTGACGAAGCAGAACCGGGCAGACTTAGGGCGAAAAACGAAGTCGCCGTAAGGCGCGAATGCCCGGAACCGATCACCCGGACGAAGTTCGCTGAGAAAACGGCTGCCCGGACCGCTCACCCGCTTGACGCAAAGCTGGAGCGGCCGGCACCCGGGAGCTGAAGCGAGCGAATATGCCCTTCGAAGGTCCCTGCCGTGAGGGCCAAGCCCGGGAATAACCAGACTGATGAACTGCCCCGGCTTAAAAAGAAGTTCGCGATCAGACTCGAATTTCAGTTCGAAAACCGTCGCCGTAAGCATTTTGAAAGAACTTACCGTGCAGAGAAGCTCCGAAGCAGCCACGGCCAAGTGCATACCCCAGAATCGGGTTTGACGCTACCAATGCCTCTCCTGTAGAGTGGCTCATCATGTTTGGACTCAGCCTTGGACATTTGTTGATTGTTGCCGTTGTCGTGCTTCTTTTTGGTCACCGCCGGCTCCCGGAACTCGGGGCCGCGTTGGGGAAAGGTATTGGCGCTTTTAAGAAGGGTCTCGAGGGCAAGGACATCGAAGATTCTGAAAACGCGAAGCGTCTCGATAACGGTCCTCAAGCACCCAAAGCTTAATCGCCGCCGGGCTCCTGTGATGCGCCCCGGCCAATTCCGCCCATCTCCCCCGGCTCGTCCTCGATCGTAAACCTGAATGCCGCGCTCGGAGCGCTGGACAGGTTCTTTGAAAGACTTCTCACCCGCCACCAATACTGCCCCGCAGGCGGCCGCTTCAAGGACAGGAAATTCTGCTTTCGCGTTATCTTCTCATGTATCTGGTCGAAATTTTCGTCCTTCGCGATCTCCAATTCATACGAATCCGTGAAGTTCGTGTGTTGCCAGGTCAGTAAAATATTACCCCCTCCGGGCGCCTCAGCAGCCGGCGCCACCCTGGCGTCGTCCTTGGGCAAGGTGAGAATCGGGGGAAGAAAATCAAAAATGAACGGATTGGTTTCCGAGACGGCGATGAATCCATTCTCCAGCTCCGCGCTCACCCGATAAAAGATCCGCCCCGAGTTGATGATTTTTTCTCGAACGAGCGTGAAACTCGGATTCTCGGTTTCATCCACCAGGTCAGGCTTACCTCCAGTGGTTTTCGCGATTTCAATACGGTATTCCCGGATTCCTGGGAGGGGTTGCCATCGCAACGTGATCTCCAAGGACTTCTTCAACACGCGGTCTTTGATGAGATTGGAAGCCGTACTTTCACCCGCGATCAGCGGACTTAAAATCTGAATGCCCTCGAATTCAGGCGGGATCACAAACTCGGCCTTCTTCTCGCCGAAAGTAAGACGCTCGCGTTTGGAGGTCAGAAGCTCCCATTCGAAATTTCCGGGCTTACGCGCGATCCAGACGAAACTGGCTTTGCCCCGCCGCGCTGGCACGACTTCTTCGTGCAACGACTTGCCGCGCCCGGCTGCTCTGATCGCCAGCAACAAAGAAACGTCGGGCGGGTCGACTTTCCACTCGAACCGGACGGGAACTTCCTGCGTTGGGCTCCACTTCTTTACGCCGAACGACGCGCCCGGAAGCGGTGAAATGACCTCCAGTCGTCTTAGGGAAAAGGCGGGCGGAACTGGAGACGGACTCGCTGAAGAACTGGGCAAAGGAAGCGGAGACGGGCTCGCTGATGGACTCGGCAAAGGAAGCGGAGACGGGCTCGCCGAAGGACTCGGCGAAGGGAGCGGCCGGGGAACGGGGGATGGGATGGGCGGCGGGAGCGGTTCGAGTACCCGCGTCGCGTCCTTGGCGATTTCAATCGTCTTTTGCCCCGACCGGATAATCATGGGCTTCTTCTTCGCGCGTCCAACGACCGCTCCGGCCACGACATCGATCCGGGGCGTCCGCGCGATTCGACCGAACGATAGCTGCGACTCGAACGCGAGCCGAACCATCGCATTCGCCCCAAGCTCGATCGTGTTACCTTCATCGAGTTCCAGATGAGCGACACTCCCGGAGCCGGTGACAATCGTGTCCTGATCGTACAGCGCGGCTTCCAGATCGATGAACTTGAACTCCGCTTCGCCGAGGATTTCGCGACGAACGGTCCCCTGTTTCGTAGAAAGCCGTCCGATTTTCTCCCGTTCGGTTTCCGTGTCATAACCGTAAAAATATTTCCACAACGGAAAGTTCGTCGCATAGACGGTTGCCGACAGGCAGAAAAGAACGGTGGAAAAGGCGACAAGAGCCTTCTCCCAGTTTTTCAGTTCAAACCTTTGCATAGCCCCCGGGGCCCTCAGGATCGATCATCATGGCAGCCAGCGTGAGATCGTCATCAAGTGATTTGCCAGTGTTGTGAAGCATGAAATCCTTTTTCAGGTCTTCGATCACGCGCTCGAGCGGGTTCTCCGTGGCCCCGATCAGCGTCCGTTCGAAAAGCTCACGAGCCCTCTTTTTCCCGTACATGACGCCTTCCTTGTTCGTGCCCTCGAGCAGTCCGTCGGTGTAGAGGAAGAGAATATCGTTCTTGCGAAGCGGTTCGACCTTTTCGTCAAAATTGTCGCAATCCCTGACTTCACCGAGGCGGACGCCCCGTGAAACCAGGCTCTTCAGCGCGTGCGAAGCCCCTTCTTTTCGGAAAAGCCAGGGCGGCGTGTGCCCGGCGCTCGCGTAGGTCAAAGTCATAGCCGAAAAATCGATCGTTCCGGCGAAAAAGGTCATCATGATTTTACCCTGTGACGCATCGTAAATCACGCGATTGGCGTAGGCGAGCATCTCCTTGGGCGAAAAACTGAACTTCGGGTCGTCTTGCGCGAATTTGCTGAGAACGCTGAAACAACTTCGAGCCGAAGCCGTGATCAAGGCTGAGGGCAAACCATGTCCCGTCGCGTCCGCGATCATGATCGCCATCTTGTCGCCAGCTCCGAAAAAACCCCACCAGTCACCGCCACATTCGTCAGCCGATTGGTAGAGACTCTGAATTCGCAGTCTGTCTCCGACAAATGCGGCTGGAGGAATCAGCGTCTGCTGCACGGTAGCCGCGATCGCCAGATCGTTCTCGATCTGGATCTTCCGCATTTTTTCCTGAATCAGCTCGCTGATCTGCTCCGACATGACGTTGAAGGACGACGTCAAGGCGCCAATCTCGTCACGGCTCTGGGCTTTCAGATTCAGTTTGAAATTTCCCTTCGCGACTTCCTGTGTCGCCAGATAAAGCCGGTTGATCGGCGCGGTCAGCGTCTTCGAAAACAGGATCGTGAAAATCACGGCGACGGCAACCGCCATCAGGCCGAGGAGAACAAACTTCTCGGTCAAGGCATAGGTCGCCTTCATTGCTTTCTGCCACGGCATCCGATTCGTGACAACGAGGTCAAGCCCGGTGTTGAGGTAGCTCCCCAGGTAGCGAACATTCGCCAGTTCGTATTCAACGGCGCCCGAGGAGAGCTGGCTTCCCAGAGCGGCCTGGAAGAGAGGATCTCCGCCGATATTACTGACCGTAAAGAAGACCGCCGGGTCCGAGTCAAAGAGCACGCGTCCCGACCGGGTCGCGATGGTCATATTCATGCCGGCCAGTTGTTTTACAAACTCCTGCATCGGAACAAAACCGATCGCGACCGGAAGTCCCTGGGCACCGGCACGAAACTTCGTATCAGCGGCGATCACGCCAAGCACGGGGGCCTCGCCGATTTTCGAGAGGTTCAGGAAAGCATATCCTTTGGCCGTAAGCTCAGGACTCACTTCCTTGATCGACTCAGCCGGAATAGTCCCCATCATATTCTCGGGAACCTTCAGCTCTGCCTCCTCAACGGCTCTTTTGTTGAAAACCTGAATCGCCGAAATCGCAGCCCCGGTTTCAGGCCTGAAAAGGCCTAGCGAAATGACCGGAACATCCGACTGATTTTCAGCAATAGGCTGCAGCAAACGCTTTTCGGAGCTAAAGAGCGACTGAGCGGTTTCCTGCGTACCTGAGCCGAGTTTTGCAGGATCGATGGCGGCGAGTGAAAGGCGCAAGGTGTCCAATACACGCCGGATCGAATTCGCGAATCCCCGACCAGCAAGCACAGACTCTCTGGCCTGGGACTCGTAAACGTAGGCTTTTTTGTCTTCTTTCAGCAGAAAAATGGCCGAAAAATTCAAAAATCCGATCACCATGACCAGCAGCAGAACCCCGCCGATAAGGAGCTTGGTTCCCACGGTCAAAGAAAGCTTAAATTGATGTTGCTCCATTCCGCCATTTTCACTAACATTTTCTATGAATTCAACCAACTTCCATACGAGCATCACGGTGAGGTGAAATAATGATCAATGTCGTCAAGGAGCAGAAGGGCAACTCTTTGCTCGTCCGGCTTACCGGTTCGATTGAAGAAAGTGTCAACTTCGAACAGATCATCGGTTTAACGTCTCCGGAACTTATCGTTAATTGCCGGGACGTACCCAGGATCAACTCGGTTGGCGTGAAAGCCTGGATCAAGTATTTTCAGTCACTCCAGGCCAAGAACATCAAATTGCATTTCATTGAATGCTCAACGGCGATCGTCGAACAGATCAACCTGATCTCGAATTTCATCCCCGAAGGCTGTGTTGAATCGATTTACGTGCCTTTTTCATGCGCGACCTGCAAAAGCGAGTTGGTCGGACTTTTCAAAACGGACGATTTGAAAAAACTGGAATTCAAGCTCCCTCCGTTGAAGTGCACGAAATGCAGCGGACAGGCCTCCTTCGATGATATTCCAGAGGAATACTTCAGCTTTTTAATGCGCTGACGGGGATTATCTTGGCTAATACCGATTTTCTCCTCATTTCAACCCTTCCTGAAGACCGGGCTTTCGCCGCGAGTGCGGCAGAATCCGCGGGTCTCACTCTCATCACGGCGACCACCGCGAAAGAGGGCGCGACCATTGTTGCCGAAAAAGAACCTCGAGTGATATTCCTCGACGCATCCTCTGAAGCGCAGTACAAGGAATTCGAAACAGCCATTCAGGAAACCGTCGGACTCTTCTCCGATAAAATCAACGCGAACGCGATTCATTTTCTGACTTCCTCGAACATTGAGAAAGTCCAGTATCTCATCGAGAGCCCGCTGTTCGGGCACTTCATCATGAGAAACTACCACGATCCCGTTGCGACCGGTCTCTATTACGGAAAAATCCTGAAAGCGACGCTCTCGGAACGAGCGTTCGGCCTGAACACGCTGCTCCCGAACGCGAAGGTCCAGATCGTGAAGCTGCAGAAAACGACGCAAAAGCAGGATGCCGTCGAAGCGGTCAAGAATTTCTTCATCGCGGCCAAGTTTCAGAGCCGTATGGCCACGGTCATCGCCAACGCCGTTGACGAACTTCTCATGAACGCGATGTTCGACGCTCCGGTGGACGAGGCGGGGAGACCCCTTTTCAACAGCATGGTTCGGAGCACGTCGATGGCGCTCATCGGGCGTCAATCCATTGAAATGCACGTCGGGTATGACGGTCATTATGCGGCGATCACCGCGGTCGATCTTTTCGGCAGCCTCGACAAGGTGAAGCTACTCACGCACATAACGAAAATCTATACAGAAGAGGAATACAAGATCCGGACATCCGTTGCAGGCGCCGGGATCGGATTGGCGACTGTTTTCCGTTCCGGAGGGAGCTTCTTTTTCGTGAGCGAATCAGGAGTTCGCACGGAAGTGACCGTTTTTTTCAAACGGACGGATAATTTTCGTGAATTCAAGGATCAGTTCCGCTTTCTCTCAACGCAGTTCTATTTTTAGTAAGGGTGTACTGAGTCCATGTTCCGCATCATTCTCGCCTCGAGTTCCCCGAGACGCATCGAACTGATGAGCCAAGTCGGTCTCGAGGTCGATAGTTTGCGGCCAGTCGCTGACGAGACCGTTCTTCGGCACGAAAGCCCGAGAAAGATGGTCGCGCGCCTTGCGCGTGAGAAAGCGCTGTCGCTGGCTCCCGCTGATCCTGAAACGGCCTCTCCTCGATCCCGCACCCTCATCATCGGAGCCGATACGACCGTCGTCGCCCCGGATGGCAAGTCCATCTTCGGCAAACCGCGTAACCGAAAAGACGCGACCAGAATGTTGCGCGCGCTCGCCGGGAAAACGCATACGGTTCTGACCGGATATTGCATCCTCGAGATCTCGCGAAAGCCGAAGACGCACACGCGCGTCGTGAATTCGAAAGTTCGGATGCGACCCCTTTCAAAACAGCAGATCGCGCGCTATATCGATTCCGGCGAACCCAACGACAAAGCCGGAGCTTACGCCGCCCAGGGACTCGGAATGGCCCTGATCGAAGGGATCTCCGGAAGCTACACAAACGTTGTCGGGCTTCCCATGGCGCAGCTTTTAAGTGATCTGGACTCGATTTTCGGCATTGCCCTCTTCGGGAGATCTCCGAAATGAACAGCGAAGCGTCGCTCGCGGCCCGCTACGATGAAATTCAAATGAGGGCTTTCAAGGCACCGGGCGCGGTTCCGATGTTAATCGCGGTCAGCAAAATGCAACCGATCAGCGCGATCGAAGAGCTTTACCGGCTCGGGCACCGCGATTTCGGTGAAAACTACGTCCAGGAGCTTGTGAGAAAGGCCGTCGAAATGGCCGACCGGGGTTGCAGCGGAATTCGCTGGCATATGATCGGACATCTTCAGACGAACAAAGTAAAGCTCCTGATCCCGCACGTTTATTGTGTCCACACCGTCGATTCCGAAAGGCTAGCACTGGAATTGGCCAAACGCTGGAAAAGCTCCTCTCGCCCGGGCCGGCTTCCCGTGTTCATTGAAGTCAATATTGATGACGAGGTGGGCAAATCGGGAGCTCGCCCCGGTTCCACGGCGGAGCTGGCCGCGAAAGTGGCGGCTATTCCCGATCTCGACCTTCAAGGACTGATGTGCATCCCCGATCCTGAACACCAGGATTCTGAAACCCACCCGTTCCATCTGCTCAGGAAACTCGAACTGACCTGCCGTCCCTGGAGCAAAGGTGGCCTTTCGATGGGAATGTCGGACGATTTCGAAAAGGCGATTCGGGCAGGCGCCACTCATATTCGCGTCGGAACTGCCCTCTTCGGGTCCCGTCCTTAAAGGCAAGAAAGACAGGTCCCGCTGGCACCCTGGATTTTTTTATGCTACGCCATGAGTACGTGCCCGTAGCTCAGCTGGATAGAGCGTCAGCCTCCGGAGCTGAAGGTCGTGAGTTCGAACCTCGCCGGGCACGCCATTTCAAGAGTCCTTGATCGCGAGCGCAATCTTTTCAGCGGTAATCGGCATGGATCGGATGCGGATTCCAAGAGCATCTTCGATCGCGTTCGCGATGATCGGGGCGGCGGGAATCATCGTGTGTTCACCCACCCCCCTCGCCCCGAACGGCCCGTCCGGCTGCTCGTGCTCGACAAAAATCGAAACGATTTCTTCCGGTGTATCGAGCGCGGTAGGGATTTTGTAATCCGTGAAATTGGGATTCAAAAGCCGGCCCTTCTCGTCAAAGCGCATGTCCTCGTAAAGAACCGTCGCGAGGCCCTGAACCATGCCGCCGGTCACCTGCCCTTTCAGAAGATCCGGATTCAGCACCTTTCCGCAATCGACCCCGAGAACCACCTTCGGAATAGTGATTTTGCCGGTCTCACGGTCGACTTCGATTTCGATTGCGCTTGCACCCACCGTGTAATGAACATTCGGTTTCCCACCCTGACTCGTCTCGGGATCGCTGAGCGCCGAGGCGAATTCCGGCATGAACATCCCGCGCCCGATAATCGGCCCGCCGCGAAAAGTGCCATCCTTCATCATGATCCCATTGATCACGAAATCACGGAGAGGGAGAGCAAAACCGGCATCACTTCGCGATCTGACCTGCTCGTCGTCGAGATAGAGAGACTCGCGCGGTTGGCCGAGCGCGGAGGAGACAATGTCAAGGATCTGCTCGCGCGCGTCGATCGCCGCCTTCTTCACTGCGTTCCCGGTGCCCCAGGTGATATGCGAAGCGACAGTCTGCCATTCATACGGATTGCGATCGGTGTCCGGTGTTTCAACCCGGATTTTTTCCGGCGGAACACTCAACACCTCGGCCGCGATCTGAGCCATCACCGTGAGAAAGCCCTGTCCGATCTCCATGGCGGAAACGAGAATATTCAGACTTCCGTCCTCGTTGAACTTCAGAAACGCGGTCGAGGAGGCATTCGGCGGCATGGCCGGCGCCTTCCAGAAAAGCGCAAAACCTTTCCCGATCGCTTTTCGCGGATCAGCTGAAACGCGCTTCTTCCCCCAGTCGATCTCACGCGCGACTTTGTCGATGCATTCGAGGAGCCCTGAAGGATTCATCTTTCCGCCGTAATTGAGAACATCCCCCGTGCAGATCGCGTTTTTGCGTCGGAACTCGACCGGATCAATTCCGAGCTTTTTCGCGACTTCGTTGAAATGGGATTCAAGTCCGAAAAGGAATTCGGAATAACCGAAACCGCGATACGGCCCGCCCGGCGGGAGATTCGTGTAAACGCAGACGGAATCGATATGGACATTGGGAATGCGATACGGCCCCGAAGCCGAGAGCCCGGCCGCGTTGACGACGTTCGCGCCGTATTCAACATAAGCTCCGGCATCCCAGTAAAGCTTCTGTTCGAGCGCGGTAATCGTGCCGTCATTTTTTACCCCGACCCGCATCTTCGCGACGACGCCCTGCCGCTGATAGGTGTTATAGAATTCCTGCTCCCGGGTCCAGTGCACCTTCACGGGGCTCCCCTGAACGGTGGTCGCGAGCGCGGCGGCGAGAATCTCCATCGATACGCCCGCCTTGCCTCCGAAGCCCCCGCCCACCGATGGCGCGATCACGCGGATATCTTTGTGCTTCAGGCCGAGCGGCGCAAGCGCCTCGGCGAAAAGATGCCGTTGGGTATGCGGCGATTGCGACGCCGCCCAGACGGTCAGTCTTCGTGAATGATCGAACAAGCCGATGGCGCCATGAGTTTCGATCGAACAGTGCGCATAGCGCGGGACCGTGTAAGTGTCCTCGAACACATGATCGGCCTCCCTGAAACCCTGTTCCGCGTCACCTTTCCGCACCTTGCGAAAATGCGCGATATTCGTGTCCTTCTTCGGAAAAAACCAGGGCACATGATGATAATTTCCCAGTTCGGGATGAATGAGTCGCGCATCCTCCTTAAGCGCGGTCTCGACGTCCAAAACCGGCTTCAAGACTTCGTACTCGACCTTGACGAGCCCGGCCGCTTTTTTCGCGACTGCAGGGGTTCTCGCGATCACGGCCGCCACTTGCTCGCCGACAAACCGGACGTGATCCTGGGCGAAGACATACCGATCATGCATGTAGAGACCAAACCGGTAAGGAAACTCCTTGCCCGTGACGACCTTCACGACGCCTTCGACGTCCAGTGCTTTTGCGAAATCGATTTTCCTGATCTTCGCATAGGCATGCGGGCTCTCTATGATCACGGCATGAAGAAGCCCTGGCCCGAACTCAAGGTCATCCACGAAAGCGGCCGCTCCGGTGAGTTTCGCTTTGCCATCAACGCGCACGACGGACTTGCCGATAAACTTATGGCCGCTCATCTCTGCCCCCCTTCGGCACAACTCCCGCCGTCTCGAGCACCGCATCGATGATCGGGGAATAGCCCGTGCAGCGGCATAGGTTCCCGGCAAGTCCTTCCTGCACCTCTTCCCGCGTGGGCTGTTCATTCCTCGCAAGGAGTTCCGTGGCCGACATGATCATTCCCGGTGCGCAAAACCCGCATTGAAACGCATTACGATCCAGAAAAGCCTGCTGGAGCGGGCTGAGCTCGCCGTTTTCCATGACGCCTTCGAGGGTCGTCACGACCGCCCCGTCGACTTCAACCCCCAGAACGAGGCAGCTACGGACCGTTCGCCCGTCGATCATGACCGTGCACGTGCCGCAATCCCCGCGGTCACAGCCGCACTTCGGACTCTTCACGCCGAGCCCATCCCGCAGAGCTTCGAGCAGGGTTTCTTGAGGCGCGACATCGATCGCCCTCTTTTCACCGTTCAGGACAAAACGAATTCTTTTTTTCACGCGATCTCCATCTCCCAAAAGGGGTCCCAAAAGGGGTCAAAGAAGGCTGGCGCCGTAAGCCGGTCCCGTTCCGTTCAGCCGTCCATCGGCCGCGGCCAGAGCACGTTCAAGCATCACCTGGCACATGTGAAGCCGGTATTCCTTCGAAGCCCGGATGTCTGTAATCGGCGAGATCTCGGCTGGGACAAGCTTCTTCAGAGCAACCATGTCGATCAAAGCACCGCCCGCAGCGAGCGCCTTCTCGATTTTTCGCGCGCGGCACGGAACAGGGCCGACGGAACCAAAGGCGACCCGGAAGTTCCGGGCCTTTGCACCGCGCGAACTCTGTTCTATCGAAACGAACACGCTCGCTTGCGCAAGATCCTCGCCCCGGTAACGGCCAAGCTTGAGGTAGCAGGCCGCGGCCTTTCCGCGCGGGAGCGGTATCGAAATCCCTGTCACGAGTTCGCCCGGCTTTCGTGCCGTCTTTCGAGGAGCGATGAACCACTTTTCCGCCGGAATTTTCCGGCTTCCCCTTTTCCCCTTCACGAGAACGAGAGCGTCCATCGCGACGAGGATCGGGCCCGTGTCGAGACAAGGGACGGCCGAGCAGAGATTTCCCACCAGTGTGGCCCGATTGCGAATGCCAACCGAAGCGACCTTTCTTGCGATCTCCGCGAGAACCGGCAGTTTCTTGCCGATCACCTTCGAGTCGATCACCTCGGCAAAAGTCACGAGCGCGCCGATGTGAAGCGCGCCACCCCGGTGCTCGATCTTTTTCAGTTCTTTCAGCCCCTTGAGGTCCACGAGAAGCTCGGGCGAAACAAGTCCCTCCTTGAGATGCCCGATCAGGTCAGTCCCGCCCGCGAGTGCGACCGCACTTTTTCGCGCGAGCAGCGCGAGCGCCTCCCTGAGGGAGCCGGGTTTCTGATAATCAAACGAATGAGTGATGGGCAACGAGTTCTCCTTTCCGAAGCCTACGGTGCATCCCAGGCGACAATGCGGCAGAAGGCCGACTCAAGCTCGATCCCCTTTACGGGAAAGAGCCCGATGTACACGCGCCGATTCGAGAGCTTCGCGATTTCACCGCCAACGTTCTCCGCATGAACGAGCCGCTTCGGGAAAAGCTTCAGATGCATGACTTGATAATACTCGTCCTGCGGAAAAACCTCGTCCCAGCTCTTTCCGTTGAACTGTTCCTTGAGCTTCTGCTCGGCCGCGAGAAACGCGTCGGGATGCCACTTCCGGATGATCGTGTTCATCGGGTGATCGGCACTGCCACAATCCACGCCGATCCATTTGATTTTCATCTTGAGAGCCCATTTGTGAAATTCAGGTGACGGTCCCGGATGGCGAACGAAATAGCGGACTTCGTCACTCTGCTTCTGGTCCCAGGCATATTTGTGATAACCGGTGTTGATGAGCAGAATATCGCCCTTTTTCACCTCAACCCGGTCGGTGATCATTTTCGGCGTGTAAAGGCTGTAATCCGAAACCGCGTCTGAAATATCAGCGACCACACCCGGCCCGACCCATTCATGCATCGGGACCTGACCGATGGAACGGCCGGAGGCATGAAAATGAATTTCGCCATCAATGTGGGTCCCGACGTGATTGCTCGTCGTGATGACCTGGCCGTTCGCCCCCTGTCCCATGTGCGCGCCCGCGATTCGCTTGAAGTACTGGATACTGAGAGGGATATAGCTCGGCCAAGGCGGCGTGTGGACACTCAGTCTTTGCGTGAGGTCGTACATTTTAAGACGACTCATGAAGTTGAGAAACTCGGCTTCTTGCGAAGACTTTCGTGGTGCGGACTTTTTAACTTTACGTTTCATCGGACTTTCCCTTTCACCGTTTTATTCGCATAGACTAATCGAAATTTCAGGCAGGGGGTAGCGGGCATTGACGAAACGCGGAGATTCGAAACAATATTGGCGCCGCGTCAAGAAGAGCGAATTCCCCTCGCCAATCCCTCCGCCGCCTTGAGAAACGGCTCCGGAGGCGCGCTCAGGACTCCCGCGCCCACCTGCCCGATTCCCGGTTTTTTGTGAGCCACGCCGGTATCGATGAAAGGCAAAATGTTCTTTTCGACGACCTTGCGGACGTCGATTCCGGTCGGAGTACCCCTGAAATCGAGAAACGGAATCTGGTAAACATTATTTTCCGCGGCCGTGATCTCGTACATCTGAAGAGTATAGTTGGTCGCGTCCTGCGCTTCTCCTCCCACGAACTGCACGATCGCGGGCGAGGCCGCGATCGCGAAACCGCCCAATCCGGCCGTCTCGGTGATCGCGCTGTCGCCGATGTCGGGATTCGCGTCGGCTTTCGTATAGCCCTTGAAGAAGAGCGCGTCCGGAACGGGAGCGGGCCCCGTATACCAGGTACTCCCGGTACCGACGAGCTGAATACCGAACTCGGTACCGTTCCGGGCCATCGTCAGCACGAGGCTGGAGTGCTCGACACCCTCCCCGAGCTGTGCCGCCTGAAGCGTCGCCTTGGAAGCGGCCATCGAAAGATTCAAAAAGAAATGATCGTTCCCGTTGATGAAATTCAAAACCGCGGCCGCCTGGGATGGGCTTTCGGCCGTTTCGGCGATCGCGGGCGCGAGCGCGCGATAGAGCAACGAGGTTGCCGCGCGATTTCTGTTGTGAACCTCGTCTCCCATGTGCAGAGCCTGAGCTATGATTGCCTTTAAATCGACTTTGCCCAACTTCTCTATCGCTCGCTTCAGAACGGGATACAGGGTTGCATCCATCCATTTGAGCCGCCGGATCACCTCTTCGCCGTAAGCTCCGTAACGAAGTACCTTCCCGAGCCCCTCATTTTGGGTCGCGTAGGCCACATTCCCGAAAGCCTCGTTCTTGACGATAAAGACCGGCATGGAAGCTGAAATAATTCCGGCCATCGGACCGACTGAAGCATGTTCATGGCACGGCGAGAACTCGATCTCCCTGCTCCCGGCAAGCCGTTCGGCTTCCTCCGGACTTGCGGCAAGCCCTTCATACATCAGCGCGCCGATAATCCCGCCTTTCATCGGTCCGCACATCCGATCCCACTCGATGGGCGGCCCCGCATGGAGAATGCGCGTTTTCCGCATACCGGGTATCAGGTCGCCCGCCAACCCCATGCCGACAAGGGCGGGACGCGCGGAGAGAATCCGGTCCATTGCGACGCGATTCGCGAGTTCGATCACTTGCGAATTCGCGGCAAGCCTCTCCCTGAGCTCCGGGGGCAGATTCAAACCGGGCTTGAAATCGACTTGAACAAAGGGCACCCCGCGATTCCTGAAGGGCTCGGTAAAAGATTCAAGACCGATATTGATGACAGACAGCTTTTGTTCAAAAATTTCTCCCATGGCAATCACCTCCCCGCGAATTCGGCGATCTTGATGGCAAGATCAGCAGCCGCGGCGTTTGAATTCTCCACGATGACCTGAGCTTCGTTCAGTGCTTTTACGATTTTCGAGCGGCACTGCGGGTCGGAGTCCGTGCCGGTCACGGAAATGACAATCGGCAAATACCGTCCCGCCGCGCGCGCGGTCGCTCGCGCCTGGTTCAAGACCGGAAGAAGCTCCGGGAGCGGATCGCGATTCGCGCCCCAGCCCAGCACGAGGTCGAGCAGAAGAACCGCCGTTTCAGGATCACGTGCCTCTTCCAATATCCGTTTATTGCGAAGGGAGAAATCAATCATCGGGTGAGGGCGCCCCAGGGTGAACTCGTCTTCGCCGAAGTCGATGACGGTGTGAGCACGGCTCCGGAGCGGATCGCTTGCTGCCTTTGACGAGCCGAAAGGAGCGTTCGAATGAAGGTCGCGCAACCTGGTCGCGGCGAGGACCTGCGTTTCGGCGACAAAAGTTCCCCCCGTATAAAGTCCCCTTAAATACTTCTGTCCTTCGGAGAGCCGGCCCGCTTCGGCCCTCGCGCGCCCTTCGCGGGCGATCGCCGCCTTCGCGAGTTCTTCATCGGCTTCGCGGAGGTCGCGTCCGGATACGGCACAAACCGCCTTCAGCGCCCCGTCCTCGAGGGTCGCCGTAGCGATCACATTTCCCGCCGGATCGGCGGCTGGAGAGCCCAGGAACGTCGCAATCACCGGCTTTTTCGCGCCGCGAACTTTGTCGAGGATCTTTTCCAAAACCTCGGGATGAGGCGGCTTCGAAATGAGAAGCAGAACCTCGGTACCGGGGTCCCTCAGCAAGCTGTCGATGGCGTGGAGGAACATGATTCCCCCGACTTCTTTTTTGACGTCCCGACCACCCGTGCCGATCGCCTGCGAAATCCCCTGACCCAGATTCGAGATCAGGCAGGATGCCTCCTGAAGACCCGTTCCGGAAGCGGCTACGATTCCGATTTTTCCGGCGCTGACGTGATTCGCGAACGCAAGCGGAACCCCGCCTATAATCGCGGTACCGGCGTCCGGGCCCATGACGAGGAGTCCGCGGGAAGCGCCGAATTTCTTCAGCGCCACTTCAGCCTCAAGGGGAATGTTGTCCGAGAACAACATCACATGAAGCCCGCGTTCCAGGGCTTTTCGTGCTTCAGCAGCGGCGTAGCGACCGGCGATCGAAATCAGGGCCAGGTTCGCGGCCGGTTGTAACTCAAGCGCCGAATCAAGACTCCTCGGCCGTGGGCCGCCTGCTCCGGTTCTCGATTTTTTCTTCAACTCCTGAACCGCTGCCTGAACCAGCTTCGCGGCCAGCTCTCCAGAAGCGGCCTGAACACCGATCACGAGGTCGACCTCGGTGGCCTTCGCGACCTCCGGGCCGAAAAGCCCCGCAACCTTGAGGATCAGTTTGTTTTCTTCCGTCGCCATGACGACCGCGGAGTCCGTGACCCCGTCCTGTTGCGACAAAAACTTCGCGACCCGCATGAGGGTGACGGAATCGTGATACTCCCCTTTTCTGACCTCACAATGCGCTGCCATTTCGGTCTCCTTCTGTCATTTTCATCCCACGCTCGATCGCCAATACGACTCCCGCGGCCGTGTCGGCGCCGGAACTCGATCCGATTTCAAGTATCCGTCGTGTGGCCGCTTCGATTCCAGCGGAGGCCTGAAGGCCCGCACTCCCGAAAAGAGTCTCGAACAAAGCTTTCCAGCGCCAACAGAGACAACCGTTCTCGGCGAAGGTTTGAAACTGTCCCGAGATCAAGTTCGCCGGCTTTCGTTCCGCTCGGGCCAGGCGTGACAGCCATTCTCGATCGATCTCATAACCCCATCGCGTCAACTCGCCCAGGGCATAAGCGCCGATCAAAAGCCCGGCCACGAAATCATCCCCGCTCGGCGTCAACCCCCACCCCAGCCGCTGCACGAGCGCAAGCCCCTTTTCCAGCAACGGCTCATCCCCGCGTGTATCCGCTCGGATGAATTCGGCCGCCTGTTTAAAACGTGCCACGACCGCGGCATCGAAACGGGTGCGAAATGCGGCCTCCCGAGCGGGCTCAAGCAAGAAAACAAGGCACTTCTCGGGAGCCGAGCTGAGGAGTTCTTTTTTAAAACATGCCCAGGCATTTCTGAATCCAGAAAACCCGTCTGGTCCGGAAAGCTGAAACTTTGAATCGTAAAAACACGAATCCGGAATCGCCCAGCTCCGGCTCTCGAGCGTCATGCGATTGCTTCGAATCTTGAGAAGCGCCGGCTCGCATCGCTCCGGCAGGTTCGGGAGTTCATCGAGCACGATATTACCCGGGCCATTCCCGATGGACTCGGAAACAAGCGAAACCAATTCACCGCCATCGCCAAGGCGCTCAAAATTCAGCACTCGTTCAAATCGCGAATGAAGCACATAGTCGCCGGGGCGAGCGCAATCCCCGATGCTGATAACCCTGAGGGATTCCAAAGTAGCTTGAGCATAAAGGACCGCAGTCGCCCCGTCAATTTGACCTCGCGACGGGGTACTTCTTTTGCAGTTAGCAAAAGCATACACGATGGCACGAAGCGTGATTTCCAAACTCGATTGCGCGGTGATCGGCGGCGGTCCGGGAGGCCTCGTGTCAGCACTGTACCTGGCACGCTTCAGACGCAAAGTCGTCCTCATCAACGATGGCAAACCGCGGGCCGCCTGGATTCCAAAAAGTCACAACATTCTCGGCCAAGAACGCGGAATTTCGGGCGACCTTCTCCTGAAGCGTTTGCGCCGCCAAATCACCGCCCTGCACGTTCCCGTCATCAAGGGACAAGCTCGGATCGATCCGGTCACGACGGGGTTTTCGGTTTCCGTCAATCGAATTCCGAGCTTCATCGCCCGTACCGTGATTCTCGCCACGGGGATTGAAGACAACCAGCCCGCAATCGAGAATCTGGTCGAGTTGCGTGAAAAAGGACTGCTTCGCTATTGTTCAATTTGCGATGCCTACGAATTCAGGGACCAGGAAGTGGCCGTTATCGCCGCCGACGACACGGGCATCCAGAAGGCACTGTTCATTCGCCATTGGACGGAACGAACCCGCCTCATTATTCCTGAAGATTTCTTGATATCCACGGAACGGTCGAACCAGCTCAAAAAAGCGAGAATCAGGATCACGCGCTGCAATCATTTCCGACTTCAGGCTTCCAAAGCTCCCCATGGGCTCTGGATACATCCGGAGCATGGTCCTTCGAGATTCTGCCGAGTCGCTTATGTTGAACTTGGAAGCAGGGTCAGGGACTCCGCTTTTGCCCATCTGAAGGGGCTTCACAGGAGCACCGAAGGGTACCTTGTCACCTCGATCGAACAGCGGCTTTCGATCCCGGGACTCTTTGCCGTCGGTGATTGCGTGAACCTGCTCGGTCAGATCTCGGTCGCGGCCGGGCAGGCGGCCGTCGCGGCGACTGAAATCCACAATGACCTGCTGGACTGGGGTTAAAACGCAAGCAGGCGGGCTTTGCTTTGCCACATTTCGCTGCTATCATTTCAGGGATGCCAAAAACGCCAAAGCCCGACGAGCTGCACTGGAAGCTTGAGAAAAAAACTTTACCTCTTCGGTTCTTGTGGAGAATCTCGAGGGGCTCTCTCGATTGCAAGGAGAGCTACTTTCTGACGTTGGACGACGGCACAAAAAGCGCGATGGGCGAAATAGCCCCTAACACCCGTTACAACAACACCCCTGAAGTCATCGAAGCCCAATTCGCGACGTTCGAAAAGGCCGCGTCGGCCAAAGCGTTGTCTTCCATGACTCTGGTCGAGTTCAACAGTTGGCTGAATGAGCTGAACCTGTGTAACGCCCTTCGATTCGGCATTGAGTCCGCCTGGGTCCATCTCCAAAGTGAAAAGCTCGGAGTCGCCGTGAATCGCTTTCTCAAGCTTCCGGCCGCTACCCAAATCGCGACTTCCTTTTCCGTGCCGATCATGGATGAATCCGAGCTCGAGGCATTCATGCGTCCGCTTGGCCGCTTTCCTTCGCTCAAGATCAAGGTGGATGCCGAAACCGGCAAGGACACGATCGACGCCGTCGCGCGGCTCAGCAACCAAAAACTCCGGATTGATGCGAACGAATCCTGGACGGACCCCTCCGATTTCATGCGATTCGTCGAAAGCCTCAAGGGCAAGAATATCGAATTCGTCGAACAACCGCTTCCTTCGTCGATGAAAGAAGCTTATCGGGAAATCCTACCGCGTATGCCCTTTCCGCTGATCGCTGATGAGTCGATCGAGAACACCGCGGATTTCGATGAGCTAAAATCGCTTTTTTCTGGCGTGAACGTCAAATTAATGAAATCCGGCGGTTATCTAACGGCGATCGACCTCCTCAGAAAAGCGAGGGCCCATGGCATGCGGACCATGCTGGGATGCATGGTCGAAACATCCTTGGGGATTGCCTCAGCCATGAGCCTCTGCTCATTGGTCGACTACGCTGACCTCGACGGATTTCTTCTCATCAAAGATGATCCTTTCGGGTTCGTGCGGGAGACTGACGGAATACTCACATTCTCCGAATCCTGGAAACGAGGTACTCGATGAAAGCCGCCAAGCTCTTCATCCTGGCGCTCTCGCTGGGACTCATTCCCCGTTTGGCATTCGCCGAGTCTATGCGCGGAAGGATTTCCCGTCCCGCAGCCGTGCATGTGGAACCCAACCCTCGCAGTCAGATCCTCGGTCGTTACCAGATCGGCAATGCCGTGATGGTGGAGGGTCCGGAAGACGGCTGGTACAAAGTTTTTTTCTCGCGTCCCTGGAAAGGACATGATTCTGCCTGGGTCAGAGCCGATTCTGTCCAGATTGCCGCGCAACCCGCGGGACGGCGGTCGAATTCTTCGCCATCAGGGCGTTCAGGTTCGCGAAGGGAGCCTCGACTTGAGTATTGGCTCGGCCTCGGAGCGGGGCTTTTGAGCGTGAGCCCGGCGGATTTCCAACAAGCGATCGGAGAATCCGCTCGAACAGTCGGATCCATGGGCTTCGGCCTTGAACTCGGACAACGCCTGGGACGTTCATCAAGCCTCGCCCTCGGGCTCGGAAAACTCTCGTTCTCAGACAAATTGCTCGCGTCAGGCGCTTCCGGGTCCTACGACCTTTCACTTCTTTATACATCCTTTCTCTACGCTCAAACTCTCTTCAGCACTCCAGGTTTCATGGTCGCCGTAACGGCCGGCCCCGGAGTCGTTCGGGCCGCTGTCACGCACACGACTCTCGAGAAGGCGATCGTCACCGAAAACATGATGACCTTCTTTCTTTCCGCCGGAATCAGCGCCAAGAAGTCCCTTTTTGGTTACCGTTTCGGAATTGAAGGGAACGCCACCTACACCTCTCTCAGCATCAGCGATGTTCCGGGGCTCTACGGAGGGCAGCGCGTCTCGGCTAACCTCAGCCTCTCGGGACTGAAATTTGGCGGCGGACTTTTCTACCGCTTCTAGCGTGACGGAGCACTTTGATCATGGAAGATATCACTGCAGCAGTGCGTTTTTTCGTCGCGGTCGAGCTCTTGGGCCTGGTCACCTGGCCCTTGATCAGCAGGATTTTTCGGAGATTTCCGGACGAAGGTTGGGCATTTTCCAAGATATTCGGGATCCTGTCGGTGACCTGGTGTGCTTGGATGCTCTCGTCCCTGCATATCCTGGCTTTTCGCCGGGGCAACACCCTGCTTTTGACCCTGGCCCTCGCCGCCGCATGCTGGGGATGGAGAGCTCTTCACGGCAAAAACGAACTGCGAAATTTCAGCGCCCGGCTGTGGACGTCATTTTTCGGTCCCGATCGTAACTGGTTCATCATCACGGGCGAGATCGTTTTCGCGGCCTCGTTTTTTTTCTGGACCGACGCGCGCAGCTTCAAACCAGACCTTCAGGACCTCGAGAAGTTCATGGATTACGGTTTCATGCTGTCGTCGTTAAAGACGGAATACTTCCCGCCGCTTGACCATTTTCTGGCCGGAGAGACGATCAACTATTATTACCTCGGCCATACGATTGCAGCGCTCCTCGTTCAACTCAGCGGTGTTGTTCCCGGAATGGGCTACAATCTCCAGATGTCCAATCTTCTGGCCCTGGGCCTGATCGAGTCATTCTCGCTGGGGGCGGGCCTCTTCTGGCTGCTTCCGGGCATTGCCCGAATGAGCTTGCGAGCGCGAAGTATGGCGTCCGGACTGGTTTCGGCGACTTTCGTGATGCTTCTCGGAAACCTGCATTACGCCGTTCACCTGCCGTTCGTCGGCGGCTCCTATTGGTATCCGGATGCCACACGATATATCCCAGCCACCATTCATGAATTCCCGTTCTACAGTTTTATCGTCAACGACCTCCATGGACATGTCTCTGATATTCCCCTGGTGCTCCTGTCAATAGCGCTCACCTTCTCTCTCTTCTTTGCGATCACCGCTAAAAAACCACCAGCGGAACGCACTGAAAAACTCACCCTTTATGTCCTGACGGCTTTCTCGATCGGCGCGTGCTATGTCGTCAGCTCCTGGGAATTCGCCATTTACCTCGTGCTTTACGGGCTATCCCTCTGGACCGCCCATGCGATCAACCTAAAAGAAGGAACGGGAGCTTCCTTGCGGCGAAGCTTCTTCACGCTTGCGACCCTGGTCCGGACCGCGCTGGGATCAGTTCTCGTGGTCGGCGTTGCGATCCTTTTTTGGCTTCCTCACTGGTTCACCATGAAGCCTCCGGCGCAGGGGATCGGGCTCGTCACGTGGGGCATGCACTCTCCTCCTGCCAAGCTGGCCCTGGTGTGGGGCCTGCAAGGATTTTTCGTCATCGGCTATTTGCTGTATCGGCACCTCGATCGAAAGCGTCAGGCTCTTCTGCTGCACTCCAGCCGTCATCCGGAAAAACCGAAAAAGAGGTCAGTCGCCGAAAACGACAATTCCAGCCCCTTCAGCTTCCCCGAGATACTGATCACCCTTTCCGCGCTCCTGATCCTCATCCCCGAACTGATTTATTTTAAAGACATTTATCCGGGACATCCGCGTGCGAATACGGTCTTCAAATTCTATTACCAAGCCTGGATCATGCTGGGAATTGTTGCGGGCTGTTCGATTGCGTTGCTCTGGACGGACTTAAGAAAGCTGAAATCGACCTGGAGCTTTGGCTTCCGGGCACTCACCGTGGTTCTCATTGCTGCCGGCGGGCTATACTCCTGCCGGGCCGTCAACCAGACGATCGGCGGCGTGAAGACCAGGATCGGCATCGACGGCACCAGGTTTCTCGATTCAGCGGTTCCCGCGGATTCAAAGGCGATCCAATGGATGAACGCGAATATTCCCGGGCAGCCGCTCATCGTTGAAGCCGTCGGCGAAAGTTATACGCTCTATTCACGAGTCGCATCGTTCACGGCATTCCCCACGATACTCGGCTGGCCCGCTCACGAGTGGCTCTGGCGTGGAAGTTCATCGCTGCCACTCCGGCCCACTTCCCGGTTGCAGAAGAAAACCGGCCAACCCGATACCGTCGATATCCGGCGTGAGGACGTGCGAGTTCTTTACGAAACGGAAAACGTGGAAATCGCCCGGCAGCTGCTGCAAAAATATGGCGTCGCTTACATTTACCTGGGAGCGCTGGAACGGGACAAATACCCGGGCCTCAAAGAAGACAAATTTTCGGCCCTCGCCCAAGTGATTTACGACCGGGATGGAGTCAAGATCTACAAAGTTCAGGAGTGATACGTCGTCTCAGGCTCGTTCAGGACGATCCGATTCACCCATTCCACGCCCTGCATGACCGAGTGGTCCTGATTGGCGACTTCATACTTCCAGCCGCCGAACCGACCTCGACTGAAGATGGATAGCGGTTCGAGATAGCCATGGAGCGCGCGCAGTGCCGCGTCACGCCCCAGAAACGGTGTCGGATACCCATACTCCGCTCGATGACGCCACGTCGACAAGACTTCCGTCGTTGGCCCGATGAGGTTTGTCGCGCGGAGGCCCTGAATCACGTCATCAAGGAGACGCGACTGTTCCACTGGCTTGAAGGGAGATTCTGAAACTTCGGCCATCAAGGACCACTGGTTTCCGGGTTCGGGGACGTTGTTCGGAGAATAGTTCGAAAAGACGGTCACGCGATAAAACGGACAGTTCGATTCCGGAAAATACATCCAACATTTCGTCTTCAAATGCTCCGGAATTTTTCCCCGAATCCCGACGCCCACGATGTTCGACGAGGAGTATTTCATGTTTTGCGAAATCTGCCGCATCTCCGAAGGAGCATCTTCGATCGAGCTGAATAGCCGGTCAATCGGCATCGTGTTCAAGAGAGACTCATATTCAAACGTTTCGCCGCCACTCACCATGACCCGTTTTTCGCGCGCATGGATCGTCAGAACCTCGGTTCCCAAGCGGATCTTGCCAGGTCCTACCCGATCGGCAAGCGACCGCCAGATCGCACCCGTTCCGCCGTGACGCGGAAACTGAAAAACATGATTGGGCCCCCAAGACAGGTCGTCTTTTTCGTAGATATAATTGTGAAGCACCCGAGCCAAGTCGGTCACGGCCACTCTCTCTCCGATCCACTCCGAGGACAACTGGTCGAGAGAATGCGCCCAGACTTTGAAATTGTAAGGCTCCATGAAAATCTCGCGCAGCCCTTTTCCGAAGGTCGCGTCAATCCACTCCGCGAATGACTTCGGAGCCGCCTGCGGTGCGCTTCGAGAAAGTTCCACAAGCCCGCTCAGGCATTTCCAGGCATCATCCCTGGGCAAGTGCCGGATATTGTTCTGAAGCGGATAGGGAACAAAACGATCGCGAATCCAAACCCAGGATTCGCGTTCGTGTTTGAGCCAGTTCTCCGCGCTTATGAGCTGCGTCATCAAGGTATCGAAATATTCGTAATGCGAAAACAGCACATGCCCGCCGATATCCCAGACAAAGCCGTGATCATCCTTGAAGCTCGCGGACAGACCGCCGACGTGGGACTGTGCCTCACAGACCAGAAAATCCTTGATCCCAAGCTCGGCCAAGCGATGCGCTGCCGCGAGTCCAGCGGGACCCGCGCCTATGATCAGGTATTTGAACGCGACCACTGAATCAACCGACTTTCTTCAACCGCTCCGCCGCCGAATGCTCGTTCATCCGCCCGATCGAGATGACAAGATGATTCCGGAAGGCCCATAGTTCCGAGACGCACCTGAAACAGATTTTTACCAGCTTCCAGCGCACAATGCTCACGGTGCCCGTTTTTCGTTCGACATGTCCGATCGGAATGCTGAACAAATCGCAACCGTTTTTCGCCGCGATAACCGAGAGAAAAATATTCGGGGCAAACGCGTGAGCCGGCAGGACCTCCATCGCGCTTGCGAGAAAATCCCTCCGAATGAGCCTGAACGGGATGTTCGAGTCCTTCACCCAGACACCGAAAAGAACCAGGAGCAAAACGCGAACGAATCGCGTGATCACCAATCGATGCAAAGCATCGTGGCGTTCCTTTCGGTAACCCAGGAGAAATAAGGAGTGCATTCGGTTATTCCACAGGTTCCAAAAGTCCTCGGGTCTGAATTGATCATCACTATCCGTTTGAAAAACGTAATTCGCGTTCAGCTGAATCGCCTCGCGATACCCGCGGACAACGGCTGCGCCGTGACCCGCGTTGGGCTGATGAATCACTTTAAGCTGTGGAATCGTCGCCGCCAGCTGATCAAGAATCGCCCCCGTTCGGTCTCGCGATCCGTCATCGACGACGATCAGTGTCCCTGGAATTATTTTTAGAATTTCGAGCCAGGAGGTAACCACTCGCTCAATGCAGGCCTCCTCATTATAGGCCGGCATCACGATACTGATGGAATCCGATGAAGTTTTTACTGAAAACGGGACCAGTTTGCTCATAAGCGTTCCCTCCAATGGACTGCGAAGCCTAAATACTTTTCGGCATAAGACGCCGGTTTTTTACGCCGCCAAATCAATTTTCATCCGATATTCCCTAATTTTACAGCAAAAACGAATTCGAACCCTGTTCGACGGGCCAAGTTTTTGACGCCTTTGCCGCACCACCGGGGCAGGCTTGAAACTCGACTCAATTAGACGTATGAAAGTTCAATACTGAAGGTGTTTTATGGATCTTAATACGTTGGTAGATCGCCTGGAATCTGTCGTACGAATGCCCGAGATCAGATCCGGGATCGAGGATTTCCATCGCGAGATCGACGAGATTCAGAACGGGTTCAGGCTGCTCCCCAGACACGAGATCCAGGCCGATGAGCTCGTATCGCTCAAGTTCCGAATGCAGCACTGGAGAGAGCGCGTTCTCGACCTAGTCACGAAATATCTCTCGAACGGCCCCTCCCTTGAAGACGCAGCCCTCGGTTTTGAGACACTTTCGATTCTGGAGCTCAAACCAGAAAGAACCGTCCTCAGTTGGCTTTCAGACTGGGTTGAACAAAACGGTGGGTCTTCCCCGGCGACCGCCCCCCTCCGTGCCTCCGCAGGCCGTTATTTCGCGACCGTCGGAGAGCACGAGTTCCTTCGCAAGACAAAGCTCACGGATCAAGATCTTGTCCGGCTTGCCGGACCCGCGACCAAACTCCCGATTTTCGCCAATCTCGTCTCGCGCTGTACCGTCGAGAAATGGTCCAAAGATCCTGAATTCGCTTCCTATCAGCGCGACGGCGAAGGTGTTCTGTTTCGTGGCATCCGGTTTCTGCCCGGAGACGTCCTGATCTGCACCGTCAATCGCGATGGGAACGGCATCTATACCGCCCTCTGCACCCCTCGGGCGTACGGCTATCACATCGGCATTTTTTCCATGATGCAGAGGGAAGGACGCGAGCTGCCGGTGGTCATCGAAACCTACCGAACCGGAGTACGGGCCATTCCGCTCAGCACCTTCCTGTCCACGAATTGTATCTCGTACGCCGAGGTCTGCCGGCTGAGAGAGATCCCGACGGGTTTCTACGCGGCGATCAATCGTCTGGCCAATACCGTTCCTGGAACCGTAAAAGGCTATAACTTCGATACCGAAGATCCCGACCGCAGCTACATGGCTTGCACGACCGTGGGTTCGCAGATGTTCGAGTCAGCGGGCGCACCGGCCATCTTGGCGCGAAGCAAATACCTGGGAGAACCACGCATCCAGAGAAACCTCGCGGTTTTCGATTTCGTGCTTCCGGCTTTCCTCTCTCCCACTGATTTCCTCACGGACAAAAGAATGCGGATGGTGGGTGCGGTTGACAATCATCATTTCGACCGGAACATCGCTCGTGAAATCGCCGAACGCCATTTCGTTAAGATTTTCAGGAATTTTGAACTGGAACTCGCGAAGCTGCCGGTCATGTTTGCGTTGAACCGATGGGCCATCAGACAAATGCGTCAGGGCACGCTGATCGGGAAGCTGATCGCGGCGACCCACGGCTTCACCCAAACGAATATTCCCAAAGGGCCCGAAAAGGTTCTCGCGATCATCGAACTTTACGAACATATGCTCGAGGCAGCCGTGAAGCACGCGATCGAACCGATCCGAGCGTATCGTCATCGCCAGGAGAGGCCACGTCTCATCGATATCGATCGTTTGACCTCGGATCCCGCGATAGAATTGATCATGCAAAAAGCGCTGAAACCGATCCGCAACGGCTTCAACGATCCCGAGCTGGTCGCGGCCGACGAGTTACAGACGAGCTGATCAGCGACGCGGTTACTTCTTCTTTTTTTCGAGAGCGCGTTGCAGCTGATTTCCAAGCGCGCCACCGAGCGTGCCGAAAGAGCGCGCCCCCTCTCCGGTCTGAAAGGATTTCCAATCCTCACTGCCCGGATCTTTGGGAATATCGAGCGAAATCCTGCGTTCTTCGCGCCTGATTTCGGCCACCTGAATGGTTGCCTGATCACCGATCCTGAATTTTTCGAAGTTGAACTCAGGATGCTCCATTGCCTTTGATTTCGGAAGCAGCCCCGTCACACCCTCTTCGAGCTGAATGAAAAGCCCGTACGGCTCGCGTCTTTCGACTTTCCCCAAAACAATCGTCCCGACCGGGAACTTCTGCGAAACCAGCGCCCATGGATCCGCGCCTGCGTCCTTGAAGGACAGAAGAATCTTCCGCGTTTCCAGGTTGATTTCCTTGATCATCACCTCGACGCGGTCACCCTCTTTGGCGATTTCATCCGATCGCATGACCCGCTTCGTGTAGCTCATCTCCGAGAGCGGGACCAGCCCCTCGATCCCCGGCACGAGTTCGACAAAAGCGCCGAACTTCATGCATTTCGTCACCCTGCCGATCACGATGCCCCCCGGTTTCACATCGGGCGGCAGATTTTCCCAGGGTTCCGGTCCAGCCTGTTTCAGGGACAGGGATATGCGAATCCCCTCCCCTTTGTTTTCTACTTTCAGAACCTTGACCCTGACTTCGTCGCCGACTTTCACGACTTCGGCGGGATCGGCGACACGCGACCAGCTCAGCTCCGAAATGTGCGCGAGCCCGTCAATACCGGGAGCAAGCTCCACGAAAGCCCCGAACTTCTCGAGCTTCGCGACGCGTCCGGTGACGACGTCCCCCGCCTTATGCTCTTCGAGAAACGACCCGGTCGAGAGCTCACGCTCGTCTTCCAGAAGTTTTCGGCGGGAGACAACGATGTTGCGCCCGTTTTCCGTCAGCTGGGTGATTCGAAACTCGAATTTTTTCCCGACGTATTCTTCGGGGTTTTCGACGCGTTTGATGTCGATCTGGCTGACCGGGCAAAAAGCGAGTTTGCCCATGATGGAAACGCGAACGCCGCCTTTGCAAACTTCGACGATGCGACCTTCGACCGGCAACATCATGTCCAACGCGTCCTCAAGGTCGTCGGCGATATTCTTCCCCGTCTTCGAGGTCGAAAGGCGAACCTCCGATCCGCGAAGCTGGCTGACATAAAGCTCGATCTGATCACCTTTTTTGATTGTTAGATTGCCTTCAGCATCGAGAAGCTCTTTTCGCGGGACCAGGCCGTCCGTCATCGTGCCGGTCGATACGAAAACATCTTCCTTTCCTACAACCAGGACCTCACCTTTGATCTTGTCCCCGACGCTCAGCTTCTTGCGCGGACTCTTGAACGATTCGTCCAGCATTCGCGCGAATTCAGAAGAGCCCTTCTTCTTTTCAGATTCCTCGCCATCACCGGATTCCTGAGATGACTCGAACTCTTCGTATGGATTGTACTTTTTCTGATCTGCCATGGAACATGCCCCTTGAAAATTGATCTCATGACCATAGCACGGGTTTGCGCGTTTAAGAATCTTCAAGAACTCAAGCAGTCTAGTTGTAATCTCAAACGAGCTATGTCACTATTTATTAAGATAAACTTTTAGCTTAAGAATTTTTAAGCACGCTCTTAACCAACTTCTGACTATCCTGCTCTAGTATTTTTTTGAGAGACGTATAGCAATACGCCGCAAGGAATACGGCGAGATCACTCAGGAGGAGACAAACATGACCCGAGATGAAATCGAGCAAGGAAAGGGAACCAAAGCGGGACCGCAGGCCCAACGATTTCTAGGCTTCTCCCTGGGCTCCGAGCAGTATGCGATGCCACTTCCTTCGGTTCGCGAAGTCATCGCGATTCCAGAAATTACCTCCATCCCTCAGCTGCCGTCCCATTACCTGGGCTTGATGAATCTGCGAGGTCAGGTTCTTAGCGTCATCGACCTTCGACTCAAGTTCGGGATTAAAGCAGATCGCACTGCCGAAACCGCCGTGATCATCTGTGAAATTGCCGAACAGCCGGTTGGGCTCGTCGTGACTTCGATCAACAGCGTTTTAGCTATGGAGGAGAGCGAGATCAGCCCCCGCCCCGCGATCCAGAGCGACAAACCCGCCGAGTACATCATGGGCGTCGCTCACAGCGGAAAAAAACTCATCCTCCTCCTGGATGTTTCAAAACTTTTCAATCTGACCGAACAAACTTCAATCAAGAACGCAACCGCTTCACTGAAACCGGTGTAAATTGCGGTTTTCGCCAAAGGAGGGCGTTGTATGAGCTATAAATCCTGGTCACTCAAGAGAAAAATCATGAGCTTCGGGATCGGCGTGACAATCGGAGCCGTCGTCATCCTCGGCGTTTACGGCGTCACGATGAAAACCTTCTTTGATCTCCAGACGGAGGCGCGGCATGACGGCGAAATCAGCCGAATCCTGGGAGAGATCGAAGGCGACGTCGCCGACATGGGGAATGCGATCGTCCACTACATGAGCACATCCAAGGAAACGGAATGGGCTGAAAAGATCAAAGCGGACGAAGCAGCGGTTCACCATTTCGCAGAATTGAAAAAAATCCCGATGCCCCCCGGGCTGTTGGCCCGGGTTCAGGAGTTGAGCGGCTTTGATGAAAAAGTTTTCGCGCCGCTCGACGAAAAATTGAAATCCTTCGTCCTTGCGAAGAAGAGCAAAGAAGAACTCCTGGCCTGGTACGCTGACCGTTACGTCCCCGCCATGGAGCAATTCAATAAAGCTTTAACTGAAGTTCAGGCTGAAACCGAAAAGGAACTCGAAGGAACGTATGCACGGCAAAAAGAGAAATCCATCAGCGGGGCCCTGACCATCGCCGCAACGCTCGTCCTCATGATTCTGCTCAGCCTTGTCGCCGCATTTATTGTCGGCGGCGCCATCGCGCGTCCGCTTGAAAACGTCATCGCAAACCTGCGCCGCGAGTCAAAAGAGGCGAATGACTCATCCCAGAACATCGCCTCCGCCTCGCATCAGCTCGCGCAGTCGGCAACCGAGCAGGCTTCTGCCCTTCAGGAAACCGCGTCTTCGATCGAAGAAATGAGCGCGATGATCACGAAGAACGCGGACAATGCCGCAAAGTCGGGGACCGCCGCCCGGAACAGTTCCGAAGTGGCCAATAAAGGAAAGCAGGCCTCGGAACAGATGATTCAAGCCATTAATGACATCAATCTCAGCAATGCCTCGATCATGAAACAGATCGAGGAAAGCAATCAGCAAATCTCCGACATCACAAAGGTGATCGCCGAGATCGGGAACAAGACAAAGGTCATTAACGACATCGTGTTTCAAACGAAGCTCCTCTCCTTCAACGCCTCGGTCGAAGCAGCCCGGGCTGGCGAGCACGGAAAGGGTTTCGCGGTCGTGGCCGAAGAGGTCGGAAATCTTGCCCAGATGAGCGGTAATGCCGCCAAGGAAATCGCCGAAATGCTCGAAGGCAGCATCCGCAAGGTCGAGGACATCGTGACCCAGACCAAGACCAAAGTCGAACACCTCGTCAGCGAGGGTCGGAAAAAAGTCGAGGCTGGCACCGTGATCGCGCAAAAAACGGGCAAAGTACTCGAAGAAATCGTGAGCGAGGTAAACGAGGTCAGCACGATGGTGAACGAAATCACGACCGCGACCCGGGAACAGGCCCAGGGGATCGCCGAGATCAACAAAGCCATGAACCAGATGGATCAGGTCACGAACCAGAATTCATCCGCGTCACAGCAGATCGCGGCTGCCGCCGAAAGTCTGAACAGTCAGTCACAAACCATGGCGAACGTGGTCGGAAACCTCGAAATCCTGGTCTGGGGTGAGCACGCTACTCATACTCAAACCGTATCAGTCCGCGCTCCAGAGACTCCGGGACATTCTGAACACAAAGCGAGTAAGCACGAGACCCTTACGGTTAAAGCCAAGAAGGTGCCAGGTGAACCGGTCCTCGCTGCCCCAGCTCCCGAGGCCGACGTTCCAAGGGAGAACGACCCGGGCTTCAAAGAAGTCTGAACGCAACCCTGATCATAACGGGTAAGGAAGCGTCATCCCGAGGACCGTCACCATGATCAAAACGGCCGGGAGCAGAACCAGGAACACGACTGCGGTGTAGCCCATCACGTCGCGCGCCTTGAGACCGAGTATCGCGAGGACCGGAACCATCCAGAAAGGCTGGATCAGGTTCGCGAGCGCTTCGCCGAGATTGTAGACCGAAACGACCCACCCCAGGTGCACCTTCAGATCGTGGGCCGCCGTGAGCACGTACGGAGCTTCGATCACCCACTTCGAACCGCCGGACGGGACGAACACCCCGAGAATCGTCGAGTAAATGGCGATAATCGGCGCGAAAGTCACCTGATTCGAAATCGAGACGAAAAAGCCGGCGATTTTCTCGTTCAGGCCGGTTCCTGTGATCATCCCCGCGATTCCGGCATAAAAAGGAAACTGCAGAATCGCGCCCCAGACCGAAGGAGTCGCATCTTTGAATGCCCGCATCAGGCGATGAGGCGTCCAATGGAGCAGAATACCGATCATCATGAAGAAGAAATTCAGGTTATTCAGCGTGATCCCCGAAATCAGGCTCGGCGCCCTGGCCAGAGTCACGAGAAGATAGAGAAGGCCAATGCCGCCGATCAGGATATTCAACAAAGGGGAATATTCCAGCCATTCCCCCGGGGTTTTCTTTCGCAAACTCTCGCTCTTCGAATCAACCGCTTCAAACTCACCCAGGTTGATATTCAAGGCTTTCGCGTTCTTCGCGAAAGCCTCACTGGGCGCGAACCACCAGACCACCAGCCCGACCAGCACGATTTCGACGACAACGGTCAGCAAAGTCTGCCAAAGAAAAACCGTATGTTCCAAGCCGATAAGACCGGATGGAATCAACCCGCCGCGCGCGACGACTTCGCGTATTCCCGGCTGCAGCGCTTCTTTCGTGCACATCTGCAGATTAGCCGAACCTGAAAGCCCCTGCGCCCACATACTCCCCTGGCCGAGAAAGCTCGCGGCCGCGAGCGCGCGGTAATCAGCGCGTGAATTGCGCCTTCCGACCTCCCTCGCCAGAATCGCGCTGATGATCAGGCTGAACCCCCAGTTGAACCAGGAAGTGAGCATCGAAAAAAGCGCGACGAGCAGCACCGCGCCCCTCGGGGATTTCGGCAACTCCGCGAGCCGCACGATGAGCAAGAACACCGGCTTCGCCGTCGCGAGCACATACCCCGTGATGATGATCAGGGACATCTGCATCGTGAACGGAATCAGCTCCCAAAATCCCGTTCCCCAGCTCGTCAACACGATGTCCGCGGGAGCAACGGTCATGCTCACGGCAAAAATGAAAAGCGTTGCGAGCAAAGCGAAAATATATGCATCCGGAATATACCGTTCACTCCAGCTCGTGAACTGGAGGGCAATACGAGACAGGACGCTTTCCTTCTCTTCCGAAGATCCTGAAAGTGGGCTCGAACAACCAGCCGGCATAAAATCGCCTGTTACGGACAAGGTACGGGGGTAAAGGCACGAATTCGATCGCGCGCCGTCGCGTTAAAGGCGACAAGCGGGCACACTGCCGCTCCGTTCTGGAAGACGCTGAAATAAATCAGGGGACTGATCGTATACACCGCCGCGAGAATCTGACCCTCGATGACGGCATCTCCGACGCGAACTCCCGGGAGCGTCCCGAGATTACCGATTTGAATGCTGAAACGGCTATTATGAAAAATGGTGAGTGTATAAGGACCGACGCCATCGATCGCGGTCACGATGCCGTTCACGGGCGAAACCAGGGGAACCGTGGCCGTCGTCCCGGCAACCGTGATATCCAGTCGATCTTTTGCCGGCGAAATCGCCGCGCCGCCGACGTTGGAAACGTCCATCGGGAGCGCGATCGTCGGAATCGCCTGCGAATTACCGAATATTTCGTAAGGATCCTTGCCTTCGCCGCATCCGGCGAAGAGAGTCACGGCCAACAAGATCGTGAAAGCAAAAGTCAGCTTGGAATTCATAGCGCCCATCTCAGCGAGACATCGCCATTCAGAGTGACGAATTTTTTCGCGCTAAACACCACCTTCAGCGGCGATGCGAACTGCACACTCAGCTTGCCCCAGATCGGAATGTCCACGCCTCCCCTCACCTGACCGGCGAAAAGAAACGACGAATTCTGGGTCGGGCTCGTCACGGCAGCGGGGATGCTCAACTTCGAATAAACCCCGCCGATATCCAACGAAACAAAAGGCTTCACCCAATTTGCGTTTGCTCCGCGCCCGGTCTCGATTCCGAGAAGAAATGACCACTGATTCAGCGTCGAATCAGTCAAACCGCGAACTTGATAGGGCAGATAATTCACCGTCGCGTGCAAATCAAAAACAGGTCCGAGCAAATGCGGCTCGGCGATCCATGCCTCGGCGACCGCCCCGCGTGGCTGCGTATAGGCTTGGTAGTTGTCGCCCATCGCGGTCGAATAACTCATGCCGCCGGCGATTCCGGAAAGGCGCATCTCCGCTTTCGGTTCTTCACAAAGTGCGCAGTTCGCAAGCGCTATCCCCAGGACGTAAACAACGCCAATAAGCGGTATTTTTTGTATCATCAATCAAAAGGATAATGGATAAATCCTGGTATATCAAAGCCTTTTGCTTTCTTGACTTGCGAAATAACCCTGGGGATAGTTGGCCCATCATGGGTCATCAGAGATTTGGGACGATTCGCATTTCCTGCCTCGCGGCCCTTTTTGTCACCGCACCTTTGTCCGTGGTGTACGCGGCCCCGAATCCAGATCAGATCCTTCAGTTTGACTACGAGGTTGTTTGCGACCCCGACCCGATGGCCTTTCCCGGCCTGACGGGTTCGATCGAACTTCCTGACAGGCAGATTCGGTTCGAACTCCTGAAGTACATCAATAAGATGCAGGTCCTGCTTCCGGCCCAGTCTTCAGAATTTTTGATCGCGAACAACGCCATTCGCCTCGACCCGAACCCCGCCTGTCAGCTGATTTCACTTTCGCATGCTCTGCTGCCGGCGGGTGATAGTACCCATTCGGACTCCAGCCCGAACGCCGCGTTTTATCGCCAGCTCGCGATTCGGCATTCGCCCTTTCTCGTGGTCCGTACGGATCAATACCGAAACCGTTTGACTGACCTGCCGCTCGCGTTGGCTTATTCAGCCCTTCGTGGCCGGGGCGAAAACGTCCGAATCCGCTATACGATCTACTTCACCAATGAAGACAAGCTCCCGCCCCTCGGCGGCGGGCTGAACGCCCTGCTCACCCGTTACGGAAGACACGTGGATGTGGAATGGATCTATGAAGTTGAAGTCGATCCGTTTTCGAACGTGGTCGCCCGAAAATTCCATGGGGACTGGTGGCTCGGAATCGGCCATTCGAAATCGGATTTCGAAGGCTCGTTTCTCCCGGGGACGGACCATCCTGTTCTTTACAATGAATCGCGCCATAACGTTTTTGACGACCACCCCCACTCGAGTCGTCAAAAAAAGAAACGCGTCGGGTATCACCTCGTACCGACCTATGAGATTCCGCACCCGAACGCGCGCGAGCAGATCCTTTTTGACCAGCCCTGGATGCTCGAAGCCAGTGATGCGGAATGTCGCCGCGAAGGCAAGCTCCCCCGCCCGATCGAAGACCATCTTTTTATCCTCATCTCGGGAGAATTGCGCGATGCCGCAGTATTAACCGAAGTAACGACTCTCGATGGAACTGTTCGAACCAGCGGTTTCGGCAAAGGCCGCTTCGATCGGCTGGGTGAGGATCTCTGGATGCATGAGTCGTACACGTCGATTCCTTTCGACGGCACTTCCCTGCTCGGCCTGGGCGACCTCCTTCACGGCCAGGTAAGATTTCCTCTTCTGTCATTGGACAAGACCGCGTTCAGGATTGATTCTCTCCGCTTTTTCAGGCTCGTTCGAGAAAACGGTCGTCTTCGCAATGAAGAAATAACCGATCGATTTACCTGCCGCACGGGGGACGTCCTACACGTCTATTGCAGCTTTTGACGAAAGCCCTCCTGTCGGCTTGCAGTTCAGCCCCGCCCATGCGAAATCAGGAACACTGAATGCTCAAAAAAGATTGGGAATCGCTCAGAGCCGCCCTTGGAATTTCGATCCATCCGCTTCAACTCGGGACTTGGTCCGTCGCGTCGAGAGACCTCGAGGATTCCGCTCGGGAGGAATTGAGCGAAACCGCGAAGACCGCCCTTGTCGCACTTCGCGGACAGCTGAATGGCTTCTCGAACCCGCGGCAAAACCCGCCGCGGAAACAGCCTCCCCCGGCGCATACGCGGCGCATGCGCGAGAGACTTGCCGGAGATCTCTGCCTGCTCGATCTCTGGGGAAGTTTGTCGAAGGATGCCCCTGAATCTTCGATTTCGGAACTTCAGCTGAGCCTCACGCACTCACAGAATCTCGCCGTCGCTCTTGGACGAGTCGCCCGGGACGGCCAGCGCGAAGAAGGAATCGGAATAGACCTCGAATTCAGAAATCGGAAGCTCATCCCGAACCTGCTCGAGCGAATCACCGAGCACGAGGAACGCCGCTTCGGCCTCCATGCACTTCAAGTCTGGACGATTAAGGAGGCCTGCTTCAAGGCGAACCGATTCAACGCGGGATCAGCGGTCACCGAACATCGAATTCGCGACTTCGACCCTGAAACAAATTCCGGCAAGGCCGTCATCGGGAAGCTCCATTTTGATTTTGCGCTCACGATTTGGAATGATTGGTATCTCACCGTCGCCCGCATGAACGCGCCGAAGCACGGTCTCTTCCTTGCTCCTTGAGCGGACATGCGAGCGAAAAGACCCCGACTGAAATATTACTTCGAAGCAATGCTCCTCGGAATGGTGGGAGCCATTCTCGTCAGCTTTCTCACCGGTTTCTTCAGCAGCGCCGGCGTTTTTGAAGTCGACCTGATCGGGGCGCTCGGTATCTGGCTGAGCGATTGGCTGGCGAACGGCGATACCAGCAGCGCGGGGAGCTACGGCTTCGCCGCGCACATTTTTTTTGGCGGAGTTTTTGGAATCGTTTACGCCGTCATTTTCAGAATTACCGGAGCCGCGGGTTGGCGTTTTGGCATGGCGCTCGGGCTCCTTCATTGGTTTTTAAGCGGACTCGCGATCGGTCAGCTCGCGATGCGCTACCCTCAAATGCTCGGCTTTCTCCCCGCCGACCCTCCTTTCGAGACTGCTGCCGGAACCGCGCAGATCGGGTGGCTCCTTCTCATGCACCTCGTCTTTGGCGCGCTCCTGGGAAGCAGCTTTGAAATCCTCGAGAGTCCCGCAAAAGCCGTCCGCGCGGACGATTCAGCTCTCGGCGGGGAACGCGATGATAAAAGACAGGCAGCTTGAAGCCGCTTATTCGATCGTGAACCCTTCGATGACGACTCTCCCGTTCAGAAGCAGGAGTTCGCCTCGTAAAGTGGTCATGCCGACGACACTCCCGTAACCCTCATCATAGCCCCCCTTGAGGGTGACGGAGATATTGCGATGGCAGCTCAGCGTTTCATGGAACGGAAACACCATCGCCTTAATGATGCTCCCACTCGGGGCGTTGTCATAGGCGGATTGAAGATCGGGGTAAAACACGGGAGGATTTGCTTCGATCCTGACGGGCCAGTTGTACGGCGAAGTGTTCAAGAGAACGGATAATGAACCGCCCCCGTAATTCGCGGTCACGAGATCGGCTTTGCGATCTCCGTTGAAATCGGCCGCAAGCACGCCGAAAGGACCATTGCCGACCGCGAACTGAGTCGCCGGTTGAAAGCTCCCGTTTCCGTTCGAAAGAAAAACAGAAACAGTGTTTGTGGAATAGACCGGAACGGCAAGATCCGTTCTGCCATCCACATTCAGATCCGCCGCGACAACCCGATAAGCATCGCCCGAAATCCCGATTTGCGATCCGGTCCGAAAGGTTCCATCGCCATTTCCAGTCAAAATAAGAACGGCATTCGGCTGATATTTGGAAATCGCGAAGTCGAGCTTGCCGTCGAGATTGAAATCACCTTTCACGATTCCGTATGGAGTTCCGCTCCCCGAAGGCACGCTGCTCCCCGGGCGAAATGTTCCGTCGCCATTCCCAAGAGACAGGATGACTTTGCTGCCATAAGCCGTGGTCGCGAGGTCTTCGATTCCATCACGATTCCAGTCGCCCGAGACGAGCGCGTAAACCGCGCTATTGAGGGAATAATTGACGGCGGGCAGAAACGTCCCGTTTCCATTTCCGAGAAGAATCGCGAATCCCTTCGTGCCTGCCGTAAGGACTGCGAGATCAGGGAATCGATCGCGGTTGAAATCACCGGTCACGATTGAACTCGCGCTCGAACCGATTTGAGTTTCGAGCGCACCTTGAAAGGTTCCATCGCCGTTTCCAAGAAAGACCTGAAGGCGCGAATTCACCGTCACCGCGAGATCGACTTTCACGTCACCATTGAAATCCTCAAGAACGGCGGAAGCCGCTGAAGTCACGTTCGGACTTACCTGGAAATTCTGAAACGCACCGTCCCCATCTCCGAGCAGAACAGAGATGCTGCCGTTATCGGCGTTCAAGACGACGAGATCTTTTTTATGGTCTCCGTTGAGGTCTGCCGAGAGAGCCAGGTTGGGATTGGCAATTTTGATGTCTGAAACCGGAGAAAGCAGGACCGGCGGAATAGCCGCTTGAACTGAAACCTGCATCGCGAAGAACGCACCGACCATCATCCCGTTACGCATGTTCACCCCCGTGACCCGTTGGATGCCACCCGAATACCACACGTTGTTGCGTCGCGCAATTTTCAACTGAAATACAACCTCTCAAAAAGCCTTTGAAATCAGCCAGAATGTCACGAAGGACGCACTGACGTACGCTGGCGAAACTACTATAATTAAAACTATGGTCCGTTTGCTGCGCAGTGATCATATCCTGCTTTTGCGCCGAGTTCTGGCCTCTGGAGCGATGCTCCTGTTCCTGCCCGCCTGCTTCAACGCCGACATCGTTTGGGAAAGCATGGGCGTGACCATCAGTTCACCCAGCACCCGGATCACCGTCGGTCAAAGCATGACGCTCCAGACGATCGGAGGCGCGGCGCCGTTCAAATATTCAAAGATCTCCGGACTGGGCGAAGTCACCGAAGACGGAATTTTCACGGCGCCCACGAGCTCACTCGGTACCGCTACCATTCGGGTCACGGACGCGGCGGGATCGATCAGTGAAACCGTGATTACGGTCGTAGATCGCCCGCCGGAGTTCACCTTTCCAAGCACGATCGTGCTGAATCGGGAAGTCGCGATGACCGCCGTTGGACCGACCGCTCCGAGCGGAGGCGCCGTAATTACTTATCTCATCAGCCCGGCACCTCCCGCCGGAATCGTCTTTGATGCGAGTACCGGGGTTCTCTCGGGCAAGCCGACTGTGGCCCTGAAAGAGCAAGTCTTTACCGTGACCGCCGTCAACTCCGGCGGCTCCTTTCAAAAAAGCCTCAGCCTTCTCGTAAAGGAGATCCCTCCTTCAGCGCTGAGTTACGAATATTCATGGGCAGTCTACCTCAAAGGGGCAACATTCCCGGCCAATCACCCAACTGCCACGGCGCCTGTATACTCGATCGGGATCGATTCCTATTCAGTAGCGCCGCCTCTGCCGCCGGGAATCACCCTGGACAGCACGACGGGGGTGATTTCCGGAACCCCGAGTGGGCCAGTCGATCAAGCTGTTTATACAGTTACGGCCACGAATAGCGGCGGTTCGATATCGACCCCGCTCAGAATCAAGGTCGGAGATACCGAAGTGACTTGCCTGAAGCACGAGGGGAGCTGCCTGGCACTCACAGGACAATTCGAGGGCGCGACTGAAGCACCCTGGAAAGATCGATTCTTTTTCGGCGCTCCCGGTACAGCCAACGCCGGCGGAGGACTTTTCGTCAATGAACTCGAAAAGCTCTATGTAACGGACTGGAACCGCCATTGGATGCTTCGTTATGACATGACTAAGCTTCACCCCGAGTGGCCTGACACGACGTTTTTCGGATTTAACACGGTTTGGAACAACTTCGAAAGACCCAGTCAGCCCGGCTCTCTTCCTACCACCTTCGGTTCGAAAATTTTCGGCAGCGACGCGGATGGACTGAACGGGCCGCGAGTTTTCGAAATGTCGGACGAAATTCTGAATCGAGCAACCCTCGGTTCCGATCTTTTGACGTTGGAGTCAAATGCATTTAATCTGCCCTATTTCGCCATGAACATAGTGAATGGGACGATCTTCAACGGATCCGTGCACGCGAGCGCAAAGTCCGTGATTGGGGCTGCTTTTTCCAATGTTTCCGACACAGCCATCGACACGTTCAGTAAAATCTATGTTCTCGGAACCGTCGGGTCCGACACCAAACAACTCAAAGCTTTTGCTTTCGACAACATCACAACTGGTACGATCACTACCGATCCGAGCGAATGGACTGTCGATTCATCATCGACTAACCTCTTCGTCGACGACGAGGACCGGGTCTATCTGTTTCAAGGCAGTGGTAGCAACCGCGCCGAACTTGTTCGATTGAACTCAGCTAACGGGACGGTCGAACGGTTCCTTTTGCCCAATCCGCTCGAAAGCGGATCGCACGTTTTCATTCGAAACGACAAGCTTTATATCAGTTTCTCTAATGAAGCCTCAGACTCGGCGCTGAAAAATACCGTTCGTGTTTACAGGATCCCGCCTCCGATCGAAGCACCGGAGAGCGAGGCGACGAGTAATGTTACGGCCACACGGGATGACAACACTGTTCATCTTCAATGGCCGTATATCGCAAATGCCGAAACGATCAGGGTCTATCGACAAAAAGTCACGAACGACGAAATTTCCGTAACCCTGAACGCGACCAGAACCGGTACGAGGGATGTTCTCACCGAGAACGGGATATATGACTATTCCGTCAAATTCAGTAATTCAAAAGGGGAATTCGTCACCGAACAAGTTCGCGTCGAGTATCCCGCGCCGATCTAACGCCCGAAATTGAAGATCACACTCCCGTAAAAATATGAACCGTCCGTATAGACCTGCTCGGCCTGGGGCTGAGGGCGCGCGGCAGAGGCGACGGGGAGATAACTGATCGATCGTTTCTCGAGAAAGGTACCGCCGCTCAGACCAATGTCAGGAGTGAGCCAGTAAATGCAAAGCGCGCCGAAGCTAAGATTACGATACGAGGCCTCGGGCGAGATCGCCGCTCCCGCGACACCAGACAACGAAAGCGGCCTGAAATAGCTGAACTTCGTCCCCAAACTCCAGCGCGCCGAGAACTGCTTGCGAACATCCAGCCCGATCGTCGCGCCCAGAGCCATCAGGGTCGTTGCCTCGACCTTCAGCGGGCTCACGCCCGTGACCGGTGTCAAAGAAAGATACTGGCGCCCTTCGACCCCGGCCTTCGGCGAAAGAACCCAGCCGTAACGGCTGGACGTGAGCGGGATCTGATACTTTCCGAGGAGTTCAAACGAGAGCCGGCCGTAGTTCTGGTTATTGAAGGTGATGCCCGTCATTTCAAACCCCGAAGCTACCCCCCACTTCGCCAAGCCGGGTGTCCCGCCGCTCGCGACGCGCGGGCGCGGCCAGTATTCCGCGCTCAAGCGCCCCGTCAGGGCAGTCGATTGAGTGGTCCCCCGATAACCGCTGAGCGGGCTGATGATCTGATACGAAAACGGCGCGAAGATCGAAGAAAGCGCGACAAATCCCGCGCCCTGGCCATAGCTCGCGTGATCGACCATGAACTCGGTAATTGCGCCGGGCCCGGTTACCATCGATGAACCTTTTTCAAGACTGGCGAGTGCCCGAATTTGCCAGACGTACTGGCCATCGATCGTTCCCTTGCCCTTCAGCTTCGAAATGGCGATGAGGTCGAGCGTAGCCGTGTTCTCCTTGACAATGAGCGGATTGGAAACGCCGAGATCACTGGCCACTGCCCGGTCCTGCCCCTCGAGCTTTCTGACAAGCCGGAGTTCGTAGCCTTCAGCACCCTCGACTTTCTTCCAGCTAAAGGTCACTTTTGCCGACTGAGACACGATCGGACCTTTCGGAAAGACCGGGAGAGGCCGCTCGAGCGCGGCGTGAACGATTGTGAATTCCCGCGGGCTGCTCGGCTTCCCCTCCCACTTGCGCTCCCCTTCTTCGTTGCCTGAGATCACCGATTTCAGATTCCATCGGTAGTCGCCTGGCGCAAGCGCCCCGAGATCGAGTTCCGTCCCGTTCCGCACGAGCGATGAATAAATTTTGTCCTTTCCTCGAAAAACCTCGACCGCGTAGGCCGAGGCCCCGGACACCTCCTGCCAACGTAAAAGCGTGCGTTTGCCGTGGTCGTAAAATACGAATTTCTCGCCATCTTCCGGGAGGAGAGGTTCCGGCGCGGGCGCAAGCACCACCAGACTCGAAATTTCGCTCCAATCGCCCGGGTTATTAAGCCGATCCACGGCTCTGAGTTGCCATGAATAGAGTCCCGGCTGAAGGGATCCGTTCCACTTCGGTTTTTCGACCGATTTTGAAAGAATCGATTTCCCCTTTTGTGTGATCTTCAGATCATATTGCGCGGCACCCTCGATCGGCTCCCATTCGAGAACGACCGATTTCGCATGGACCAAACCGGGAAAAACCAAAACAGCCATGAGCACGATAAAGGCGCGCACTACTGCACCTCGGCGCTGCGAACTTTGGGCGCGCGCAGGGGTTTTCCGTAACTGACCTCGAACTCTCCGCGAGCGCTGGGCTGCCCGGGGCGGTCGATCCGGTCCAGCGCGCGGACATTCCAGTGATACTTTCCGACCGGGAGCTTCGAAAACTCGAATTTCGCGTCCGGAACGAGCTGTTTCACAATGACCTGCTCAGCGGCCGGTCCGCGTCCATTATTTTTGGGCTCGATCCGGAAGACCGAAACCTCATAGCCCTTCGCACCCTCGACGGCTGCCCACTCGATGAGGGGAACCTTTTTATCGTCACGAAGATTGAAAATCGCCGCGGGCATCACCGACTGAGGCGCGGCAAGCCTGGGGTACCGTCCATAGAAGAAGGAAAGAGGTTCACTCGTTTTCACGATTTTTCCGGAGGAATCGGTGACCTTCACCTTCCAGAAGAAGGCCCGCGGCTCATCGGGAATAGCCGAGGGCGGAATCGTCGCTTCGGCCAGCTGCGGAGCGCGGGAGGTCTTCGTCAAGAGCGTTCCTTTGAATTCGCGATCAGCCGCGACTTCGATAACGTAGGAATATTCGGGTCGCTCAAGAAGCGCGTCCTTTTGCCAACGAAAGGAGAGCGGCAATTCCTTTTCCCAAAAAACAAACTTCTCGTCTTTGGCCGGGGTCAAGAGAACGAGAGGACTTCCGCTCGAAATCGAGAACGGGCGCCAGGAGGACTCGCCGACGGATTTCCCGTTCCACGACGCGACGACGCGCCAGCGATAAGCCCCAGGGCCGGTGTCCTTCCAGAGAGTACCCGGAACAGGTCCCTTCGAAGTCGCGAGCCGGGTACCTTTAGAATCCTGAATTTCCCACGCGTACTCGAGATCACCGGCATTCGCGTTCCAGGTAAAGCGAACCGGAGCTCCGAGAGCCAGCTGATCATTCTCGGCCGGTCGCAGCAGTTCGAGGAGCACCTTATCCGTTCGCTCCAGCGTGAACTTCTCAACCGGGCTCGAAAGAACCAGATCTCCGTAATGACTTCTGATCCTCCAAAAAAGACTGCCGGAAGCCGCGGTCCGGACAATTGCGTTCCCACTGTTCGGGAACACGTCTTGCGTTTCCTCGACCTTCTTGAAAGCCGGATCGGCCGAAATCTCCAGCTGATGCCGGACATCGGGATTCGTCGCAAGACTGGTCTGAGAAGGCATCCAACGAAATTGCAGATCCGCGACGTCGCCAAAAGCACGGACTCTCTCCATCGCGGAGGGACTCAGGAGCTGAAGCGGCGATGCCGTCGAAACACGGAGAGCCCGGACCTGGCTATGCGTCCCCTCGGCTCCGGTCACCCGCCAATAATAATTGCCTACGGCGAGAGACTTGGCCGCAAAAGTTTTCTTGCCCGCATCCGCGGGAATCCGATCGGTTCGCGCGGCGCTGAATGTCCGATCCCTGGAAACCTCGACGAAAAACTCACCCGGCTTGTCCCATTCGAACTGAATCGACTTCGCCTCGCCGCCCGAAACGAAGTACTCGGCCAGCGGACCGGGATTGAGCAGGCGGATATTGAGCTTTTCGACGCTCACCTTGCCGTCCTTGCTCATGCTGATCTGACGATCGCCCGAAGACTCGTGCACGACCGCCGATCCTTTCACGAAGTTGAGCGCGAGATTGTCGACTTCGTTCAGAACGATCAGGCTGTTTTCGCCCAGCTCAAGAGTGGCTCCGCCGCTCATGCGGATCACCGCGGCGCTTGCGTGGCCGGTCTGAACCGACTCGTGCTCATAAAGACTTTGATCCTGTTCGACCGTTTCCCATACAAAACTCGCGGGCGTTTTGTACCGTACTCTTGCCTCGCGCCGCTCAACTCTCGCCATCGTTTTGCCTTGATGGACCAACCCGCCGGAATCGAGATCGGAATAGAGTCGATAGCCACCAAAGGCGGCCAGCCCTGAACAGAGCAGAATGACCAGGAGGGTCTTCGCCTCGAATTGGCGATTCAATGGGTTCGGTGCGATTAAGTCCATGCCGTCTTACTCTTCGGTCAAACCCGGTCGATTCTTTTGGAAAATCTGGACCCGATTCACCGGGTTAGCTCCCGTCACCCCCCCGGTCGAGAATAAAGACTAGCGCTATAAAGACTCAGGCTTTGGAATAGAAATTCCGAACAGACCACATCAGGGGGATGTGTGCCTAAGCTGAAAACTCCTTTTGGAATGACGGTAGGAACAAAACTGATCGCTTTAATCGCGATTCTTCTCATGGGATCGATCACGACACTCGTCTTGATTTCGACCCGCATGTTTGTCGAAGACAACAAGGGTCTGATTCAAGTCATGAACGCGGATATGGCTGCCGGGCTTTCGACCCAGATGAGGGAACTCTTCGGCGGCATCACCGAAAAAATGCGGGTGCTCGGGACAGCACTCCTCGAAACGACGCCGAACACCCCATCCCAGACCCCGATCGTCCGTGAATTCTTCGCCAAAGACAAAGATTTCCTTGCCGTTTACCTGTATCAGTCGGCGGCGGGCGGTTGGACCGTACGATCACGCGCCATCTCCCCCGAAATGCAGCATCTCGGAGATAGCGACGGCGCGAAAGCCCTGACCGCGATCGCGGGAGATAAGGACCTCTCAATTCCCCAAGTTGCCAAAGGAGCCGTTCAGATTTCGACGATTAAACTCGAAGATTCGAGTGCCGCCGTCGCGATCGCCGTCCCTTTTGTCCAGCAAGGGGACCATTTCACTCATCTCCTGGTCGCGCTCGTGCGGCAGAATCGGTTTTTGAAAGCTTTCGGCGAGAGCGATCTCGTGACGAGCTTCATGGTGGACTACAAAGGCAAACTCCTGGCTCATCCGGATGGAAGCCGCGTCTCGGCAGGAGAAAACGTTTCATACTTACCGATCGTGAAGCAACTCCTATCTGGCAAGTCGAGCAACGGCCAAACCCGGTACATCGACCCTCAAAACAAGGACGCCCGGCTTGGGGCTTTTCATCTCGTCGGCTTTGGAGGGCTCGGTGTGATCGCCGAGATGCCCGAAGCGAAAGCTTTCGAAGCCGCGAAAAGGGTCGAGCACAAATCGATGTATCTCGGGCTGGTGATTCTCTCGCTCGCCTTCCTGGCGGGCTACCTCTACTCCGGCACAATCACCTGGCCCCTCAAACAACTCGTCGCCGTTTCACAACGAATCGCGAGCGGCGATTTTGACGTGAACCTGAGGCCAAAGAACCGTGACGAAGTCTCGAGGCTCGCCCTCGCCTTCAACGAAATGGCCAAAGGCCTCGCCGAACGCGATCGCGTGAAGCAGGTTTTCAATAAATTCCACAACAAGGAAATCGCTGAAAAGCTTCTTTCGGGCGCAGTCAACCTGGGCGGCGAACGTAAGGAAGTGACCATCTTCTTCAGCGACATCCGCGGCTTTACCGGCATGAGCGAATCATTGGAACCAGAGCAGGTTGTTGAAATGCTGAATGAGTACATGACCCGCATGGTGAGCATCATCCGAAGCTACGGCGGAGTCGTCGATAAATACGTCGGGGATGCGATCATGGCGCTCTGGGGTGTTCCGATAGGACATGCCGACGATGCCTTCAACGCGGTCCGGGCATGCCTCGCAATGCGCGAGGAGCTTGCGAAGCTCAACAAACTTCGACTGTCGCGCGGTCAGAACCCGATCAAAATCGGCATGGGTCTAAACACCGGGCCTGTCATCGCCGGCAATATCGGGTCGGATGAAAAGATGGAATATACCGTGATCGGCGATTCCACGAATCTCGCCTCACGCGTCGAATCGGTCACGAAAGAGTACGGCACGGACCTGCTCATCTCGCAAAACGTTTACGAACGAATCAGCGATCGCTTCATTTTCGAGGCTTGCCAAAGCGTCCGGGTCAAGGGGAAGAGCGCTCCGATTCAGCTGTACAAAGTGACGGGCTACATCGGATCTGAAGGACAACCGGTCATTGTCGAGACGCCTTATTCCTCTTACGAGCCCACCCACTCGGAAAAAGTCGTTATACCACCCCCTTTCAGCGTGCCTCCTCCATTCAGAAAACCTGGTGAAGGACAAGCGGCCTAAAATCATGCCAACGGGTCGAATTTTATTAACAAAGTTATATAGAATTAATTTTTTTGACGTTGAGCGTCACCGGATGTTAAAATGTTCAATAGGCAATCACGATACCCGGAGTGACTCCGTGGAGGCACTATGACGATAAGGTGTTTGAAAAAACTGGTGATTTGTTCAGTTAGCATCATCGGGATCAATCTCCTTTCGGGCTGCACAGGCCAACTGCCAGGCTCCTTTCGCCTGGCGCAACAAGAGGAAGTTTTCGCCACGAGCCAGGAAATCAACACCAAGCTCGATATGCTCTGGGTGATCGACAACTCCGGAAGCATGGACGTCTCTCAGCAGCGAATCCGGGATGGCTTCAGTGGTTTTGCGCAAAAATACATGAAGCCAAACTGGGATATCCGGGTCGCGGTGATCACAACGGATACGTACCTTGCGCACCCTGCATTTACTAATTACCTCAACCTCTACCAGGTCCCCGTCGGCAGCCCAGCACAGTCAAGCTACCTTCGCGGAATCACCGCGAACGGCATTCCGGGCCGAAGCACTCCGTTCGTGAACCCCCCCTGGGCGCCCAATCTCGTGAACATGAACCCGGCAAGCCCGGACTACGGCAAATTCACGGCAGGACTCAAGGTGAACCAAGGCAGACCGCAACTCGGCCCGAATTGGGCAAAGCTTCTTCCCGGCAACCACGACGGCCCCATGATTGCGCTTTGCCATGAGGCAAATGCGCTTTTCATTTCCGCCACTGACGTTTCAAAGTGCTACATACGTGACGATCAAACCGGAAACACCGGCCCGGAACGCTGTGCGTATCCAGGCTCCGGCGAAACGAGCGCCAGTCAGTGCGTGAATACGCCGATGAACGATACCGTGCACTCCGGAAGATCGATCATCGCCACTATTCCCCCCGCCGGAACCCCCACCGATGCCGCGTGGACCGCGCGTCTGATCCAGGACTTTCTTGTCAATTTGAGCGTGGGTGTGACGGGAATCGGTTACGAACGTGGACTCGCTTCCCTGCAACAACTCCTTGCTGATAATGAAGTTGCCGGTTCGCCTACGGCGTTCTTTCGAAAGGATTCCCTTCGAGTCATTGTTCTCGTCGGAGACGAAGAAGATCAGACCATGATCATTCCTCCGGCGCCTTACACCGGTTTCTTGGCGAACAGTTACTATACGACCGATGCGGCGACCTGCACGAAATTGATCGACGGGGTTTCTTTCACGGTACCGTCATGCCCGGATCCAACCAAGCTGGTCCCGGTCGCCGACATCAAAGGTCAGATCGACACCTTTTTCCACACCTTGGACCAAACGGGCGCGACAGAGAACCCGAATTACTTCGTGGTATCCATCGTGGCCTCCACGGCGGCCTCAGTCCAAAATCTCAGGACTCAGCGCAGTTCGAACGAGCTCGACCGCGCCGATCGATTCATTGAACTCGGCAATCTCGTCGCCAACGGCTCGAGCGTGATGGAAATCGACAACCCCGACTACTCGCCCATGCTCGACGCGATCGGGATGGCGATCTTGAACAAGAAGGCCATTTTCCAGCTTCAACGCGCGCCAACAACAACCGAAGAAATGACGGTCGCGATCAAGCACGCCGATGGAACCCTGACCGTCCTCTTGCCGTCTCAGTTCACCGTGAGCGGAAAGGTTCTGACCATCACCGATCTGGATTTCCTCCTCAGCTTGGCCAACACGGACCAGATCATCATTAATTATCAGCCGAAGACACTATTCTAGCGAGTCAGCCGCTCAGCCCCGCCCGTCGGGAAATACAACTCTGAAACAGGCCCCCCCGAGGTCCGATTCGGAAATCTCGATGCGGCCGCGGTGCGCTTCGGCGCAAGTATTGACGGCAAGAAGCCCCAAACCAAGAGCACCCTGCTTCATCGTAAAGAATGGCTCAAAAATAAACGCGCGATGATTCGGGAAAACCCCCGGGCCATCGTCGTGAACTTCGAACGTCACCAACGAATTCTCGTGCCGGAGTCTGACTTCAACTTTACCCTGAACTCCGGCCGCCTCGGCGGCGTTATCGAGCAGACTGAGCAGCATTTTATGGATCAACGTCGGGTAGCCCGTGATCCAGATCGGCGAAGGCGTCGACAACTCAAGATAAACCGCGGCGACTTTCGGATTACCCCTCGCCATCTCGATCGTGCTTTTCACCAACGCTCCGAGTTCGACTTCCATTTTTTTCGCGGCAAGATTCCCCAGACCCGCTTCACTCAGTCGCGCGAACCTGTCGAAAAGCTGATGAACTCTTTTTTCGAGATCCGCGATCTTCGCGCGGTCGCTTTCACTCATTTGCCGGATCGCGCGGAGCTCCCCGATGACCCCGAACAACGGCGCAATCGCGTCCTTCGAATCATGCGCCATGGATACCGCAAAAATACTCGCCAAGGTCTTTCGCTCGGAGGCGAGCAGAAAATCGCGATTCCGGAGAAGTTCGGCGGCGTCGCGGGTCACCAGGCGAAGCTGCCAAGAAACAAAGAGATAAATCCCGATCGCGGTGCATGCGATGAAAATGATTCCCTTGGTCCGCTCGATGTTCGCGAAATCGCCGATTGTACTCGAAATCGCGGCCGCCATTTGACCGGAAATGAGAATATAGATTGCGCCGAAAAATAAATACGCCCCCGCCACGATGGCCGCGTACCGCCTATACCGAATCATCACCCACCCCCAAACATAGCTTTTGATCCCATATTTTGCTAAATTCGCGAATACCAATTCGCAAAAAAGGAGAATGTAATGAATCCGCTTGCAGGCAAACCCGCACCCAGAAACATCCTCGTCAACACCCCTCGACTCGTGGCCATGTACTACTCCCAAAAGCCGGACGCTTCGGACCCGAACCAACGGGTCGCATTTGGCACATCGGGGCATCGCGGTTCTTCAATCAACAGCAGCTTCAATGAAGATCACCTATTGGCGATTGTTCAGGCGGTCTGCGAATTCCGCTCGGTGCAAGGAACAACGGGACCGCTTTACCTGGGAATGGACACGCACGCCCTTTCGGAGCCCGCAATGATCAGCGCTCTCGAAGTGCTTGCCGCGAATGGGGTCGACACCTACATCCAAGCAGATCTCGGCTATACTCCAACTCCCGTGATTTCCCACGCGATTCTGAGTTATAACCGCAGCAAACCTCCACGTTTGGCTGACGGATTGATCATTACACCCTCGCACAACCCGCCCGGCGATGGAGGGATCAAATACAATCCTCCACACGGAGGGCCAGCGGACACCCGGATGACTCAGGCGATCGAGAAGCGTGCGAACGAAATGCTCGCGAATGGTCTGAACGGACTCAAACGGACGCCCTTTTCGAAGGCCATCCAGAGTTCGACCACGCACCGTTATGATTTCATTGCCCCCTATGTCGCGGACCTTTCAAATATCGTGGATCTCGAAGCGATCTCCTCGGCTGGGCTGACTTTGGGCGTCGACCCGCTCGGTGGCGCCGCGATCAACTACTGGGACCCGATCGCCGACCGCTATCGGCTGAAAATCGAAGTCGTTAACCGCTCGGTAGACCCGACCTTTTCTTTCATGACCGTGGACAAAGACGGGAAGATCCGGATGGATTGTTCATCCCCTTACGCGATGGCCGGCTTAATTCAGCTGAAAGATCGCTTCAGCATCGCCTTTGGAAACGACCCCGATACCGATCGGCACGGAATCGTCACAAAATCATCGGGCCTGCTCAACCCGAATCACTATCTCTCAGTCGCGATCTGGTACTTGTTCCAAAATCGGCCCGGCTGGAAACCCTCCTCCGCGATTGGTAAAACCCTGGTTTCAAGCTCAATGATCGATCGCGTCGCCGCCCACCTCGGCAAGAAACTTTGTGAAGTCCCGGTTGGCTTCAAATGGTTCGTCGATGGCCTGATCGACGGGACCTTCGGTTTTGGCGGCGAGGAAAGCGCGGGCGCTTCCTTCTTGAGAAGAGATGGAACTGTTTGGACGACGGACAAGGATGGCATCATTTTGAACCTGCTTGCCGCAGAAATCACGGCTCGCTCGAAGCGCGACCCGGGAGAAATCTATCGTGAACTGGAAGCGAAATTCGGAAGCCCGGTTTACGAACGGATGGACGCACCGGCGACGGCGAAGCAGAAGGCAGCGCTCGCCAATCTCGCGCCCGAATCCGTGAAAGCTTCGGAACTGGCGGGCGAACCGATCATCGCGAAACTCACTCGTGCACCGGGAAACAACGCTTCCATCGGCGGCCTGAAAGTCGTGACCGAGAACGGCTGGTTCGCGGCTCGTCCGTCAGGAACTGAAGACGTTTACAAAATTTACGCCGAGAGCTTCAACGGCAAGCCCCACCTCAAGCAGATCCAAGAGGAAGCTCGGGCGATCGTCGATTCGGTTCTTTAAACGTAGCGAACGGCCGCTCGGAGCGACAGCGTTTTGCGTTGAAGTCTTCGATCATCTTCCGGATCTTTTGGAGATCACCGAACATGAAAGCAGGCAATAGCTCATCTTTGAGTCGACTTGGATGCATGCCGCAGCCGTGCGCGATGATCGCAACGTCGTCGCTGATGTTATAGATCACCTTATCGTTCTTGAGCTCGGCGATCAAAGCACCGAGTTCATTGGCAAGATCCCGATGCGTCTTGCCCTGAAGACGGTAAGGCAGAAGCTCCTGAAGCTCAGGCGGGAACATATGCCTGACGGGCGACGTAATCATCTTGAGAATGTACTCGGCATCATTGAACTCAAACCCGTACTTGCGACGTTCGCGCCACCACTCGGTATCGGGCATCGGCGCGGGATTCAGAAACTGCGCCGACGCGTAGGCGTTGCCGCCAAAAAGATCTTTAATGAACGTAACGGTCTTTTCCCGCGACTCAGGCGTTTCAAACGGCATGGGATAGATAAAGCTTCCGGTCGTGAATATTCTCTGCTCCGTCGTGGCTTTCGTAACCCGGTACATCCTGTCCGCGTTCGTCTTCTTATTCGCGACTTCCTTCAACAGCCGATCATCAGCGGATTCTATTCCGTAAAATACGCACCTGAGTCCGGCCTCTCTCAACGGAGGAAGGTCCTCGGATTTAACGGAGTTGACATGCAGAAAGCAGGAAAATCGCATGTCAATGCCTTCATCAAGCACCCTGCGCGCCATCTGTTTCAAAACCGAAGGAGGCGTATTCGAACCCGCTAGCCTGAAATACCGTGTACCCATGAGCGACTGGATGGCTTTGATTTCTTCAACGATGCGCGCAGCCGATTTGACTCTCCAGGAACCGGCATAAGTCGGATGAACACAGAAATTACACTGAACGGGGCAGCCCCGGCTCTCGTCGAGAACGACCATGTTCAGCTTCTCGCCGGTCCAGGCGGATGGATAAACTTCGCGGCTGTAGTTCGGATACGGCAGCTGATCGAGATCCTTGAGAAGCGCGGGTGGATTCTTGATATATCGTGGCTCCGCGTCCTTCGGCACCCGAGGATCGCGGTACAACACACCCGAAACTTCCGAAAGGGCACGCCGACCTTCAAAGTGTTCCAGCATTCCGAGAATGCTCTCTTCCGCCTCGCCGATCGCCATCAGATCAAAGTTGCCGATATAACGAGCGGTGTGCTCCGGCGCGACCGAACAGCAGGAGCCCCCCAGGAGAATCTTCAGCTCCGGGAATCGGCCGCGAATCAACTCGCACCACCGTTTCACCGCCGCGGCCCCGTCACTTCCCCAGCATTTGAAGCCGATCACGGACGTCCGATGTTGAACGATCAGGCGCGAGAGATCCTCGAAAATCTCGCCCACGATTCTCTCCTGATAAGAATCGAGTTTGTCCTGAAGCTCACGAATCCGCGCGAAGGAATCAGAACTGGCCGTGTTTGCAGCTTTGAACGCCTCTGTCGCCATTTCAGAAATTCCCGGAGGCGTCATTTTCTCGAGAATCGACAGCCGGTTGTAGTCCTCGATCAAGACCTCGTGACCAGCCTGGATCAGCGCACCCGCGAGATTCGCAAGGCCGTTGTCCAGCGCAAGAGAAGATGGAGTTTTGATATATCCTGAGTACGTAACCAAAATAACGTGTGACATCGTACCTGTCAGGCTACGAGGCTCAGGCGATCAGAGCGATTTAATTTTTCTTAAACTCTAGACGCGCGCGGAGCGGCGTTTAAGACCCGTATTAGTAAATTCCATTTCACCAGAACAGAGACTCTCTGCGCGGATGCCGGTCAGAACACAGAAGTCATACCATTGGATGGCAGAGGGAATGACCAACCCATTCTCCATTTTTGAAACCGCGCTTTGAGAAACTCCCAAGTGCTCAGCGACATTGTGCTGAGTGAGCGCGCGATGCTTCCGCGCTGTTTTGATGACCTTCGCAATTTTTGAAGCTGCAGCTTTTTCCTTTTCTGTCACGACGAACTCCTATCAACTTAGTTTATGATAGAACCATTCCAAACGCAAATTATTTTCAGTAATACCGGGAGGTTAGAGGACGTGTTTCAAACTCACATTTTTGAATAGATTCCAGGGTTATCGCTCATAAACCGAGCAGTTCAAAGTCGAGCGCATGGACGAACCCGATCGTCGCATCCACCCGATGCTAACGAAAGGTCTTCGACACTACTTTAGTTTAGCTCGTACGAACTTTCCGCCGAGCTACCGGAGCGACCACCACTTTCGGAGCGCCGCGCCAAACAGATCCCCCACTCTTCCGGGAGCACTACTCAAGAAAACTTTTTAGAATTTCCCCCTGACCGGAACCCTGCGGGATCGTTTAACATTCCTTAACCGCTCGGGCGAGCGGATTAAAATAACTTAAGTCGACGCTGCCGGCCACCTTGATCAGAATCAGAGTACGTTTTCTGGAACGCCCATGGAGGGGAAATGCAAGAGAGAGGATTGGGGCGGCCCTTCCATTTTGGAAGGCCGACCGAAACCGCTGAAAGCGACAGACACGCCGCTTGGGATCAAGACTCCACCTGGCAGGGCTGGCTTTCAACTCGAATCTGGAACTTGAATTGGAGTACCTACTTCCCTTTCGAGATTCCGGGCGAGACCTCAGCCGCAACCCCTCATCTGACGGTTCAACTCAGCTCCTTTGAAACGGTCGCGCACTTCCTTGCTCCCAACTTCGGCAGTATCTATGAAGAAGACCTGAACACCACGCCTTTTCTGTGCTTTGAGGCAAGCGAGGCAAAGAACCGGTTTTATCGCGAGGCCGCCGATTTCTTTGCCTTCAAAGACGGAGAGAAAACGATCGGCGTTCTTGTCGGCAATCCACTCGACTGGAGCACCTACTACCTTCGCAATGTCTCGATTCTTCCCGAATACCAGAACCGGAATATTTTCCAGCCCTTCTTCGGTCATCTTCTTTCGATTTTGGCCGACAACAACGTCGAACGGGCTGAAGCTGATATCGCACTATCAAACCTGAGGCAGGTCCATATCCTGAACAAGCTCGGATTTAACATCACCGGCATGACCAACTCCGAACGATGGGGCGCGACGGCCCGCTTCACCAAGTACTTCAGCCGAAAACACGAAACAGCCTTCCTCAATCAATTTTGCCTGGGCATGCAGCACCAGCTCAAAAGATCCTTACGGTCTCCATCGGGGACATCATAGGGAAATCCACATGAAAGGAGTCATGTTATGAAAAAGCAATTCGCACTTATTTGCTTCTAATTGAGTGAGATTTACCCCCCCTTTCTTCACTGAAAGGGGGGTTCTTTTTAGCCCCCCGCGGCCACCCCGATTCCGAGATTCCTCACATGAAAATACTTCTCAACGAATACCTGAACAACTACCCGCTCCCCCCCGAATGGTCTGTTCCGGAAAGTTTTCACGAAGTCCTTTCCGAACTCGGTAGCCCCGTCCATCTCGTCGGCTTGAGCATTCGACACCAGGATGGCCGGATCGTTACCGCGAGCGCGGCCCAAATCAACACACCTCCCGTCGATCGGGCGTTCTTCGAACTGGTCGAGCGTGTCAGTGTTCTTGAGATCCTCACCAAAATGAAACGCGACAAGCACCGGCTGCACATTCGCACGGCGGCCGGGGCGATGCTCCGCGAAGTCATTGCTGAATCCGTTTTTCCGGAGGACACAACCCCCGAAAAGTCCCGCTACTCGAAATCCAATGGTGTGGCGACTTTTTCCGACTTTTCGGGAGCATGTGACCGCGCATCCCTCGAACTCATCGAACGTGACCGGCTACTGCGCTCCTGGTTCGGCGGACCGATCCCGCAAAGGCTACCCGATTCAATTCATGCCGGTTGGGAGATTCGCGATCACCTGACTCAGCATTACTCGCCAGAAACCTACCTTTTTGAAGACTCAAGGTCCTCCCCTGATTCCGCTCAGGTAGTCGGAATTTTCTGTTTCCCGAAAAACAAGGACCGCCTGTTCGTGTTCGGATTCGGCTCGGGATCCAATCTTGCCGATGCTGTCAGCCATGCGCAAAATGAGTGCCTGCAGCGGCTTGGTTTTTTATGGGACCAGCAAATGACAGAAGCGCCTCCGTTTTCGCCCACCCCGAATTACCACCAGGAAGTTTTTCTTGGCCAAGAAGGCGCGGCCAAGGTCCGCTGTTGGCTGGACGGCGCGCACCGGGGGAAGGCGCCGCTTGAGACCGCGCCAAAGCACAAAGAGGAATTTCTTTTTGTCGACATCACTCCAGAAAATCTCGTTGGAAAGCTCGCGGTGGCAAAAGCCATAGCACCGGATCGCCTGCCCTTGATTTTCGGGCACGGCTATCAAGAGCTGATTCCGCAGCTTTCGCCGGAGCTATTCATTCATCCCATCGCCTAAGCGACCATTTAGGGCAATTGCTCAGGCCTTCTTAATCAGAGTCCAACGGCCCAGGCCGTTGGCCTTGATCTTCATTCCGGTCTCGTGGATCTTTCGCCGCAGATTATAAAGATGAACGTCCAGGGTTTTGGGATAAACTTTGACATTACCCCAGACGCGCTTAACGATCTCGTGCCGGGACAGAGTGTAATCTTTTGCCTCCAAAAAGAGGGAGAGAATCTCATGCTCTTTTAGCGTGAGATGCGGCACTTTCCCGTAAGTCGCGGGAAGTTTTTCAAGGATCCGATCGCCCCAGGGGTCCTCGACGATCGGCGGCTCGGCCGCATTCCGCTTCAAGGCACGTTCGACTTTCACGATCAGCTCTGATTTCTGAAACGGCTTGATAATATAATCCAATGCGCCTTCTTCGAAACAGAACCGCAACGCATCCACGTCATCCATCGACGAAATGATGATAAAGGGAGTCTCAAAGAGCCTCGTTACCTCCTCGGAAGAAAGGAAATGCAGAAAACAGCCATCCGGCAAGGTAATGTCGGCGATCACCAATTCCGGTCTATCCGCCGCAGGGCTCTCGAGAAGGGCATTCCGGAACTCCGCAAGCGCCGTAAAATATAAAAGCTTGTAACGGATGCCGAGGATCTCGTCGTAAACGAATTTCACGCCGGGATCATCTTCCAAAATCCAAATTCTTTTTTCAGCGATCATAGAGCCGCCTTTGTGAAATTTACTTTTTTCCGAAGCGTTAGGCTGAACATCGTCCCGAAGCCTGGACCGGGAACAACACTGAGAGTCCCGTCCCCTCGCTCAATCAAACGGCGGGTCAGCCGCAACCCGACACTTTCTGATTTTTTCATCGGCGCAGGCCGGGAGAATTGAAAAGCCGTCAGGTCTTCGAATTCGGCGACTCCCAAACCGGAACCGTTATCTTTGATGAACAGCTGCAACGTTTCAGCGGCGTCCGCCAGGACGCCAATTTGAATCTCGGGATCGCCGTTTCCATGCGCGATGAAATTTTCGATGCTGTTCTTATATAGATTGTAGAGAATGTGAACCATGTCAACATGCGCGACGGCAAACCTGACCTCCACTAAAGCCGGTTCCAGAATGAAGCGGATCTTCTCGAACCCCTGGTTCTGAAATTGGGTCCTCAAGAGCCGCAATACGTAATCGTGCGTCTCCCCGAAAAGCACCGAAGACTTCCGAACCTCGGGTTCCTTGAGATACGCCCGGAGCGATTTGATAAGTTCAACGCAGCGGTCCGTGTTAAGCGTGAGCTGCTCGAGGTATTTTCTGCTATTCAGGCGTTCGGGATTTTCCTGGAGTTCCTGCGCGCAAAACTGAATCGCGTGCAAAGGGCCGGCAAGATCATGCGCGATCAGCCCTGAAACCTCGCCAAGCGCCCGGAACCGGTGCTGCTCGGCTTCTCGAACCAACCATTCCGAAAGTTGGCGTTCATTCGCGCGAAGCCGTTCCGTGAGCGTATTGAAGGTCCTTTCGAAACGCGCCAGAAGTGCCGACGAATGCAGCGGGATGCTCATATCCCGTCTTTCGTAGTCAAAAGATTCGAATCTTTTGAAAAGTTCCTGAAGACCGCCCGTGAAATAGTGTCGGCCGAGGTACCAGATCCGTGCGAACAGGAGAAAGCCGGAAGCCCCGACCAGAATCACTTCGACCGCTTCCTTGCGTGAATCACTGATCGGATCGTTCCACACGACGAGCCACTGCAAAGCCAGCATGAATACCATTACACAAAGCAGCGAAATGCTTTCCTGAAGCGCGAATTCCCGCTTCGGATCAGGGTAGTCGATTTTCGAGAAAGCGTCGCTCCAGTCATACTTTTCATGAAATTCAGCGATTTGGGTCGACACAAATCGATGAAATTCGATGAATACGGACCCGTAAATGTACGCGTTCACGATGAGTTCAATCGTGAGTATCTTCAGGGCTTGGTCAAGTCTCGAAACCTCGGGTTCCCACGCGAAAGTGATCACCAACATCACGGGGGTCACTTTCAAAAAACTGACGAGGAAGAAATAAAGCGCTCTGCGTTGGGGAAACCGAATGAGCGAATTGAGAAGGGCGATCTTGCCGTCGAGGGAGAGAGCTTTGAATTTCTCGTGATCGGGTTCAGGAAAAAACAAAGCTGTGTCCGGGTGGAGTTTCAGGAATGTGCGACGATCGATCAGATGAGCGATATAAAGCGCAACGAAGTCGAGTGCGTAAACTACGGCCAGCTCCGAAAGGCTCGGATGAAAGACGACCAAGACGGGGCACAAGACCGCGATAAACCCGAAAAAAGTCGTCAGGGGTGACATCGAATCAGTAAATCGTTTCATTTCGATGGCCCGACAATACACCGATTTTGACAATATCCGAACAGTTCTTGCCAAAGAAGTTTAAAAGTTAAATCACGGTTAAGCGCTTCAGCAGCCACTTTCGAAGGAAAGATGCCGAGTCGCCAACCGTTGATTCGGCGACTCGGCCAAGTTCCGCACGGCTAAAACCGGTAAGAAACGCCGGTGTGAAGGACGTAAACATCGGCTTTGTAATCGCCCGCCAGAGTGGCGGCGCCCGGGAGGATATCGTCCGCGGTCACCGTTGCGGACGCCCTGCTGTATTCGACAGCACCGTCGATATTCCAGTTCGACGCGATGAGCTTTCCTGCCCCCAAGGTGAAAGTATGCCCCACGGCGGGAGCGACGAAAGTGGCGCGAGCCGAGGACTTCGGCGTTACCGGAGAAGTAAACGCATAACCGGCTCTGAAAGCCCAGGTTTCAACGTGCGTACATTCAAGGCCAAACTTTAAGTTGTGCATGTTCTGCCAATTCTGGGGAATGGAAGGTATCCCAAGAGTCGACCCGCCGAGGGCTGGGTTAAGGATCACGTTGCCGTTGATTCTGAGCGCCTGGTTGACGTTATAACGGCTCCAATCATATTCACCGAAAAGCTTTAGACCTTTATTCACGTCATAAAAGCCGCCGAAAGCGATCTGGGTCGGAAACGCATTCGAAACCGTCACATCGCCTCCAGTCGAAGCCAGGGCGGCCGTGGATCCAGTCAGCTGTGAACTTCCCGTGCTCGTTCCCTTCGCCGTAAAACCAACCTCGGTGCGCCAGTTCACGCCCAAGCCCCAGCTATTGTCTTCGGCTCCGTATTGCGCGCCCACTCGAAAGCCATTGTAACGAGTGGCCGACAGATCATGAATATCGACAGTCGTGAGAAGGCCTCCTCCGTTCGGCAGAACCAGAGCAGAACCCAGTGTGGCCTGGACCATGACAGCTCGCCAAGCGACTCCGAAACGAAGCTGGGGCAAAATTTCATAGCCGGCGCCTGCCGAGAGCTCGATAATGTTGAGATCCGCCTTTACGGTGGGCTTCAACGCAGAGAAGCCGAAATCCACTCCTTCGTAAATCGCCTTCGTACCACCGCTGGCGAAGGCTCCGATCCCGACGCCCAGCTGGTCCGTAACCTTGTGCCTCGCAAGAACGGCAAAAGGCGGGGTGAACTTTCGGGAAGAGTCGAGTTGTGTACCTGCCGCAGTCACCGGTCCCGAGTACCTGGCGAAAGTCGGTGAAAAGTTCAGAGAAATATCGGCATTCTGCCCAGCCGCTAATCCGGCCGGGTTGAAGTATAAGGATTCCGCACCTGCGACATTCCCGACTGCCGCATTGGCGACCCCCGCGTAACGGCCTGACCAGCTCACGACCTTTTCAAGCCCACCACCGAACGCGTTCGGCAACAGGGACAAAACTGTTAAGGCAACACCGCCACACAGAATAAGAATCCGTTTTCTCTGCATTATTTTAGTCCTCCCCGAGGGTTTATTTGCGGGCATCATAGCACCGACCAGCTATAAATGAAAAGTCTCAATGCCTTGATTTTGTAACGCTTTGTGTCATAATTAAGGTATTACGTCCGCTGAACGTCGGTGACAAATATGACTTCGATCCATCTCTTAAAAGGTTTAATGATCACGATGAGTATGATCCTCATCTCTTGCGGCAAGCAAGAACGTGAACCTGTCCTTGATCTCGGAATTTTTGTGCCCTACGTGGAAAAATTTCAGGCGGGCGCGCAGTATCATGGCGGAAATCTGAAGGTGGAAGATCTTGTCATTCAGTTCGGTCCCATGGACAATCCGCGTCAGCGGGCCATCTGCGACATCGGACCGGACTCCCCTCCGACCATCATCATTCTGGAATCAGGATGGGAACTGATGGACGAAAACGAACGGACCGCCCTCATGTTCCACGAGATGGGACACTGTGTTTTGCGACGCCCACATGTGAACAACGTCACCCGCTCCGGACTTCCGGCCAGCCTCATGAATCCTTACCTGATCAGCGGTCATATCTATTCGCGATACGAGGACTACTACAATAAAGAGCTTTTTAACGGTCAAGTTCCGAGCGCTCCGTAATCCAAAGCACACTCAAGTGGCCCCGAACACGGCCTGGCGATTGCAGCTCTGATCCCGGAGGCTCGCTCTGTATGGATAAAAAAAATGGGGGCTCGTTATCGGGAATCGCCGCCGAGCTAGCGTCAAGCTTACGCGATATACTTCGGGCTGAAGTCCGCCTTGCACGCGCGGAGGTGACGGACATCACCGGCCAGCTGAGTAAGCACGTGCTGCAAGCCGCGCTTTTCGGAGCAGTCGCGGCGTTGGGAATCCTGCCGATTCTCGCGTTCGCGGTGATCGGCCTCGGCCGCCTGTTGCAGGAAAATTACTGGCTGAGTGCCCTGATCGTGGGTGTCGGGTTCATGGCCGTAGGCGGCGGACTGGCCCTTTCGGCTTATCGCAAAGTTTTACACGAAGACCTGAGTTTTCCTCACACGCGGCGCGGCTTGCAGCAGCAAGTAGCAGTGACGGAAAAGAAACTGGATGAAGTCGCGCAGACGACCAAAGGGAGGGTTGCATGAGTCAAACCGAAATCAAAAGAGCCGAAGAGGCAATGCAGAACAGCTCGAAACAATTCGAGCAGGCACTCGACCACCTTAAGGACCGAATCCAGTCTGCCGAAGCCTATCTCGACGAAAAGCGCCAAACGATGGAATCCTACGCGGAACAGACGCGAACATCGGTGGAAGAATTCGTTCATAGCGCGAAGGATTCCGCGGGGCGGATCCTGAATGAAGTACAAAGTTCCACAGAAGAAGGCCTGCGACTGGTGAAAGAGCGCCCTCTCACGGTCTGGATGATCGTATTCATGAGCGGCTATCTTTTTGGCGTCTACTCGTCCCGAAAAATCGGGTCGCGAAACGCTGCAAAACAGCTCGAACGCGATGTCGACATCGCGGTTTGATGAACTTAGTCCGAGACCGGGGCTAGCTCTGATATTTTCTCTAAAGCGTGAAGCAAATCCTTTCGATTGAACGGCTTGCGAAGATATCCGTCCGCGCCGTATTCGCCCCGTAGCCCCGAGTCGTCATCCGCTTCGTTGTCTCCCGCGAGCCCCCCCGTGATGACCAGGTAGCGCACGCACTTGGGCAGGTTCAGCTTTTTCGCTTCGGTGACCAAAACATCGCCGTTCATCTTCGGCATTTTCATGTCGGTGATGACGAAATCAAAAATACCGGATTTAAGTTTTTCCAATGCGACCGCGCCATTCTCGGCTTCAGTGACTTCAAGTCCGAAAGTTTCGAGGTACTTCCGCACGATATCCCTCACGCCATCTTCGTCATCGACCAACAAAGCCCTGCCTTCGAGCTTGCCAGGTTTGGCCTGCGGCAACATGATTTCTTCCACCATTTTTTCGTCCTTAACAGCACCGTTCAGCGTCACCGTAAATTTGGACCCCTGCCCCGGTTTCGATTCGACCTCGATTTTACCGCCGATGGAGGTAATGATCGAATAGGTCAGCGCCAACCCCAGGCCAGTACCCGCTCCGACAGGCTTTGTCGTATAGAACGGATCAAAAATGTGATCGATGTCCTTCGGGGAGATCCCTTCGCCGTTATCGATGACTTCCATGACACTCGTTTCGCCCACGGCCGCGCTCACGATCGTGATCCGCCGGTCGCCATCCCGGGAGCAGAGGGCGTCTTTTGCATTCGCGACCAGATTCATCAAAACCTGCTGGAGCTTCCCCGGATTTCCGCGCACGAAAAGCGGTTCGGAAGAAAGTCGGGTTGTTACCTCGATATCGGCTTTCCGATAAATCTCCTCGACCAGCAGCACCGTGTCGGTGATCACTTTGTTCAAATTCGTATTTTGCAGCGTATCGTTGTCGGCACGCGCATAGGATCGCAACCCATTCACGATGTTCGCTATTCTCCGGACCCCCTTCTCCTGCTTCTGGAGTAAATCGAAAACTCGGTCGTCCGCGGCGCCACCTTTTTCGAGAAGGTGATCGCGAATGATACCGATATTCCCGTCGATGATCGTAAGCGGGTTATTAATTTCGTGTGCCACGCCGGCGGCAAGCGTGCCGATCGTGGCAAGTTTGGAAGCCCGAAAAAGCTGGTCCTGAATCTTTCCTTTTTCAGATTCCATCCGCTTTCGATCGCTAATGTCGGTGAAAATCGTCGCAAACTGGCCCGGGGCGGGGCTGTATGCCGAAACCTCGTAATGTCGGTCGCGCCGCCGGTCGTAAGTTTCGAAACGCGTGCTACCGCCGGATCTGGCGGCTTTTTCGTAAAGATTGACCCAATATGGGTTATTATCCGAAGGCATGGCATCCTGGACCGTCTGTCCGATAAGCTCGTCCTTCGGCAGCCCGATCATGCGCTCAAACGCGGGATTCACCTCAACGAACCGGTAATCCCGAACAACGCCCCCTTCGTCGCGAATCATCGTGTACAGGGCAAACCCGTCCAGCATTCTCTCAAAAAGCATCTGATAACGAAGCCGACTTGCCCGAAGCGCTTCATCGCTTTGCCTGAGATTCTCGACCATGTTCTTCATAGCCGAAAGTAGCTGGCCGGTCTCATCCGTGCCTGAAGACGCGATTCTCACTCCGAGGTTGCCAGCCGCGATTTCGTTCAACGTGCCCACGGCGTTACGCAAAGGACGTGAAATTCTCTGCGCGAGCAGAAAACTCACGATGATCGCCAGAATGACGAATCCGGCCGTGGCCGTCAGAATCCTGGCCGCGACGATCCGGATGTCCCGTTTGACGTCGTCCACGTAAATACCACTTCCCAGAATCCAGCCCCACGGTTTGAAGAGCTTCACGAATGAAAGCTTCGGGGCAGGTTCGGTCCCGTCGGGTACCGGCCAGTTGTATTCAACGAATCCTTCACCTTTGCTTTCACAGATTTCCGTGAACTCCTGAAAAAGAAACTTTCCGCTCGCGTCTTTAAAACTCTTCAAATCGAGGCCGTTCAGGCTGGGAATCGTGGGATGCATGATCATCCGCGAGGAGAGATCATTGATCCAGATATAATCGATGTGCTTGTAACGAAGACCGCGGATATTCGAAGCGGCGAGTCTTTTGGCCTCGGTGACGTCCAACTCACCACGTTCGACCCTCGCCTGCGAATCGCTGAGAATGCGGAGAGCGACATTGACGAGATCCTGCACGGCCGCCCGTTTCTCGGTGATGAGCTTCTCTTCGACCACTGGGAGCACGTAAATCAGGATGACCGAAGCGCTCAGAACGATCGAGACGATCGAAAGGCTCATGATTTTTGAAAAAATGGTCCAGCCCCGGAATCGCTTAAACGCCAAAATCCCCCCCCTGGTCAGTCCGGGCTCTCGGAATTTCATAAACCCCACTCGTCCTGCCATAGCTGATCCCCGACAGCCGGGAGACCGGATCAATGGCTTCCAGCTTGATCTTGCCGTTCTCATAAGCAGCGGCATGAACGTGCATCATTAGAATCCGGCCAACCACGATCACGGAGGAACCCACGCAGCCATCGCCGATTTCAACCATTTTGAAGAGTTCGCATTCCATGTGAATGGGGGATTCCTTGACTCTCGGCGGGCGCACTTTGACCGAAGGGAGCGGCGTCAGTCCGACTTTCTCGAACTCGCTTTCACCGGGAGGATAGTCCGCGGAACACTGATTCATCGGACCCGCCATCCAATGGGCGACCGTATTGACGACGAACTCTCGGTTCTCTTCAATATTCCTGAGCGTATCTTTCTTCCCGCCATCCGGTTTTCGTGTAATGGCGAGCATCACGCAAGGTGGATCGCTCGATACTCCGCTAAAAAAACTGAAAGGCGCGAGATTCGTAATTCCGTCGGAATCGATGGTACTCGTTAAAGCAATTGGCCTCGGGACGATGGAGCCGATCAGCAATTTGTAAATCTGGGTAACACCCAGGCTGGCCATATCAATTTGAACCATGGATTCGACGGGAGAATTGATCTGATTCACCTCTCGATCATAGGTCGATCAGAGGCTTAAGAAAAGCATATTGTTTCGAGGACTTAATACCTCGCGCACGGCGCCGCCCGGGCCCTCTCAGCTCCTGCAATTGACAGTTGCCGAAACAGGGCTTTCTGTATATAAGAGCGAAACGATCAGGCTTAAAGGAGCAATCTATGTTTGACCCCAAAACTCCCAAAGCGCAGGTAACTTTCCTACTCAGCCTCGTTCTGGCTGCCCTGCCAGTTTCGGGTTGTAAAAAGACATTCAGTAGCCCGGAAAAGGCCGTCGTCGTTGCCTATGAATCGCTTCAGGCCAATACCCCTAAAAAAGACGAACTGTTTCTGAAGACCCTTGAACCTGGCAGCGAAATCTTTCGACGTTATTCGATCACCGATGAGCGAGAAGGTTTGCGCCAGCGGCTCTCGGAATACACGCAACTCATTCTCGAGAACTCGAAGACCCTGAGCCAGATCATCACTCCGGACAAGACCATGGGTTATTCCAAGCACCAAGTGTGGGTCTCTGGCGAAACGCCGAATGCTCGACCGGTATTCGGAATGCCCCCCGGCTGGGAACGGGTGCTCCGCGCGGACGTGAGTTGCACGACTTGGTTCCAACCCGAGAATTGCGGAGGCAGGAATCCCAATTATCCGGACATGAGCATCCCAGGATTTCCCTCCAACTATCCTTATGCCGACGGGCCTAGGGACGTCGGGATTCATCCGCTGCCTGGCGGAGCAGGCGGTAACCCGAATAGCTACCCTCCCGGACAGAATCTCCCGGATTGCAGGCTCGACTGGGTGGAATGCTACATCACAAAAATCGAGTTTTAGATTTCCGCTCGGGTTTTGACAATCCGGCTGATTAATCCGAACTGCAGAGCTTCTTCAGCCGTCATCCAGGTGTCCCGATCAGTGTGCTTGATGATCTCCTCGACCGGCTTCCCGGTTTCTTCGGAATAAATCCGGTTGATCTTCTCCTTGGTACGCAGGATTTCCCTCGCATTGATTTCCAGCTCGGACGCGGAACCCTGGAGAACACCAGAAATCAAAGGCTGGTGAATCAAGAACTTGCTGTTCGGAAAGGCCAGGCGATTCTTCTTCGTTGCACAGAGCGCGATTAAGGACCCCATGCTTGCGGCCAACCCGGTCACGACCGTGATGATCTCGGGTTTAATGAATCTCGCCATATCGTAAATCGAAAAACCAGAATTGATCTCCCCGCCCGGGCTATTGATGTAAATGTAAATGGGCAAATCCGGATTCGCTTTTTCCATTGCGAGCAAGGACTTATTCACATGATAGGCGAGGTCGGAATCAACGGAACCCATGAGCTGAATAATCCGATTTTCAAAAAGTGCATGATCCAGTGGCGTGTAGAAGGGGTGGTTTTCCATGGGAAAAGTGTAGACTGCTTCCGAAACCGGAGTCAATTGGATTGGAATTATCACCCCAAAAACTTTTACTCGCCTGGAGTCCAAGTTCTGGATAGACTCTTCTTTGACGCAGGACGCGGCCGCAGGATAGCGGCCGTGACGTTGACCAGGGAGGGAGTTCTTGCCTGAACAGCAGACGGGTTATTCAACTCTCATCATCAATTCGAGCCGCTATCAAAGCGTCTCGTCTTCTATTCCGCTGACCTTTGTCAAAGCGGGTGGTTCGCCGTCTCTCCTCATCAGGGATCTCACAAAAAAGTTCGCGGCTATTTTTTTGGACCCAGTGCACGCCATGCCAGGCGGCATTGACCTGATAACCCTGGCACACCGCTTCAGGCCGGCAACGCCGGTGTATGTTCTTTACGACAAAGAGCTCCCCTTTTCTCACGAACAGCTTCGCCGGATGGCGGTGAATGATGCAGTCCCCCTGCCCCTCTCTTCCTCGACTATCAAAGAACGCCTTGCCCCGGAGATCTTTGAGTACACGTTTGTTCCCGTTCCAGCCGAACCCAATCTTTCTTCTCCCCACCCGGAAGATCAGGAATACCTGCCCGTCCCCGCGACCGATTTTTTGACGGGCACCTGCAGCTTTTTCGATGTTTTCGTTCGACTGCCCTCGACGGGATATCTCAAGGTACTCAGCGCAAATGACACTTTCGCCCCTCATCGCGTGCTTTCTTACTTGGAAAAGGGGGTCTCGCATTTTTTCATCGGCAAGCGCAGTCATGAGCAGTGCCTCACCTATTGTGACGCATTGGCCGAGAATCTTTTGGACGCCCCGGGCATTTCGTTCGAAATGAAAGTTTCAGACCTCTTTAACAAAGGGCAAACAGTCGTTGAAACGATTCGAAAGGAAGGTTTAAACCCGATCCACATCGACTATATCCTGGCATATCTCGCGCATGTCCGCGCCCTGATGAGGCAGACGAAGCTCGACAGTCACTCCCAGATCCAGGCATTTCTTTCGAATCTCGCCGCCTATGATCACGGCGTCGGGACCGCGATGGTCGCGGGATTGCTCGCGCTCCCGTTGAAAATAGAAACTGAAGCAGCTTTCCGCATGGTTGGGGTGGCGGCCCTGCTTCATGATATCGGCATTAATGAACTCCCGAAGGGGCTCCAAGCCAAGCTCGAAACGGATGAGAACAGCCTGACGCACGATGAACGGGAAATCTATGAAATGCACCCTGCACTCGGCGCCGAGCTGCTCAACAGAATTCCAGGAATCGACGAAGTCACGGTTCAGGCTGTCGCCCAGCACCACGAACGGCGAAACAACAAAGGATTTCCCGGTAAGGTAACGTCTTCCAACACCAATCGAATCGCAGAGCTCATCGGTATCAGCGACGAATTCATCAAACTGGTTGTCAAATCAAAGGAGAACCCCGCATTAGATTGTCTTCGTGAGATGGAAGCAAAGGTTTTTGACGGCTTTTCGTACAGTGTTGTCGAAAGCTTCAGAACCGTCTTCATGATGACCAAATCCTGATGCGGCCCTGATCGACTATGCGTAGCACCCAGCTTTGGCATTGCCTGATTGTATTTTGGTTTGCGATATTCAGTCCCGCGAACGTTTCGGCGAAACTGCTCCAGATCATTCACACGAATGATCTTCACGCCAATTTTGATTCCTCCGACACTCCCGGCAGAGGCGGCTATGCCGCGGTAAAGGGGCTCATCGACAGCCTTCGCGACGCCGCCGCGCTGAAAGGGATTGAAACACTCACCGTCGATGCCGGTGATTTTGCGGACGGGAGCATCTACCGTTACGCGGAGAAGGGCGGCGCGCCATTACGGCTCATGGATGCCATGGGTTACGACGCCGTGACGATCGGAAATCACGATTGGCTGATCGGAACGAGTCAACTCGACGGCATTTTCGGGATGGTCCGGCCCCATACCCGCTATCTGGGCGCCAACATCGCGATTCCCCCTTCCTCCAAGTACCTGGCAAGTCACATCGAGAGTCATACCGTCCTCACTCGCGCCGGCGCGCGAATCGGAATCGTCGGCCTCACGACCAGCGACCTCATTTACAGCTGGCGCATGAACGAAGGCGGAATTGATTCACCGAAGAAGGTCGGCGCCGATCTCATTTCCAAGCTGAAACGAGAGACGGACTACGTATTTCTCCTTTCGCATCTGGGTCATAGAAAAGACAAAAACTTCGTCAAAAAAGTTCGCGGAATCGATCTCGTCATCGGTTCTCATTCCCATGACTTTCTTTACGATCCCGTTTACCGGGAAGATCCGGATTCGCGAACAGTCCCGATCGTTCAAGCGGGGGCGCATGGCGAAGTCGTCGGCGATCTTCTGGTGGACCTCGTTCCCGGGCAGCCGCTCAAGATCATCCGGTATCGGCTGATTCCGGTTCAAAGCCGGGGTCCGCGAGACCCTCATGTCGACGATTTGGTGAAGAAAGCGCGCCTTTCGCTCGAGGAACAGTACGGCGCGAACTGGTTGAGCGAACCCGTGGCGTTCTCACAGGTCCCGATGCTCAGACCGGATCATGGCCCCACGGTCTGGGGTACTTTTTACGCCGACACGCTTCGCGAAGTCGCCAAGGCCGATATCGGCCTGGACATCAGCGGCTACTACGGTACGAACCAGCCTCCCGGACCGATCACACGCGAAGCTCTTTACAATTTTTTCCCACGCACCTTTGATCTCAAAACGCCGTACGGCTGGACCATCTGGAAAGTACGCGCTCCCGGTTGGCTGATCAAATTGACGATCACGACCGCGCTCAAATTCGGCGGATTCTGCAACACGTCCAACATCAGTTATGACCTGAAGGTAAAGAACGGAAAAGTGAAGTTCAAAAACTTCAAAGTCGGAGGCAAACCTTTTTCCGACACGAAAATTTATTCGCTGGGAGTTTCGGAAGGAATTGGGCGGGGCAGCGATGAAATCAGTTCTTATTTACGGGCTTTTTTCAAACCGAAAGATACCGGACTCGCGGTATGGTCCGCTGTCGAACAACGCCTCGCAGACATGAATAAGGCTACCTTCCCACCGCCGTATTTTGAAATCCCGAAAGTCATGATCGATGAGGATCTGCAGGACTAGAGAGGCGCAGATGTCGCCGGGTACACCCTGGGCGCGGCCCTTTCGAAGTCACCGAGGGGGAATGCTCTTCGTTCGACCGCGCCCAGAGTATGAATAGATCATGAGTAACCACGCAGCGCGTTATCAAGTAAATTAATTAAGCCATTCGCTCAATTACGCGAACCATGGAGCGGAGGTTCCGCTCGGCGATAGCCTCAAGCAACGGCGCGCTGACCAGGAACTGCCAGCCGAGCAGCCGCGAGCGCAAGTCGCTTGCCCAGTGCTGAGGCGAGTGCCAGGTCGACCTCCGTCGGCGCCCGCTTCGAATCGACACCCGAGATGGATGAAACCCCATAGGGTGAGCCGCCGTGAATGTCTTCCATCGTCATCTGGGCCTGCTCGGCATACGGCAAGCCCAACATAATGTAGCCGAGGTGAAAAAGCGGGACCATCATCGAGAGCAGCGTACTCTCCTGCCCGCCGTGCTGGGTGGAAGTCGATGTAAATACGCTTGCCACTTTGCCGACCAAGGTTCCGGACATCCAGAGGCTCCCCGTTCCATCGAGGAATTGTTTCAGCTGTGCCGACATGTTCCCGTACCGGGTGGGCGAGCCAAAGGCAACGCCGTCCGCCCAAACGAGGTCATCGTTCGTCGCCAACGGGACGTCTTTCAGCGAGTCTTTGACTTTCTGGAGATCGGGGCGTTTCTGGATCACTTCTTCAGGCATCAGTTCACGAACTTGCCTCAGCCGCACGGCAGCTCCTTGTTCGCGGGCTCCCTTGGCGATCGCCCGCGCCAAGGTTGCTGTGTTGCCCGTCATGCTATAAAAAACGACAAGAATATTCATAACTCTTTGTGAGCAAGCGATGTGCCCGCGAGATTTTTTATTCTTTTATGAAAAGAGTTGAAAAGGACGGCCATTGCGGGTAATCGTTTCACTTCCTTTTTAGCAAAGGCGTCAGCGTCCCCATCGTCTAGAGGCCTAGGACATCGCCCTTTCACGGCGGTAACCGGGGTTCGAATCCCCGTGGGGACGCCAAAGTTAATCGGTACATTCCGAAGACATAGGTAACAGATTATACGGTTCTCCTCACTCCGTGGTGGAGTGTATCCAAAACACAATCAAGCACAGGCACTTAGGAGCCGTAAGCGATAGTTACGGAAGTTCTTATAT
>MEQK01000085.1 GCA_001770175.1 Bdellovibrionales bacterium RIFOXYD1_FULL_55_31 | reverse complement strand
AAACCCTGATCAAGGCGGGCGCCCAAGTCAATGTCAGAATCAAAGGGATGTCCAGCCTGATGCTCGGAATCGCGACAGGCTCGCTCGAGATCGTTAAAGAACTGATCGCGGGCGGGGCCGACCCGAAAGAAAAGAATCATCGCGGTGCCGACGCCTACTCGTTCGCGATCGCGCAGGACAAAAAGGATATTATCGCTTTTCTCCGCGAATACCGGGAACACTCCGAAAAAGCCGCTAAAGCCGGCAACAAAGGCAAGAGGACCTCATGGAGAGCGTGACCCACAACACTGCAGTCACGCGTTCCTGTCTTCGCACGATCGAGCGAAAACATTATCAGATCATCGAACTCCTGAGCGGTTTCGAGACGAACGGAACCAAAGCCCTCGAGCCGGTCATAAATAAGATCCTGAGCAATCCGAAGCACGCGGCCTTTAACTGTGCCGGAGTCCTGGAGATGCCCGATGATATTGTCGAGACAATCCACTTTCTCGACCAGCAGCTCAAGTCCGCAGGCAAAAAAGTCCGGCTGGTCTATGTTGATCAAAAGCTGCGCACCCAGCTTAAGGGTTCGCGGTTCGGCGCCTTTCTGATCATTTCTGAATTTCTGGCGGCGCTGGACGATTTCGCCTCCGAAGAGAACGACGTTTCGAGCAAGCAATTCATCAAGGCATTCGTAAACGCAACCCTTCGCACCTTCTATGTCCAAGCCAAAGTGCAATGCCGCCGTGGGGACATTTTTTTAAAGAAGGATAACCAGAACGAACTCCTGGGCGATATCGCCGGGCTTGTGAAGGTGACGACCAAAGCGTTTCCTTATGCCGTGATTCTCTCGTTCCCGAAGAATACCTTTCTTAAACTGATGAATCGGCTGCTGGGCGAGTCCTACTCTGACATTTCGACGGAGAACCAGGACGGCGCGACGGAATTCATGAACATCATATACGGGCAGGCGAAACTCGTGCTTAACCGGACGGGCGCCGATGTCAAACCGCAGGTACCCACGCTCAATGTCGGGCGCGAGATGGCCGGCCTGCTCTTCGAAGACAGCAACGACTTGGTACGTCTGGATAGCGGCAAGACGATCGTCCTCCCGTTCGAATCGGAAATCGGAGAATTTTTCATTGAAGTGTGGGTCCCGGCGGCCTTCAGGTCAATATTGCTCTAAATGACGCCCGAGGGCCGAACGATTGATTGCTATCAGCCTGATTTTCTCGAACGGCCAACCCTGGCGTGGCCCAAACACTGCTAGTTTTAGAGCGGTGGAGAAAACCGGATGCAATTGAAAAGTCATCGTTTTGACCACAATTCAGAAATCCCGCGGCGGTATAGTCAAGAAGGCGAGAACCTGTCTCCTGCACTGGAGTGGACGGGCGTCCCGGCGGGAACTCAAGAGCTCGCGTTGATTGTCGACGACCCGGACGCGCCGGGCGCCGAGCCCTGGGTCCACTGGGTTCTCTATTCGCTGTCGCCAAGTAACCACTCACTTCCTGAAGGCGTACCGCATCGCGATCACCTCGCAGACCCCAAGGGTGCCAGGCAGGGCATCAATTCAGGCAACCAGATCGGCTATGCGGGGCCCATGCCGCCAGTGGGACACGGCTCGCACCGGTACTTTTTCAAGCTTTACGCTCTCGACACAAAACTCAACCTAAAACCCGGAATGTCCAAGACGGCGCTTCTGAAGGCAATGAAAGGCCACGTACTCGCGGATGCTGAGCTGATGGGAAGGTATAGGCGGGGGTAAATTCGCTAACATCATTCCAAGAAATGTCGCACCAAGAAATGTCGCAACAATTTCCGTCGCGGAAATAGAGCGCTTGCTTCAATGGATTTCCATAGCAGTCCAGATTGAAGTCGTCGAAAGAATGGGTTTCGTCTGGTCGGGTTGGCTGTCTGCATGGAGCAGTGACCTTAAATGATGGGGACCCCGCTTAGTGTTCAAAGTTTAGATAGTAGCATTATTTAAAGGCGACAGCATCGAACCACATGAAATATCAAGGTAATTACTCGCGAATTGAAGGAACGCTAGAGCCACATGTTAGGAATCCAACATTTACTTTACCGCGTGAGCCATTTTGGGACATTTCCAAACCGAAATTCCCAACATTTTCAGCGCTCTTATTAGTCATCATTAGAAAAATAAGGCACACGATGTGAAATACAGAATCGCACGGAGGCCACTATGAAAAAAATCATTACCATATTCGTTCTAGCACTAACGCTTTCTGCCGGATTCGTAGCGCTCAATGCTGTAACAGGTTCTCCGACTGCGCAGGCATGCGAGGGCGATAGCTGTTGACGCTCTCTATGCGACCAGATCTCGATGATTGGCTATATCTCCGTCTTCGAAATTGTCGTTTAACGGGATTAACGTAAAACGTGGAACCTGACTCGCCTTATCTTTCAGGTAGACCTCCAGCCCCGCGAACCTTCGTCTGAATATTGAGATTTGCTTAGTACTCAAAGCGTCCATGACCTGCTTTGAAATGACACTCTCGTCAATCAGCAATGTGCTAATCAAATCGGGATGATCAAATTCCGAATTGGTCTTCAAAAACACTTTTTTGCATCAGCAAGCCGTGAAACTTTTAACAAAACATGTTCGTCGTCAGCATTGTTCCAAGTGGCAATTTTTCGCAGTCCATCACCGACGAGAATGGGTCGAATACTCCCCATGGATGGCACCGCTCTGAAGGCCATGAAAGGCCACGTACTCGCGGATGCTGAGCTGATGGGAAGGTATAGGCGGGGGTAGGAGGGAATGTCATAAACTGTACTTAGCGCGAGTTGACTGGAAACGCGGGGCGTTAAAAGCAGTAGCCGTTAGCTGTCTTTGGCAATTTCAGTAATGGATCAATCAGCTCTTTCCGAAAAGCTTTACAGGAACGTCAGCTTTAATGAAGAAAGATGCGAATCGACAAATCACTTTTCGCAGGCACCAAGCAATTCTCAACGCCTGCGCTCAACACCTGGCCAGGACTCGCCACGAAGCCGCGTTGCTTGGTAACGCAATAAGCATCCGTGCGAAATGGGTATTACTCGCAACGGTCCTTGTCCCCCTAGCGATCATCGCTTCGGAAATAATAGGATCGGAATTCACTCTTTGGGGGCGCGCAGAGCCTGAATTACGATTTCCGCGAAATGGATGGAAAGTGATTTACGAAGACCCCTGCTTTCAACGTCCTTTCTGCTCAGCCGAAGTTTTAAATGGCATCAACGTTTCCGAACTTCCCACTCGGCTTATTGGCCAAGAGCACTCAATTCGCATTGACTCTTTGACTGGAAGATCATTTTGGCTGATTCGCGAGGTTCCGAAAGCCGAACTCTCACACGCAGCTCAACTTGGCGCGAACCATCTCGTCTTGGGATACATCGGAGGAAGCTATGAACTCTATATTAACAGGAGTCTGACCAAGTCTGCCCATTACGCTTCTTCACGTCTACCAATCGCCTTCCCCCTTCAATTCTCCTTATTTACTGCTCGGTCACTGGAGATAGCCCTTCACATTTCTCACAACGCTAGCTCAGCGTACCCAGATTATCTCGGTGGCGCATCTGGCGAAGGTTTTGCGACAGCGGAAGTCGCGGAAAACTACTCCCGCCTCAAGCTGTTTCGCGCAGAAACACGTCCTTTCATTTTCTTTTCTCTGAATTTACTTTTGGCAATTCTCTTTATTGCTCTCTGGGCACCAACAAAGAGAAAACAAGAATACTACTACTTAAGCATCTATTTACTAATCCATGCATGGATTCAGTTCTCGTTTTTAGACATCGTCTTTCGCTCCCTCGGAAGCACGTTGACCTACGGATTAGATGTTGTGCTTAGATTTTTCGAAGGTGCATTTGGAGCACTTCTAGCGCTTGCGTTTGCCCGGACACGGCGAGACTATTTCAAATGGGGTGTACCAGCTGTCGTAGCAATCCCACTAATCCTCGTTGCGTTAAACTACAAAAACTCAAATACTCTTTTCATTCTAAATTCCACCATAGGGACATATTTCGTTCCATTTGCCTACATTATCGGGGTCTTTGTCTGCTCAATTCAAGCAGCCCACCTCTACACGACGGCAAGACTCCGGCACGTGATCAGAGTTCGTCGACTCAGCCTATTTGCATTATCGATGAGTATTCTTATCTGCCTCTACATCACAAATGCTCGTGGGATCTCATCGGCCGAACATTATGTGTTTTGGTACCGTCTTGTTCATTTTCTTTTGGTACTTGGAATGGCTTTGATAGTGGCGAGCGACTATCGAGATCAGGAACTCGCCATCGAAAGAGCGCCAGAGACAGTTTATCACCGCGAGCTGCGCAATAGCTCTGCTCCACTAATCAACGGGTTCATGCTCACTGTCGACCTAAAGAAATCCGAACTCTATTTTAAACAACGGGCTGCCCTTGAAGAGGAAAAGAGTCTTGTTACTATGTGGCGCTCTCTCGTTTATTCCGCATTGGATGAGCATGGAGGCACCGCAATTATGTGGCCAGGCGACCAGGTAGTTGCAATATTCGATAGTGCTAGAATCGTTGATCCTGGTTCCGCCGCAGTCCGTGTTGCCGAGGCACTTGTTCGCAAAGGGTCAGCACTGACGCAACAGCTCGCAAATGAAGGACGCCTCCCCTTAGGGGCTATTGGATTTCTTGTACGTGCCGCAATTGTAGACGCCTCAATCAGACCGACTTATGAAAAGATTGAAGGCCGTCAGTTTCCAGCATGGGAAGAAGCAGGCTCAACAATGCCCTTTGTCGAAAGTTCCCGGCTACTTGAAATGGAAAAACAGATTGAAAAAGAACGATTCGGTACCGTTTCTCGAAATCTAATTGTTATAAAGAAAGCAAAAGCGTCTATTGTGACAGCTCTTAACTTAGGTTGGGGCGGATTTGAGGTTCAGAAAACAGACAAGCACGGTTCGAAGTACGAACTTGTTATTTTCGAACCATAATCAGCAAGGCTCGCGATCACAGGCAACTGCGGCTGGCTTGCCGGTAAGCGCAGTCACCACCTGCAGACCAGCAACAAGGGATGCGGCGATTAATACAGCGATTACGAGTTGCTTCATATGTACCTCTTACAACGGTTTATTGCACACACAAGGCCAAATCGTGAGAACAACCCACCTGCCGACTCTCGATCGGAAGTCATTGGAAATCAATGAGACCTCCTTTTTTCGAAAACCTGAGTGTGAAAGCCGCGCTTGAGCCCCTCGTACACAAATATGACACCACACCATCATCAAAGTTTAATCTGGCCGAAAACCCTTTTTAGAACAGTCTAAAAGGCCATGTCGAATTTCTGACATAGGGTGCAAAGACTTTAGACACCCTATTAGTTTACCGAGTGTCCCGAGCCGCGCGTCCATCAAAAATTCCAGGCGAATATGCTTCAGCCGGCATAATCATTATCGGCACGGCCGAAACGAAAGGTTTCGGCAAAATACGGATACCTAGTCGACCACAATGTTCGAGAACCGCAGCCTCATCAAATCGACTCGTCACGAGAACACTTTGCCGTGCAATAGCAAGGTTTTCGATAAGATCTATTCCTGTTTCAGAACATCGAGAAAACTCAAAATCAACTAAAAATCTTGCCCTCTCTACTAACAACGCATTTTCCATTACCCACTTCTTCAGCACATCCGGCCCAGAACAATTAACTATTTCGGAGTTTAAAGGATTGCATTCCTTTTCCGAAAATCTTTTCCGCCAAAATGCGTGAATGCAAGGATCATCGTCAGAAACGATGATAAATCCTCCCGATGGAACATCAAGTTGCTGCAAAAACCAGTTTGGCGGTTCAGCTTTCGGCAAAATCATTGAAACGGTGGTTCCCGTGCCCAGTTGAGATTCAATCTTCAATGCGCCTCCCCAAGAACCAACTGTTCTCCGAGCATGATGAAGCCCAAGGCCAGAACCATTCAACTTCCCAAAAGTAACGCCCGGCTCTGCAAGGCGAGGAAGCAGCTCATCCGAAATTCCTATGCCATTATCAATCACCTTAACTAGAATTCTACGCTCGTGCTGAGAGAGCCGAACCAGAACCTGCCCACTCCCTCGTATAGCCTCGACCGCGTTATCGATAAGGTTTGATAATACGCGCTTAAATTCGGCAGCCTTAACAAGGCAAAACAGACCGTACGAACCCGCCATTACTTCGTGCTCTATTCGAATTGTTGCATTCGACGAATACTGCAATCTCTTTTCTGAGAGCAGTGTTTCGATTAGAGAGGCGACATTTTCTGTCACCACGCGTTCATTTTCCCGTATGCTATTCTGAAAACCCATTCCCGAAACTACGGAGCCAGTCTGAATCAGCTGATTAGCAATATCTCTAATTCTACCCGCCACATTCCGTAATATTTTCCCTTGTTCGCCATTACTTGGTTCAGAGGTATTCGCGACAGAATCCAATGCGGCCAAGGGCGATCGAATATCGTGAGCTAATTGGGCAGCCAACTTGCCCATCGCATAAAATCTTGACTCCTCTTCGATTCTCTTCCGCACCTTCTCCAGTTCCAACTGAATACGCCGTCCCACACTCTCCTGATATTCGAGCGCCTTACGGCGCTCTTCTAAGAGTTCATTCTGAGCACGTACGTAATTCCTCAACGCGAGATGCTTCGTCGCATTTATCCGCGCCACAACGCTTCCTAATGCGACTCCTGCTATTACGAGACTAAAATTATCTACAAAGCTTCCGACAGAATCCACCATCGATCGATTTTTAAAAAACAGTGGTACTAAAATAGGAAGGAGGCTAATCGGAAGTATTCTAGTCAGCCACGCCTTAAATGACCCGCGAAAAGAAAGAGCGACCATCAGGAATATTATGCCCGTATAGCTATAGAACTCCTTACTATCGGAAGACTCTAAGGCACCGTGCGAACCCTGGATGTAGAGTGAAACGATCAAAAATATTGTGTCTATATTCTGATAATTCTTGCCCTTGCGGAAAAACCAGAGGACCAAACAAACAAGCGCCAGAAAGACCGCGAACACTCTCGTAAATAGAAGCCAATGAAACCACTCAACCTCCTCATATTTGAAGGCACTAAATACGAATAGCGTCCAGGCGAGTCCGACAGTTCCGATGTTAAACCCTTGAACAAACTTTTCACGAGTATCGGGAAGAAGACCAAGATCAGAATTTTGTACAAATTCCATCACGCAACTCCAATCCAAGTTTCTGATACGCTAGACAGTTCTCCGGGACATCATTTCTTAACACGGTGTTCGCTGATATTATCGAATTATCGCCCACGCTGACACCGCGTGGAATCGTAACGCCCATCTGGATTCCTACATTTTTCCCAATGATTAGAGGATGGGATATTCTTCGGTAAGTTTTCCCACCCGCAAATCGAAATTCATGACGATCGTCATCAATAAGCGTAACCCCCCACGAAATCGAGGCGCCCTCTTTAATTTCAATCTGACGGGTACAAAGAACTGCAAGATTATGCGCAATATATTTTCACCGCCGAATTGTAACGATGCTCCATCTCCAACGCGGATCGAACACCCAGGGGCAATAAATAGGTTCCCAAAAACTGTGAATTTGGAATTCTCGCCCAGGTAAATGACCGACTTATTGTAACTGGGGAAATCCCCCACGCCCGGAAGCGGGTAGCCGATTCGAACCACCCCTCCGATAGATATTTTGGAAGTTTTTTGGCAGTGGAGCTCGACATTTTTGGCAAATCTAATGCTTGAACTCTCATTCGTTAATTCGAGTCTCCGAATAGTCCGCAGCCGCCCAAAAAACTTTGTTAGCATAAATTATCGAAACTCTTGTAGGACAGCCCGTACGAGGTCTTCACGATTTGAAAACGAATGATCTTGATCCAACTCTAGATACTTCGGAGCACAGGGAAAGAGTTTACAAAGCACCTTAGTCGAGGCAACTGACACCTCTTCATCTCTGCTCGCTTGAATGATCGTAATTGAGCTGGAAGGAACTTGCAGTGTACTTGCAATATTGCGAGGGCTACAACTCGATTTGACGGACTCGAGATCATCGAGCACCGAATCTAATGTGGCATGCCCAAATAGGACTGGAATTTCCTGAATTACCGACTCGATGATGCTGGAAAGAACGGAGTTATCCGGAAATTCATTAAACGGCGAAAGAAGTAGCAGCTTTCCGCGAAACCGAGCGATTTCACGAAATACGTTCATTGCAACAAGACCACCCCAGCTATGCCCAATAAGGTGAACCTGTTCATAGTGGTATCGGGAAATAAGAGCTTTAGCCGAGTTCACCGACTCCAGAATAGAGTGAGAAAATGAGAAGGCACCTTTAGCATTACCCAAACCCCGATAGTGGATTATATATATATCGTACGGCGTTTCAGAAAAAAGCGCCTCGGCGACATCGCTGTTCTTGTTGCCCTTATTAGCGGGGAAACCATGAAAGAGCAGCACGGCGCCCTCAGAAGACCGGTTCTTTTTGCGATAGCCCAAGACGAAGCTTTCAGAAGGCAAGCCCTCGATAACAGTTGGCACGACTAGATTGCGCATACAGAGACCGGCTATCCCCGAGTAGCTCTCGTAAGCTGAATAAATCGTTCAACAGAATGCCAATCGAAAAACAATATCGCTAAAATGCCACTAAGAGAGGGCGATAATGCAGCCCATTTCCGGTACTTTCGAAACAGTTTCATCTAAGTTCCTCCACGTCGCAACCAACGAGCAATTTGTGCGCCATGTCGTAAATGATAAAAAGCTCTTATATTCCACACTGAATACGCCCGTTTAACCATTGGTATTGATCTGTAAACTTTTCAAAGAAGTGCCAAAATTGGACCGAAATATCAGAAATTCAGCAATTTAGGTCGCCATCTTCCCGTGGCTGCCGCGACTCGATGGCGCGGAAAGGGCGGCGCATCTTTAACTATGAATGCTCTCCCAGATTCCCAGTCATCCTACCATTCTCATTTCCGATCCTCTCCCCATTGCAGCAACTAATCATGATCCCGCACAATATCGAACGAACCTCGTTATAAGCACGCTTCAACGCCCGGCTAATATTCCACACCAGGAATGCTGATTGCATCCCACTGTCGCTAAGAACTAATTCCAGCCAGAAATTAGGCTTTGGCGTTCAGCGCCGAGGTCAGCAGGAGGCTTAATTAAAATGCGTAATCAAATCAAATTGGGACTTTTTCTTTCAACATTCGCTGCGGCGGTCGGTCTGTTCTTAGTCACAGCCGGTCCGCTAAGATCGCAGGATCGGTCGACCGGCTCCGAAGTTGCCGTTTCGAACGTGATGCACGGCCACATTCATTCATTTGCTTTGCGAACTGAGGATGTGATTCTCTTCATTTCACAACTGCAAACCGATGAC
>MEQK01000084.1:5702-28630 GCA_001770175.1 Bdellovibrionales bacterium RIFOXYD1_FULL_55_31 | reverse complement strand
GTCCGATAAAAGTACGAATCGAAAGCACAGTTGGAATAGCAGTTCTTGTTGCAGGACTTGACCATCGGGTCCAGGGTTCTCTTAAGGTCGCCGATCTTTTCTTTCGTCAGCCCCAAAAAGGTGAACCCGGGGAGCACATCCATCTTCTTCGTGCAGCTCCTGATCTCACCTCGAGGGGTGATATTGATCCATCCGAAACGGGTCGGGTAATTACATTTCCAGAAGTCTTCCTTCTTAACGAACTTTCGCATACCGGTGAAATACTCTTCCGGATCAATGATCGGATATCCCGCGCGCTTCTTCGCGACGACGTAGTTGATGATTTCATCCAGCAACGCCGAATCCTGCTCCGTGAAATACATGCCAGGATCCGCGATATGATCCCCATGCGAATGGGGCACGACAAAACCGAGGGAAATCGGGATATCCTGTTCCTTTGAAAACTCAATGAGCGCTTTCACCTGGTCGAAGTTCTTCTTATAGATTACGGAATTCATCCGATAGCGCATTCCGTATTTTTCCTTCGCGAGCCGGAGCTGAGTGATGATTTCCTGATTCGCGACGATCGAAGTTTTGCTGGAAACCTCAGTCTTCGTTAATCCGTCTACCGATATATTCAGAAAGTCCAGTCCCGCCCTGCCCAGACGATCAATACTGTCGGCGTTGAGAAGGGTTCCGTTGGTCGTGATGTCAGTAATGACCTTTGCCCGGCTCGCCTCAGCAATCGCGTAGTCGAGATGCTTCCAGGTCATGGGCTCACCACCGAGAAAGGTCATCATGCCGATGCGATGCTCCTTTGCTTTCTCGAGGTAGCTTTTGAACTGTTCTTTGCTCATTTGGAACGGGTCATCGCTCCGCTGAAAACAGTAGCTGCACTTCAGGTTGCAAGCATCGGTCGGAATCACCCGGACAAATGGGGTGTTATTTGACAATTTTCCGCTAACTAGCGCCTTTACAAAATTGAGGTACTTGTATTTCCTGAGTGCCTTCGGATTTTCGATCGTGTTTGCTTCAACATCACTGACCAGCGCACGAATGGCCTGCGGGCAGTTCTGTGCGTCAGCAGCAAAAGACCTGGAAACCTGGCCCCCCGCGACCGCAAAGAGCAACATGGCAAGAAGTAGGACCCGCATGGTTCGATTATAACCGTCAAGAACTCCCAGCACTAGAAAAAGGCTGGAGCCCACGGACGCGGTCAAGGCCTCGAGTTTTCGGTAACTAGCTGTTATTGCGAGTACTCTATTGATCAGCTCGTCTGTGCTGACGCATGCATGAAGTATGTGGCAAGGATAAACCATTATGATTCGTAAAGTTTTGCCAATTGCGCTGACCTTGAGCGTGGTCCTCGGTACCGGATGCTCGACTGCAAAAGTTCGAGTGATGCCAGGTGAAAATGGCCTGAATCGCGTCGTCGTTCGGGATATCGAAAGAGACGACGCGGAAGAGGAAGCGGTAGAATCCGCAAACGAATACTGCGAAAAGCGGAAAAAGACCGCCGTCTTCGTCAACAAAGATAAGACCCAGTACACGGGTAGCATGGACGAGAGTACGCGAAATACTGTCAGGAAGGCCTCCACTGCGGCGATGGTTCTAGGCGGCATCGGCGTCGCTCCCTCCAGAACTCGCAGCGCTGGCAGTGTATTGGGATCTGCCGGAACCATCGGCAGGATCATGACCTCGGATCGAGACTACCAGACCGAAGTTGAATTTAAGTGTGAGTAAGCGACGCACGTGTCGATGAGTTGCCGGACCGGGCAATCCCGGCCCAACACTCATGCGGCCATTGCGGTGTAGCCAGAGGTTCGGTGTGCCAACTTGGCGTAGCCAGCGGCTGAAGCACTGGTGAACACACCCAGGAGTCTTTTGTAATCATCAACAACGACCGCACAATCGAGCCTAAACTGGTGAATTGTCCGCACGACCAGATCAACCGACGTCTCGGGCAATACCGCGTAAGGTCCTTCGTTCATCACGTCCGCCACTTTGAGCGAATCAGGATGGACGTAATGCCAAATATTCCGAAGCTCCTTCAACGCGATCAAACCGACTAGCCGTTCGTCAGCGACCACGGGAACATGAGCAAGCCGGTTGCGAAGCATTATTTCCGCGATTGCCTGGGCACGATCATAAGGCTTGACCGTATACGCTGGACGTTCCATTACTTGGCCGACTTTCAATTTGTGTATCATCATCACCATTCCTACCTCCCGTACAAACGCAGAATAGTGAACTTCGCGGCGATACGAAAATTCATATTATCTATGACTTTAATTGGAAAATTCTGCCTACGCTGCCTGCAAGCGACGGCCCATCAGGTGGTTCACCACCGGGTGATCAATGAAACGCGAAGCCGAGCCTATCCAGATTTCCTCGAATATATCCGGCATCTCTCCCACGCTGATGAGCGCTCCCGACTTCAATTCCTGATCTATCGTAAGGCGCGAAAGCGGAACCATCGCCTCACCTGCGAGTGCCGCAAGCCGTAGCAGCTCGCAGTCCTGTGCTTCAGCGAGAACAGCGACGCGGATTCCGGCGATACGAAAATAGTTCTCAATGTCACTGCGAAGCTTTCCGTCCGAAGTAGGGAGAAAAAACGGCTGATTGGCAAGGGACTCTGGAAACCCTCTTCGCAGTTTTTCAAATCGTCTGGCACCACAAATACAAACCGGAATCCGCGCAATCTGCTTACTGTGAAGATGCAGGTCAGGACGGTGCGGAACTGGCGTGTTCCCAATGGTTAAATCGAAACGATGGGCAGCAAGTCCTTCCACAAGAGCGGGACCAGAGTCCTCGAAAATCGTGAAGGTGCAATCCGCTGCTCGCCTTGCTTCCGAGACAACATCATAGACCACACGTTTAGGGATCGCGTCGAGCGCGCCAATCCTGATATGAAACGACTCTGGTGCTGTCAAACCCTGGGCAATTTCCAGCATCTCATTGCCGAGCCTGAATATTTCTTTCGAGTACGAATAGACGATCTTTCCCCGATCCGTGAGTCTGATCGTTTCGCCACGCTTGCGCTCGAAAAGACGGTAGCCAAGTGATTCCTCAAGATCACGTAACTGCGTGCTCAGTGTTGGTTGACTTACGTGAAGCTTTTTGGCAGCCCGCGCCAACTGCGATTCTTGCGCAATGACGAAAAAGTGAAAAAGATGCAAATAGTTGATTTGCCGCATAAACGCTCAAAACTAAAACTGCTGCACTGGCCGTACCGACACGGAACTGCCGACAACAGTAGTCGCTATGCTCACTCCCAACAATCATATAGTTCGTAAAACCGGTCCAACGGGACCAGGTTTTCGACCGTCTCCGAGAGCAGCCGCAACCGCCCCGACCGATCCGGGCGATAAACATAGCGAACGATCTTGTGATGGTTCATCAAGTACCCGAACGTTTCGTTCTCACGTTTGACGACGAGCCGATCGAACGGCGACGAAAGGTAGTGGCATTCACGCTCACCCCGGGAGCGCTCCTTTCCGCGCAATGAGAACGCGAAACTGTGTTTGTAGGGCCGCTCGTTCAGGAGTTCCAAAATTGTCGGCACGAGCTGCGCCTGACTCGCGCTCACTCCTCTTCGAACTCCCGGCGGAAATACCTCCCTCCGACCTGCCGGAGGCACGTAAAGAAGAGAAACCCCGAACAGATCTTTGATATCGAACTCCTTCTCGAGAGCGACGCTATGGTCCGGAACGATGAAGAGATGCGAATTCGGCCTGCGAAATCTGGAATACCGTTCCCAGAACGTCTTGAGGCAATGGTCCTGCTCGACCACGGAATTCGCATAAGCTTGCCCATAATCCCGCGGACTCGGATACGGATGCGCCTTCGGGTACTTGGGTTCGGAAAAGGGCGCGTGGTGCATGCTGACTTCCAAATACACAAAAAGCGGATCGGGCGACCGGTACTTTGCCTCCAGATGCTCGAATGCCCTTTCGTAAAAAGCGCAGTCATCGTAGCCCCAGGAGAACTTGCGGTCCCCGGGCTTCATCAGCTGGTCGTTGTAAGCCGAGTTTTTAAAACCGAGATCCCTGCTGAAGGAGCCGACGTCATAAAAAGACAAGTTATAGTACGAAGACAAAAACTCCGTCTTGTAGCCGGCCTCGTGCAGAATCCTCGGAAGACAGGGCCGGGCTTTCGGATCCCAGTCCGGAAGCGAAGTGACCATCGCGCCGGGCGTGCCGCTCGTCCCGCACAAGATGGTTTCGAAAGCGCGATACGTCGGAAACGAATTCGACCAAAACAGCGGGAAAAAAATCCCGCTCCCGTTTTCCAAAATCGTTTTGAACCCCGGCAGGGGCACCTTGGGATGAAACCCCTTTTCTGTCTCTCCGTCATCCGGGAAGAAATACTTTGAATTAAAGCCCTCGATATGAAGGATAAATACGTCCGCCTTTCCCGTCACGGCGAGATCCGTGGGCATCGCGGACTTCGGGCGAACACGACCGTACTGATCGCGCGCGAGCAGGACGCTCGCCCGGACGACGGAACTGATCAACAGAACCATTCCGATGCAGAAAACCGCGCCGTTTGCGATCCGGGCCGCTCCCGTCAGCCTCACGCCGCTGAGCTTCGAGGCGAGAAAACGTTGAGCTCCCTGCGCTGCCCTTATGCCCAGCACGATCAGAACAACACATGCGATCATCGCGACAATCAACCCGGAGAAACCCAGCACATGAACCAGGGAGTGATAGGTGTCAGACAGATTCCTGATCGCGAACATGAGCGAAAACGGACTCAAAGTGATTTCGCGATAAACCCACGAAATCAAGACCGCGAACAGCGTGAAAACCCAAAGGACGCTCACCAGCAGCTGCGAGACGGGATGAACCCGTTTTTTCAAAAAGAAAATCGCAAGGTGAACGAGAACCGCGCCGAACGTGATGAACGTCAAGGGCACGCTGAGGTCTGAGGCAAGGCTGAGCCCCGTCATTGCCGCGTAAACAGGCAAGCACACAACAATGAGTAATACGGTCGCGAGAGCCATGCCCTGAGTTTACTACATTTTTAAAACATCGGCGCACGGGGACGGGAGAATGGGCATGACCGGGTTATCCTGTTTGAACAGATTCTTCCGTTCTTCCAACCGGGCCTCCGCGCTCCACCACCAATCGAGACTGGCGTCGCAACCGTTTCCGGGTGGAATCTCCTCACCATTCTTACAAGTCGCATCCTGATCAGTGCACTTCAGGCGAACATGAAAATGATGGTCGTGACCGAACCAAGGACGAATCTTCCGAATCCAGGGTTGTTCCGGCATCTTTTTACAAAGCGCGCGCTTCACGGCGAAATTGACCAGAATCCGGTCGACTTCCTGCTTTTCAGCGAATGCCCGGAGCAGGTTGATCTGCTTATCACCGAAATTCCGATTGACCGCGAGTTTCTTCTTATTGACGACACTCACCGAACTCGTCTTCTCGCGCTCGGCGATCGAAATTTTCGAAACCCGCCAATGCTTCGGCCGCATGTACCAGACATCCGCATCCAAGCCGGTTTGATGGCTGCTGTGAGCCGACATGGTGGGACCGCCCCGCGGTAAACTGAGATCTCCGAATAGCACCGGGGCACCGTCCGCCGTCACCATTTCCTTGCTGATGCCCTGTAACAGCAGCACCAGCCTCGGGTGCCCATAGCTCCGGCCGCGGCTCACCCTCATGAGATAATAGCCAGTGCCGTTTTCGGCGAGCTTCGCGGCGCCACGCAGACATCCCGCCGAAGGCGTGCCGATGGACTCTGGCACGCCGATCGCCGGGCCATTCGTCAGGACCCAAGGACTGGCTGATTGCCCAGCCCAGGCGACCGAGGCCGAAACCAAACCCATCGCCCATGCTAAATTCCATTTCCCGATGATCAAGGCTTCTCCTTTCGGTATCGTTTAGCCACTGTACCGATCCAGTCTTGAAGCAAAATCAAATCCTTCTCAGGAACAAAGCGACCTGGAGCAGGGAGTTCGACCGTAAGGACCGGTATACCCCGCTCGACCCAAAGGTATCTGCCGAGACTTCCGGGATACGTCCCCAAACGCCGCGACGGCAACGCCGAAATATCCGGCATTCGCCATGTTTTTGGACCATCGAAGTCCAAGATCCCATAGGGCGCATGTACCGCCACCACCATGTCGGGATTGAAAGATCGAATGTGCGCCAGCGCACACCTGGTTTCCCACTCGCTTGCCGGGCCTTTGCCGGGATTTCGTCTCTTCGTCCAGCCTGAACGGCCCCAGTCTTTTGTCGGGAAATTGCGATTGATGTCAGCGTCCGTTTCCGTTCCGCGGGAATGTTTTCTCAATCCTACAGGATTGATGACGGGTATGAATCGCCACGTGTTTCGCGGGTTGATCTGCTTTAACCGCTTGAACCACAAAAACGGAACAGCTGCCGTATGAGGTTCATCACCGTGAAACACGCCCATCACCAAAACACGTTTTGCACCGGCAGCGCTCGTCAAGAAATCACCGTGATGGATGCTCGCGCCATCAGAAACGCACTCTTGGAGAACTTCGGCGGAATCACAAAACCCCGCCTCTTCAATCTGCGCGATCGAACGGACTACCTTTCGGCAGGAGTCCCGGTCTTCGATATTCGCGGACGCCATCGCGCCGAAACCGGCCAACGCGCACAGACTGATAAGAATGCATGTTCTAGTTACGTAGTTCTGCAATGCCAGCTCCTGCTGTGAGTAATCGAATTGGGCAACTTCATCGTAACCGATGCGTGTACCGCCAGCAATGAGCCTAGCAAGGCGAACGACGGCTCATGTTGTGCTGCGGCAAAAAGACGATAAAATCAGGAAATGAATTGCGTTAGTTGAAAATTGTTGCACAATAAGCCGTACACTTCTTTTGGAAGTGCGTAGTGTGCGCTGGATTGCTGATAACGAAGGTTTTGGCTTGCAGCAGTATCGCTCGTCGCTTCTTTCTTATTCATCCAGACAATTACTAAAACCTAGGAGAGAACACGAAATGAAAAAGCTACTTGTCGTAGCAGTTGTTGCGCTGGCCGCGCCGGCTTTAGCAAAGGCCGAAACCGCCAATGTGAATGTCTATGGAACCATCAACACGGCAGTGGAAGCCATCAAGTCAGGCACTCCAACAGTCGGTGAGGCGATTACAGGCCGCATGCGACTGGCCAGCTACTCCTCAAATTTCGGAATCAAAGGGTCGGAGGACCTGAGCGAAGGGCTGAAAGGGATTTTCCAGATTGAAACGGACCTGGATGCGGCTCTTGGAACGCTGAACGCCAACGCCTTTGGTTTGAGAAATACGGGGCTCGGTTTAGACAGCGGTTTTGGAAGAGCGATTCTCGGCAAGTGGGATACCCCTTTTAAGACTGCGGCGACCTTTGCCGATCCGTTCTATGGAAGTTCGGGGTGGATGCAATGGGACATCCCGATGGCAACACGTCAAACGGGGTCGATTAATTATTGGAGTCCGAGATTTTTCGGGGCTGGCGTGCAGCTTTACTATGCTCCGAAAACCGCGACCGGAAACGTCTCGAACGATTATCACTACGGCGGCGCTCTCACCTATTCTGACATGGGACTGAACGCGGCTGTTGCGTACAATTACGATAACGCCGCCGATGACTCCACGAAGTCGACCGGATTAAAAGCTGCGGCAGGTTACACGCTCTTTGATACGACAACGATCAACGTCGGCTACGTTGCCTTTACGGCGACCGAAAAAGCGGCCTCAGTCGATACCAAGTCGAAGTCACTGCTCTTTTCGGCGACGCACAAGCTGGGGGACGTAACCTTCCGCGGTGCTTACGGCATTACGGGAAAGACCTCCATTGCTGGCGTTGACCAAGCCGATACGGGTTATAAACAGTTGTCGGTCGGTGCGGGGTACGGGCTAAGCAAACGAACGGAAGTTTACGGAGTCTTCTCGAAGATTTCGAACGAACCGGCGTTGGCCAGGAACTTCTCGCCCAATCCGGTCAACGGGGGAGTTGGTATTCTTGCTGGTGCGGACCCGCAGCTCTTTGGAATCGGCGTAAAACACGCGTTCTAATTAGGTCTGACGTCAGACCCAAGTTAAACTTGGAAGGGCGTTCCCGAAAGGGAGCGCCCTTTTTTTGCCTGCTTAGTATCCCTGACTCGTAGGATCCTTGAACGGGCCAGTCACATCGTCCTGCGATGTATCGCGGCCTTCTTCGAACGTGGCAACTCCCGCCTGCTGCTGAGCTTTTCGCCTGGCTTCAATACACGCATTAAAGGCGGGCGTCCCGCGCCGAAACCCCATGCCTTGTTCCGTCGTACAAACTTCTGCATTTTCCCAACTCTGTGACGCGGAAGGAATCGAGCTTGCTTCCTTTTCTTCGGTCGCACCCGCGATAGCGGTGGGAAGGCTGACCGACATACCTGCCAATAGAGCTAAAATTAGCCGCTGCATGAACACCTCCTTGAGTGCGTCACACTCGTGGATGCATTCGCAATGCCGGTTAACTTAAGGCAGAATCGAGTGATTGCCGGCCGATTCAGTCGCCCGCCTCTTTCAGCCCCATTTCGGCCCAAACTCCGTAATACTTGTCGTGCCATAAGAAGTGCTCCGAGTCGTGAATCACGAACGCGACCCCTGGGCCAACGCAGGCGAGATCACCCCAATTTTCAGCGCACGGATAGTGATAGGGCCCGTCGTAATAGTCCGCCCGGAGGTAGACCACCTTGATTCCGACAAGCTTCCCGTTTTCCATAACTGGCCGAACCTTCTGCTCACGACTTTCGACGAGCCCGGAGCGCGGCACATAGAGACCGGCCTTCAAGGTGTTGGGTGAATCGATCTCACCTGCCAGAATCGTCGCGAACGCAGAAGCAATGCCAAAATAAAAAACAGCCGCTAGAAAATGAGAGAAACGTGAACTCATTTATAGGGGACATACTATGCTGCCCGACAGACAGGCAACACTCCATAATCCGCCACAATGCGTTACCGGAGAGGTGAGAGTTGATGCCAAAACACCTACATTATTACATGTCGAATTTTTTTATCCAAATAACCCTGAGTTATCCGCCTATTAAACAATAGTCAATACCTGATTGATTTCATCTACTTAAATCGGTAAGCTTAAATGGGGACCCGTCCTCTTGGTTACCGGACATAAAGTCTGGGGGAAATCGTGCAACAGCCGCTTCGAAAATTCAGATTCCACGCGCTTTCCATAGGACGACGAATCCTGCTGACCACGTTGATTCTCGCTCAAATATTCCCGATGCTGCCCACAAAATCCTGGGCTTGGGACCCGATCGCGCCAGAAGACGCACTGGCCATCATCGAAAAGCACCAGACGACTCAGATGTCAGAGCTTTTTCCCGAGGTGAACCAGCCGCTTCCGAAGTCGCGCGGATTTACCGAAACTCCGCTCAACCCAGAAAACTGCGCGGAGTTTGCCAAGATTTTTGATTCGCTCACGACCGCGCTCAACGGGACCGGGTACTTGAACAAAAACGAGTACATGAAATGGTGGAATCAGAACAAAGGGCGCTTTCTCACCCGCGACTTCATGACGAACTGGAAAGATCGCACTATCGCCGAGTTCATCGCGACGACCTGGGCGGAAGCGACAATCTCTCTCGCCTCCGAAAAGCAAGACAAAGGAATCATTTACCGCAATCTCATTCAGCCGATGAATAATCCCCGCGTGAAGGCGGTGTGCTCGACGCTTCTGGCGATTAGTGGCGGTGCGGGGCTGTTTGCACTGGGTATTCTGCGAGGTGCGGTCGTGGCGGGCCCGATGGCGGGGATCGTCGGCGCTTACCTCGAACCTGTCGTTCGGCCAATTCGAGAAAAATTCGGTGTTTGGGGGGCACGCGAATTACGAAAACCCGCCCTCTGGCTTCAACGTATTTCGAACGACCAGAAGAAGCTCGTTGCCGATTCGGTTACGGCAAAAGCGGCCCTTGCCGGCCTGAATGACGAGATTCGGGCGCTTGATTTTTCCGGAATGACCCGAGAGCAAGCCGCCGCGAACTGGGCTGCATTAAAAACGAATTGGATGAACATCAACCAAGGTTGGGTGGAGTCACTTCCTCCGTATATGCGAGATGGCCGCGGCTTCGCCTTGGATGCTGATTTTTTTCGTCCGATCAACTTTGCCGCTCAAATGGACATTTTCGAGACGAGGCGAAAAGATGAATTCGCGATTTTTCAAAAGCTCAAAAACGAACTTCCACAAGCCATTTCACAAGATGATTTAGAAAGAGCGATCACCCTCCAACGGCGCCTCTTTGATAATGGAAATCCGGTGGACGAGAAAGCTTTCGAGGCACTGAAGCGAAACCTTTCGCGGCAGATCGCTGAAATTGATGGAAGCAAGGTAAGGACTTTTCTGAAGATGCTCGACGCCCTAAAAAAAGTCGAAATTCAAAAAGAAAAAATCGCGGCGGTAGCAGCCCACTGGGTGATTACTGATTTCGTTTTCCCCGAGTGGTACCGCAACCTGCCCGACGGCTATCTGGATTTTTCCAAGGTATCCAAGTACCTCGGAAAAGCCGGTTACATTCGTCAAGTGCGCCCCAAATTACAGCAGCTTTTTGATGAGATGAAATTCCAAATCGATGTAAAAGTCGGAGCGATGGAGGGCATCGTCCAAGCCGCGGGGCACTTTTCAGATCAATCAGCTGGCAAACCAGCAGCTTCCATCAAAGCCTCCGCCGAAGTCGCTTCCATCCCTACCGGAAAGCCCGGCTGTTTAAAGCGAGCTCTCCGATTCTTCCGTAAGCAGTAAAGACAACCGACAAAGAAGTTACCTCGTCCCTGCTCCGGAACTCCCAGGTGTTCCGATCGCGCCCGTCGAACCCGGGCCGCCGCCAACGCCAGGCGAACTGCCGGCCGCTCCACTACCCGTCCCCGCTGTTCCCGTGCCCGTTCCAGTACCGACTCCGCTTCCCGTCCCTGCTGGACCCGTCGCCGTTCCTGTGCCAGGTACGCCCGACGTTCCGCCGGCTATACCGGGTGAGCCCGTTCCAGCTTCACCTGCCGCGCCCGTCCCAAGGCCGGGGCTCACCGTCGGGCATGGACAGTTCGCCGTGCCGCCGGGTGTGACGCCAGGGGTAGTTGTCTCGATACCGCTCGTTCCAAATTCGGGCGTTGGCCCCCTCGCGCCCGCCGCACCCTCATCCGACGTACCCGGGCAAACACAACCACCGAACGTGTCTGTGCCCAACGTGTCCGAGCCAGCGATGCCCGGGGTCTGAGTGCCGTCCGGGCTTCTACCACCCGCCGGTCCCGACACACTCGTCGATCCGGAAGCCGTGCCAGGCTGAGTAGTACCTGAGGCACCCGTCCCCGTGCCGACCTGTGCCATCGCCGTCAGCGAAAACAAAGTTCCGCAGGTCAATGCTAAAACCAGATGTCTATTTAGAAGCTTCATAAAAAATCTCCCATCCCGTGAATTAACGCTACAAGTTGCAAAGCGTATTCCTAAAGCTGGTCTGTATTGTGCAACGTCCTGCCGCTCATGGCGCCCTCTCCAAGAACCGCTCTCATCACGGGTGGCTCGAAACGCATCGGCCGCGAAATCGCATTGTCGCTTGCCGCTAAACAAATCCAAACGGTCATCCATTATCGGGAATCCAGCTCTGAAGCCGAAGCGCTTTGCGCCGAAATTGAAACCATGGGGGTGCGGTCATGGCTGCTCCGCGCTGACTTCGCGATCGAATCCGAAACCCGCTCGCTTGTCGAAAACGCTTGGCAGGCCGCCGGTCCGATCGACATTCTCGTCAACAACGCCGCGCAATTTCCCTCGGATCGGTTCGAAGACCTCACCTTCGAGAATCTCGCGAGAAATCTCCAGATCAATGCCTGGGCTCCGTTTTGTCTCGCTCGCGAATTCGCAAAGCACGCGTCCAGCGGGCTGATCATCAACCTGATCGATTCGCGGGTCGCGAGCTTCGACTGGACTCACGTCGGCTACATCTTAAGCAAAAACGTGCTTGCGGCAATGAACCGGATGATGGTCGTCCAATTCGCGCCGGCAATCCGCGTAAACGCGATCGCGCCCGGGTTGATCCTCCCGCCGCCTGGCTTCGAACACGGGTACCTCGATGAAAAGGTCCGAACGGTCCCCCTCGAACGACACGGAAATCCTGAGGACATCGCACGAGCTGTGATCTTCTTGATCGAGAGCCCTTTCATTAGCGGCGAGACCATTTATGTCGATGGCGGACGACACGTCGTTGAGTATCCGCCGGAGGGAGCGCGCAGGCATGGATAACGGGCACGCGGATACGATTTTCATCAGGGACCTGCAGCTTCGTTGCGTGATCGGCGTCGGCGCCGAAGAGCGACGTGAAAAGCAGGATCTCCTCGTCAATCTCGAACTCGTGGTCGACCTCGGCAAAGCTGGAAAGAGCGACCGAATCGCCGACACGGTCAACTACCGTGATCTGAAAAAACGAATTCTGCACCTCGCCGAGCACTCCCGATATCAGCTCGTCGAAGCCTTGGCCGAGCGCATCGCCGCGGTCTGCCTGAGCGATGATCGAATCACTCGTGTCAACGTCAGCGTCGAAAAGCCATCGGCACTTCGATTCGCACGCACTGTCGGAGTAAAGATCGAACGGAATTCCTCAGCCAAGCAAGCATCCAACGCCTTCATCGGGATCGGTTCCAACATCGACCCAAAATCCAACATCGAAAAGGCCATCCATCTCTTGACCAAGGAGTTGCGAATCACCGGTTTATCGGCCTTTTACGAGACGCAGGCAATCGATTCGCCAGGCGCTCCGGCCTTCATCAATGGAGTTCTGAGAATCGAGACCGATATGCCGCCGAATGAACTCAAGCACTCCGTCCTCCGCCGAATCGAGGAAAAGCTTGGACGAGTACGCTCCCTCGATAAAAATGCGCCCCGGACGATCGATTTGGATATCCTCGTCTACGGCGATTTGGTGATCGAAATGGAAGATCTCAGAGTGCCCGATCCGGAAATCCATGATCGCCCGTTTCTGGCCTTTCCGATATTTGAACTCGACCCGGACCTTGTTATCCCTGGAACGAATGAGCCCATCCGGAAAATTGTCGCGAAAATGGGAAATCTGCGAGACCGGTTAAAGCCACTGTCTCAGTTCACGGACCGGATCAGAATGCCCAGCCCACGCCCACCTCAAGCCAGGGAATGGTTGCTTTAATCACCGGGACATCAACCACCTGAGCGATCGACGTCCGGGTGCTTGGAACCGTTCCGGTCAGCGTTGCCTCCGGTTCCGTACTGAACGAGTACAAGCCCGCGCCGAGTGTCATATTAAATCCGGAATCCCAGACCCAGTGGTGGCCCAACATCAGCCCGAACATCCCGGCCTTCGCCTCCCCTTTCAGGTCGATCGACTGACCCTGAAAAACAGTCGAACCGGTGATCTGTGCGCTAATGCCATGAATCGAAGCCGAGCAGTAGTATCCGTCCGAAATCCTCTTGCCGCTAAAATAGTAATTCAACCGGACTCCGGTGGCCGGAACAGCCAGGTCCAACGCCTGCTTTGGATCGTAATAGGAAAATTTGTAAACGGATAACCCCAGAGTCATGGACTGGCTGATCCCGAAATCAAAATCGAATGCCCCCACTTTGAGCAGCAACGGAATCGGATACGCCTTGACGTTGAACTTGCGGGTGATCTCCGGCGACGCCGAATCCCGCGGGGTCTCCTTGGCCGGCTCGGCCAGGGCGACTGTCGAAAATAGCATCGCGGCGCCGATAACGCTGTTCGTTCGCAGAAAACGAGACATATCGAAGCTCCTAAAACCTAATATAATAAAAAAGTTCCACTCATGTAATTCGTAAAGTAGATCTGAGTTTCCTCGGCGAGATTCACGAATTTCACTCCTACCCTGAAAACTTTGATGCCTCTGATGCGGTCCAAAAAAGGATTGCACGCACGCACCCTCGCGTCGAGCACCATTCGTCGCTGCTCGCCCGGGAGCGTGAACTCGATTTTGATCAGATCGTCAGGGAAAAGCTGCACGGGCGAATCAAACCCGAGCCCCCCGACTCCGAAGTCCCGAACCAGGAAAGTATGTTCATACGGATCTCCCGCGAGAGGATTGGCGCTCGCCCAAGCTCGAACGAGCAAGGGAAACTCGACATTCTTCCGAAGGTACTTCCTTTTTTGATGCGACATTTCGTTTTACTTTTTCCTCAGATGATAGAAATACCCCGTTCCGTATGCTTGCCTGCCGAAAAGATGCGTCAAGCCCAGCCGAAGCACCTGGAACGGCCATGGATAAAACGGCGCGATCCGGGAGAGCGCATTCCAGAGCGATGCAAAAAGCTTCCATTTGCGGATCGAGGCCGACATTCCTCCTTGCGAACGGCGGAACATCAGAACGTAGTCTTTCGGAAAGAAAAGAAAATGCCCGACGTTGGCCGAATATCTTTCAAGAACGTCGAAGCCTGCTTCGGTGAAAAACTGTTCGAGTTTCTCGCGAGGGAACAGCGAAACATGTTCCGGAACAGCATCCGTCATATCGAAACCTTCTGCCGCCAACCGGGCCGCGAGCGACCGGTCGTCTGGACTGTAAGTCGACTCGGTAAAAAGAACGACGGATCCACCGGGTCTGAGCGCGGTCGAAAATGCCTGAAGAGTGTCCGGAATATGCGGAACATGCCCGAGAACATCCAGGGAGAAGATCACGTCAACCGATGCATCCGGAACGGGTATCCGTCCCCGCTCTCCGAGAAGCTCGAACCGGCAATTCAAGTCCTTCAATTCCGGATGTTCCGAGAATTCGCGCGCGATCTGAAGCTGCGTCGGGAAGATATCGTAACCCGTGATCGTCTGTCCGAGAACCGCGGCGAAATTGAGCGTCGTCCCCCCGGAGCCGCAACCATAATCGATAACCCTCCCGGGTTTCACCACTCCCGCCTTCTTCCAGAAACGAAGCAGAAAGTGCTGTCGGACATCGACACGGAACCAAAACCTGGCCCACGCATTTCGACGCAGGCGGTAGTCGGGCTCAGTCCACCACATTTCCTCGCCCGAGGCGATTTTGCCGCCCCACTGCCCGCGATAATTCATCCATTCAGTCATCGTTATTTTTATAGCATGGAGCCTGGCGGGGCGCTCGAAAAACCTATCTGCGAGTCATCACCGCGACGGAATGGGACGGCTGATCCGGGCTTCTCGTCTGCGCAACGGGCTCGACGATCAGGAGGGAATCACTGTAGTCCTTCAGGTCGGCGTAGTAGGCCACATAATGTTTCATGACCCGGTTGGAATAATCCTTCGGCCAGACGCTTTTCTTCAACGACCGTTGGATTCCCGTCGTCCCCATGTTGTACGCGTTGAGATAAAGTCGGCTGTGCTCGTCAAAATGACTCCTCAACCAGGAAAGATAAAGGGCGCCCAGACGGATATTCGTAATCGGGTCTTTGAGGGATTTCGATCCTTTCCACTTCAGCCGGTTCTCCTTCGAGAGCCATTCAGCTGTTTCTGGCTTAAGCTGCATGAGCCCGATCTCTCCCATGGAACCTTTCGCATTCACGACAAAATGACTCTCCGTCTTGATCACGGCCATGAGAAAAACCGGATCGAAGCCGTGTCTTGCCGACTCCTGCAAAATGGCTTTACTGATCCGTTTTGCCTTTGCTTTGAATTTTTTGGGCAGCTCTTTCGCAACACATTCACGGACGAACTCATCGAGTGACGTGACATCTTCGCCGGCGCGAACGACGCTCTTGTAGTAGTGCTTACCCAAAAGCTCCTGCGCATGAATGAGACGCGCTATGTTTTCACGAATCGATTCCGAGTCTTCCAGTACCAAGTAATCGCTGGACCCAGCCCAGCCGATGCCGGGCGACGCGGCCCCAATCAAGAGGACAATGGTGAAAAGATACGCGCCCTTGACGATAGCTCCCATATACCTATGTAGAGCAAAAAACAGGCCCCCCGCGGTGCCTTAAATCGATTCCCATTACGCCAAGGCTCCCCTGTTTGCAGAAACCCTGATCGAGTGTCAAAAGGTTTGACACGGCTAAAACCGATAAGTCACCCACGTCAGAAAACGATCCTCCTCGCGAAACGCGGACAGAACCCCGTCAGACAGGCGTTCTCCCGCAGAAAGAAGATCGGCTCGGACCGAAACCGTGAGGGACGCTGATGCATTCCAGCTCAACTTGGGTTCGAACCAAAGATCCGAGTTGCCGATGCCGCGAAATACGAAGAGCTCAGTCTCAAGTTTTCCTTCAAGCCAGCGATCCCTCGTCAGGAAGCTCGCCCAGTGCCGAAAGCCCTGATTCGTCCAGTCCGTATGGTACTGCAGGCCGAATATGGCTCCCGAATCGGCCGTCAGGTCACCGCCGAAAATCGCCTGCCACTGGTCTTCTTCAGGTGCGACGGAGAAGTCATCCGTTTGCCGAGGTTGCTGGAGATGTAACACCGAGTCCGCCCGAAATACAAACGAGCCGATCGCCTGGCTTGCGGTGAGTCCGAACGTGTCGACGAGTTTCACAACCGGGATGAATCTCGCATCGGCTGTGCCGCCCGCGTTGTTCCACAGATAGACCGGATTACGGTTGTAATGGCGATAATAAAGAAACCCGAGATCAAGTCCGAAATCAAAAAGGAAGCTTGCACGGCCGCCGAACTCAGCAGCTTGGCCTTTTGGCTCATCAAAGAAACGCCCTCCCCCCGACTCCGGAAGCCGATTCATTCTCGCGACCGGCGTCACCACGCCTTGAACGGTAAGCTTGCCGAGAAAGAGCTGTCCATTGAGAGCGAAAACCGGGACGCGAATCCACGCAAGCTCGTTGAACAGCGAGTCACGGTAATCCCTCGGATTCACGATATCGGCGATGAAGAACCCAAAGGTTTCTCCCCACGCGATTTCCTGGAACCCGACATTCACTTTGTAAATTTCCTGGGAGAACTCGGCAGAAAGCGCACGAAGATCGAATTCATTCTCTTTTCCGGCCCACGCGCGCGCGGCCGCGGTGATGGTGATGATCTTGCCCGACCCGCCGGCCGGGGCTGGAAGATCGAACGTCAACTCCTCCTTTGCCATGAGGTAAAAGCGATTTCGCGTGATCGCCTCGTCTCGAAGCCTGGATCCGAGCTGATGTCCGATTTCAAAATCGCCCTTCAAGTCTTTTCGGCCTCCGCTCCAGAGCGACGCGCGAGCACCACCAGCGAAGAGTGTACAGGCGAGAAGTCCGATTACATAAATATGAAACTGAAATGTCATTTCAAGCTGTTTTGGTTAAAGATGGATTCAGGAAACGCTCGCTCTTCCATCGATAAAATTTTGACCGTCGAAGACTCATTCTCCCGGACCGCGTCCCGAATCCTGATTTCGCTCGGACGGATTTTTCCGGCGAGCGACATGTAACCCGAGTACACGGCGACTTTGAGAGGTTTACCGGCGGGCGTCAGAAATTCCGCCTTGAGTGGCCGATACGTACTCTTCTCAACCCACACACGCACCTTTTCGTAAGTGAGTCCCTGCTTTTTCGCGGTCAAAAGGAGAACCCATTCGCTCGTTTCCCGCCTTTCAACCGTGGACGCGTAATCTCCGCTCCAGCGCATCCGGCTGATGTCGCCATTGGCCGCCTGCCCCGTCAGCTTCTGGCTCAGGCTGACGCGCACGGCGCGCTTGATGTTTGGAATATAGGCCCACATCTGCTCATCGAGCATGAGCAAGTTTCTCCCCCGATCGCGGGGCGGTTCGACCGTTTTCACCAAGGTGCGGTTGTTCCCGCGTACCGAGACCTCGAAAACCGATCGATCCGAGAGCGCTCCCTCGTTCACGACCGCGACTTTCATGAAATAGGCTTCGGCGGGATTTCTGATCTCGTCAACCCTGCGAATGATTTCTTCGGCCGGCACTTCTTCGGCGAACGCCGGACGTCTGTCATCGAGCACCCACGCGAACGGCGTTACCAGAATCACGACCAGCACCGCTCCGAAAACCCCCTTGAACATCGCACGTAGTGTTGATTCGTCGCTCATATTGACCTCAAAGCCTCTCCAATGGGCATTCGCGCCACTCGGAAGCTGGCAAGCAGCGTCCCGACCATCGCGGCGGCCGCGCCCATGATGAATGATCCCAGTGCCATGGCTGCCTGCAATTCGATTCTGACATGAAACTGCCGGGTCAGCCCCGGAGCCGGCGGCATTAGGATCCCGTTTCGCAGAAAGACAGCCGTAATCATCCAGGCGATCACGATTCCGAGCACAGCGCCGAGAACGCCCAAGGCGAAACCCTCCCAGCCCAGAAGCAAAACGATCTGGCCCTTCGATTCGCCGTTTGCCCGGAGATTGCCGATCTCCTGCTTTCTCTCCAGAACCGACGTCGACACGGTATTGAAAATACCGAGCAGGACGATGGCAAGGATGATCAGCTGAATAACCGCGAACTGCTGGCCCAGCCAGTCCACCGAGTTCTGGTAATAGACCTTGTCCAGAACGGCGAACGGGGTCGCCTCCAAGTCAGGATACTCGGCCCTCACGACGTCAGCCACGCGAGTCCAGTCCTCCACCGCATTCAGGCCGAAAGCGACTGATTCGACACGCTCCGTGTCGAGGACGGTCTGGGCTTGCTTCAGCGGAATTCTGAATACGACATCGTCGAAATCCTTGGAGCCCGTGTGAAAGATCCCGGTTACCGTGAGATCCGCCGCGTTCATCGTGCCATGAATCGTGTTCGCGAGAACCGTCACACGATCACCGATTCTGGTGTCGAGCGCACGCGCGAGTCCGAGGCCAAGAAGTATCCCGTCCTCCTGATCGCTCAAAGTCATCCCGTCGACGACGTTGAGAGTGGTAAAGAATTTTGCCTCGGCCCGGCCATCGACGCCCTGACCGCGTCCGCTGACGGTGATCTTGCCGTTCGTAAGCAGCGAAAAAAATTCGACGCGCGGGAATAAGTAGAGTACTCCGGGAACGCGGGTCAGCCTTTCCTGAAGCGCCGGATAGTTGGTCATCCAGTGTTCCCAAGGCTTTTCGAAGACCTTTTCTCGATAGCCGTTCGTATTCACCTGGCCATGGCCGTATCGCGAATGGACCGTGTTTTCGCGATACTGATTCATGATACCTGCATTGAAACCGTCGAAGATAAAGAGTGAACCCGTTCCCATCGCGACCGTCAGGACAACCGTCGCGGTCCGGCGCGGATTTCGGAAGAGATTTCTGAACGCGAGTCGAATCAGCATAAAAAGCCGTCCTTCATCTCGAGTCGTCTCGGCGCGAACGCGTGCACCATCGGGTCATGGCTGGAAACAATGACCGTGACGCGCTTCTCGTCATTCATACGTTTGAAGATTTCCATGATTCCCCGCCCCGTATTCTGGTCCAGGCTCGCGGTCGGCTCGTCAGCGATGATGACTTCAGGGCGCTTCGCGATGGCTCGCGCCAGTGCGACGCGCTGGCGCTGTCCTCCGCTCATCTCGAGCGGCCGTTTCGCGCGATGTTCCCGCAAACCCACGGCGTCAAGGGCCTCGTCCACACGCTTTAAGCGCTCTTTGCGCGGAATGCCCTGCCGGGTCAGGAAATATTCGACGTTTTCGTCAGCCCGGAGAACCGGAAAGAGCTGAAACGACTGAAACACGAAACCGATCTTGTAACGACGAATCCTGTTCTTTTCACGCTCCGAAAGGGCCTTCAGCTCCCGATCCTGAAAAAAGACGACCCCCTCCTGAACGGACTCGATCAGCCCGAGAATATTCAGAAGCGTCGTCTTACCCGAGCCCGAAGGACCGCTCAAACAGGCGAACTCGCCCTTCTCGATCGTCAACGTCACGTCACGCAGAGCTTGCACGCGCTGTTCTTCCAACGGATACGAGAATCGAAGGTCCTTGATCGTATAGAGATGATTCGGATTTGGCTTCATTGTGGAGTTCCTTCAGCAGAGGTCCGGCCGTCGAGCACTTCGATCATGCCCGTTTCGCCGTTCATTCGAACACGCATTCCGCTCTTCAGCTTTTGGACCAGGCCCTTGACTCCGACGATCGTCGGTAAGCCCATTTCGCGCGCGACAATCGCGGAGTGCGAAAGCAAACCCCCGCGTTCGACCAGAAGAGCCGAAGCCGACGGATAGAGCGGAATCCAGCCCGGGTCCGTCCTCAGCGTCACCAGAATCTCGCGGTTGAGTTCCATATCGTCCTTGGGTGAAAGCACGACCTTCACCGTCCCCTCGACCAAGCCGGGACAGCAGCCGATGCCCTTCAGGCAATTTTCCGGCAATGCTTCGGACGCAGTCACCGTGTCGGCTTCGACCGGGCTATGTTCGTTCATCCAATAAGCCGGGCCGCGCGTCATGAAGCGTGGTGCCGGCTCGACATCCTGAAACCCGGCATATTCCCTCTTCCGAACCTCAGCCAGCGCCCGGAGATTATGAACGGGAAGTGTCCCCTCGAGTGCACCCGAAAGCTCGCTCAGCTCGATAAAAAACACATCCTCAGGCGAATCCAGGATCGATCGCGCCGTGAAATCCCGCCCTACCCCGAAAAACATCGCGCGCACCAGTCCGTAAATCCGTGTCCGGCAGAAGCGCGTGTTCTCCCGGTTCCTGACCGCCTTTCGTGCGTGTTTCAAGGACCAGAGGTAAACGCGTCTCTTGACGCCGGAGAGATTCTCCATGACTTTCTTTTCAGCGCCGCTACGGATTTCCTTTTCCCGCTTCTCATACGCGTCGAGATCGGTCTGACCCGTACGGAGGTAATTCTTGAGACAGACAAAAAGAAACGTGGGATCCTGATACAAATCACGCTCTTCGAGCTTCATCTCGTTCATGCAACGAAACCCATACAGGTCGATGTATCTTTCAACACGATTTCTGAAACCGGTGAACGAAGACTGCACAAGCGCCTCGTAACAATTCTCGCTCGCGGTGCTATCGAAGAGCTGACGAAGCCCTTCGTTCGACTGGATATCCGCGGCCATCCGGATCAGTTCACGAGTCGGCTCTGCCGATTCGAGGTTGCCCTCTCCGCAGAGAAGGTCATTTTGAAGCGAATCACCGAGGCTGCCGAGCCACTTGGCCGTCAACTTCTTGAGAATCCCGAAATGCACCATCGTGAGGTAGTCATTCACGATCGGCGCCTTCCACTCGAAAAGAAGCTTCGCCTCGAGTTCCTGGAAAACCGCGTAAATCTCGTCGGCGGGCATTCTTGAGAAATTTTTCCTGCGGTACTCGTCATAGATCGAATGAAAATACTTCAGGAAGTCATCAACCATGTTCTGAATCGTGAAGTGGAAATACAGGAACTTCAGCCCGGAAATGAACCTTCTAAACTTAGAAGATAGCTTCTCCTGAAAACCGGGGGGCTTGATCCGGTCGGCGATCTCATCACTCAAGGACTGACTCGTGCCCATCATCGTTTCCATGAAGGAGCGATTGTACTTGAAGCCCGGGAGGATGCTCGTCAGTTTGTACCAGTTCAGAAGATTGTAATAGATCCGGCCGTAAAAAATCCCGAGCATGTTGCGGAGAAAGTAATCCATTCTTCGGATTTCGCGTTGAGGTATCAGCAGGATCTCGCAAAATTGCACATACACGGAATGGTACACGTGATGCGCGAACGTGAAGGTCAAAGGGAGCGTGATGCCTCCGTAACTCTCAACGATGTTCGAATTATCCCAAACGTACAGAAAACCTTCCTCGTTCCTCACGGGCGTCGTGACCGGACGAGACTGGAGAAGATAAAATCTGCCGTCACGCCAGCCCCATTCGATGTCTTGGGGATAACGATAAAAACCTTCGACACGACCGCCGATCGCGGCGAGCTCCTGAAGCTCGGCGTCCGTCAGGCACGGGACGTTCTGAAGGGCTTCGGGAACAGGAACTTCTCGGGTTCCCTCCAACGAATCACCGCGAGTGAGTTTCGACTTCTTCTGCGCGAGCTCTTCGCTCAACTTCTTGCCCGTCTTTTTCTCGATCAGAAAAGTGTCCCCGTCCAGCAGGCCCGATACCAGGCCCTCACCGACCCCGAATACCGCATTGATCGTCATCTTCGTCCCGTCATTCTGGATGGGATCACAGGTAAACAGAACGCCGCTTTTCTCGCTATCAAGCATTTCCTGAAAAATGACCGCGACCTCGATGGGGTTCTCGAGCTCAATGCCATTCTGGATCCGATAGCTCAAACCGCGCTCCGAAAATGCGGAGGCCCAGCACTCCTTTAACATCCGCAGAGCCTGTTCCTCCGTCTTTACGAAAAGAAACGTACTGAGCTGTCCGGCAAAGGAATGCCGAGCCGAGTCCTCGTCAACGGCGGATGATCGAACCGCGATCATTGTTCCAGGGGAACTCGCAATATCGCCATAGGCATTCCTGGCCAACTTTTCGAGCGCTCCCGAAAGGGGCATCTCAGTGATGAGATCATGAATCTTCTTTTCGGCGGTCTTCAGCTCCTCGGGCGCGCTCTTCCGGCCAAGCCCGTGGAGAACGCTCGCAATTCGAAGATCCAGGTCGTTCTCTTTTCTGAACTCCCGGAAAACGCGGGCGCCGAGCACGAGCCACTTCGGAACAGGAAATCCTTCCCGGCTCAGGAGATAAAGATTGTACCCCTTTCCGCCGGCTTCCCGCTTCGCGTAAACATCGGTACTTTTGCTTGTTACGAGCATGGGTAACTCCAGACCGCCACCAATCCCAGGTAGACGAGAACGATGTAGAACGATGAAATAACGCGATAAAGACTTCCGAACGGCTTGCGGTCCAGGAACGCGTAAGCCAGCCCGGAAAGCGCGAGCAATCCACCCAGGACCCCGAGCAGCGCCGCGAGACAGTTTCGTCCCGGCAGCTCTATCGCAAAAAGCAACCAAGCCGAACTCGCCGCCATCGTAAGGACCAGAAGCACGGCGCCGAAGCGGCCGAAGATTTTGGAATACGATTGCACCAGGTCTCGTTCCTCACGGCTCGCGAACGTCTTACGTCCGAACTCGAACACATTGAAAAGGCACCAGCTGTTCAAGGCGAAATACGCAAGCTGCGTTCTCAGCGCCCA
>MEQK01000084.1:0-5683 GCA_001770175.1 Bdellovibrionales bacterium RIFOXYD1_FULL_55_31 | reverse complement strand
CGCCCATGCCGCGTCACCCGTAAGAGCGGAGAACAGCGCCACCGAGAGGAAAACCGATACGACCGTATGACTGATGGCGTAAGTCGTCAGTAGCGGCCGGAGATACCTACCAATAAAGAACTCACGATACATCAGAAGGGAATAGCCGATCGCGAAAGAAATCGAGGTCAGCGCGGCCATGCCCCGCAGGCCGAAAGCAAGGAGCTCAATGGCGATACACAACGCAATTGCCCAATGCAGGTCGCGATGCTTGAGGAGCCCCCGCGCGAGCGGCCGGGTCGGGTTGAATTTCTTATCGACCTGAAAGTCCTTGATCTCGTCGTAGAGTCTCAACTTGAAGAAAAAGGCCAGAGTACCGAGGAACAGAACGAAAAGAGACCCCGTCTTGAAAGGTTCCAAATACACCGATCGGACTAAAACGAGGTGAGCCACGAAGAACAGGCCGATCATGAGAAGATGGGAAACGGGATCGAAGCGTTCGCGAATGAACTGCCACCACGCAATGCCCTGTCCCGAAGTCCTAGACGAGGTTTGCATCGAGAAGCTCCTTGCGAAGAACGTCGTACTCCACCTTGCTGTGATGGCGCGGGTCCATCGGGATCCGGTCACGAAAGACCACCTGGTCAACGGGCATCCCGTTCTTGGTCATGATTCTGATCACCTCCGCGCGTAGTTTCCCGAAATCGGCACCCTCATGGGGCGCGAGAACGCAAACGGTTTTCTCGCCCAGTTTCGCGTCGGGCACGCCGAGGTAGGCGCAGAGTTTCACGAACGGAAGTTTCTTCATGATGATCTCGGCGCGAACGGGGAAGACGTACTTCGAGTCGCGCTGAATGGCATTGTGAACCCGTCCGACAATCCAGAGGCAGCCATTCGAGTCAATCCGACCGAGATCGCCCGTCCGATGCCAGACGACGCCTTTTTCGTCCAGGATCTTGGCGCGCTTGAAGGCTTCCTCATCGTTGTAATAATTGCGGCAGACGTGCTCGCCGGCGACGATCAATTCGCCGACTTCGCCCTTCGGGACTTCGATACTCTTCCAGTCAGTCGCGGATTTGATCTCCACGGGTCCTTTGATAATTTTGAGGAAGCGGTATTCCAAACCTTCGGCCGTATGTCCGACGTTGACGCCTTCATCGACCCACTCAGGGTCGTCCGAAGCGCGTGTCTTCATGGCGATCATTTCTTTCGCTTCAATATGCGCCATCGGCTCGACTTCAGTCGAGCCAAAGAGAACCCAGATGTCCGCACTGGGCGCGATTGCCTTGAAGTCGACGACGTTGTCGCGACTGACCGGTGCCCCTCCCGTGACGGCCCTTCGGATGCCGACCAGGGGGTTCTTCTTCTCAGCGCAATGGAGCGCAAGGCGATTGAACAGCGACGGCGAAAGCGTTGTGCAACTGACTTTACAGGACTCTAGCTGCGCCAGAAGTATGAGCGGATCATGATCGCCGGGAACGCCGATGTCGAAGGCCGGTATGACCGTACTCACTCCCGCCGCCAGGTTATTCAACGAGAAGATCGGAAAGACCGGAAGATCAACGTCTTTTTCGACGTAAGGCAATCCGGCGTTCAGGGCATAGTGCTGCGCCGCCAAAAAACGATGCGTTCGGTTCGCGCCTTTTGGTACGCCGGAACTCCCCGTCGTAAAAGTGATCAGGGCCGTCTCTTCCTGCTCCACCGGCGTGATCGGCGCGATCTTCGATGTCGCAAGCAGGTCACTCAGCTGAGCCGTGAACTTACGGGAAGCCGGACCGACGCAGATTTTGAGGCCGATCGCCGAAAGCTCGGGAATCGCATCGCAAAGCTCATAAGCTTTTTCGAAACTGATCATCGCTTTCGGAGCAACGATCCTGGCGCTCGCTCCGAGATGCGCCCGTCTCGCCCAGGAATCGAGAAAAACCGGTATCGCGCCAATTCGCTGGAGCGCGAACATCGACGTGTAAAGCTGAACGGACATCGGCACGAAGAGAATGACACGATCTCCCTTGGTGATCCCAAGCTCACTGAGACCGCCCGCGAGCCGTCCGATCTGGTCATAAAACGCCTGAATCGTGATCGACTCGTGCTGAAGCGACTCAGAAGACTTTCCGGCACTCAGCCAGGTTTTCAGCGTTGTCGGATTGACCCAGCGAAGAGGGACTAGCCCGGGCTTCCGGACCATATGATCTTCAAGAAAGCTCAGGACGTTATTTCGCGCGTCGGCGCCAGCGTGGTATCCGATTCGGCTCATAATTTCTCCCCCAGGGTGTTCTCGAGAATGAACGCGGCAAGTTCCCGCGCGTGAGTCCATGGAATCGCGTGTCCCGCGTTCCCGAAGATCTTTTCCAGAATATTTGCAGCTTTGTTCGCCGTTTTATCAGAAAGAGCCCGGCGCAACCGGCCGAGCTGGTCTGTCTCGCGGATAGTCTTGTCCTGCTCCCCCCAGACAACAGTTACGGGAATCTTCGATTCTGCGATGACTCCAAGAAGAGCGGCACTTTCGGCTCCGTGAATTACCTTTTCGAGAACGGCACGCTTCAGCGAGCCGGGCTGCTTCATTTTCTCTCCCGCCTGCCTGTACGCGTCCGGAACGTCACGAGGAAAGGAGGAGTCGGTCAGCATCTGTGCAATCTGCGCGCTTCCGGCCTTTTGACAAAGCCACTCGCCGAGGTACGGCGCACCGATCAGAAGGCGCTTCAAACGGCCCACAGCTTTCGGGAAAATATATGGGGCGACGAGAATGAGCTGTTTGATTTTCTCGTGCGAAACCGTCTCACGGAGTGCCTCGACGCATCCGAACGAATATCCGAGTATCACGTCGCCCGGTCTCGTCCCGGCCGGGCCTGAATACCCGGGGTAACCCTCTCGAACCGGTGAGAGAACCTCGATTTTGCCGTCCAGCTGCGCTCGAAGCGGCTCAAACTCCTCCGGCACTCCGGGTGAACCATGAAAGCAGATCAGCCGCGGATTCATAAGATCATCCCATCTCTTCGCATCCGGCGAATCTGGTCTCGAGTGGGATTGCGCGTATAGACGGGCGATGAACAAATATTCGGCGTTCCCTCCGGGAGCTTACCGGTCGCGGCGATACCACGAATCAGCTCTGCTAGCGCCCGGCCCTCTTCGAGCCCGGTCCGGGCCAGATAGGCGATATAGTCCTTTTCTCCCGGCCGGGAGATCTCGCGTCTGACGAGGATCTTTCCTGCATCGATTTTTTCATTCATCTCATGAATCGTGAAACCCGCCGGTTTCTTGTTCCAGAGCGCATACAGATCGCAGAGCGTTCCACGGCACTCCGGCAGGAGTCCATGATGGATATTGAGGCAGCCCAGGGTGGGCGCCGCGAGAATATGCTTCTTATAGACGCACCGGGTACGCAGGTTCACGACCAGGTCTATGCCGTTATCCACCACCCAGCTGATCATGCGTCGTTGATTCATGCTTAGTGCGTAAAGTACCGGTAGCTTCCTTGATTCAAATAGACGTTCCCTGCGCCGGAGCGGCAATTCGGCGATGTTCCGCGCCATCGTGCTCGCCACGCCCGTGCAGCCGAGATACGTCAGGCCGGCCACATCCCCCAGAAGCTTCGGCGAAAGATTTTTGAGGATCACCAGGCCGGCAAGGTGTTCACCGGCACTGCTCAAAAGTTCCTGGAAAAGCTCCAGGTAGTTCGAGGGGACATAAGTCACCTGTGAGGTCACGAGCAGAACTTTCATCCGAGCCTCCGCAAAATTTCGACCTGATAGACCTGAAGCTTTTCCCGATCGATCGCGTCGTCGAATCGCGAAGTCACGTCCTCAAAGCCGCCCTTATCCGTGTTTTCGGTCACGTGAAGGTAATGCCGAATCACGACTAGAGCCCCGGGATTCAGCGTCGGCGCGACTTTCTGAAGGTAGAGCCGCTCCGTTTCTCCCGAGAAGTACGACGGAACATCAGAAATCGAGAAAAAATCGATCGGTCTGGAGACCTTTTGCGCCTCGGCCAGAATATCGCCCCGACAGTAACGAATCTCGGTGTTCTGCAAGGCTCCCTTGGCCAGCTCAAAAACTTTCGGGTCGCATTCGATCGGACAGCCTTCCGAAAAGATTACTTTTCCGAAGAATGCGAGTTGCAGAAAGAAATTGCGACGCGCGGGTCCCTGCTCAAACAATCGATCGAAGGCTTCGACGTAGAAATCGAAAAAGGAGTCCTTCAGGTTCTTCTTCGGAAAGTGCCCTTTATAAAGCAGAGCGTTGAAGATCGTCGCGTTACCGAGGATAAAGAGAACGAGCAACCAGGTCTTTCTGGGAAAACGCTTTTCAAGATAATCGAAATGCTCGGCATCGGTCAGGGCGCTGAACAGGCCAGCCCCCTTGGCGCCAGTGATCCTCCGGTTGACTTCACTCAGTTTCGCGAAGGTGCGCTCCCACTTGCCCTCGTAGAGAATACCGTCCCAGTTCTTCTCCTTGAAGAGTTCCTCCAGGAACTTCTTCGCTGGCTCCGACAGCCCGAGGCGGTGAAACAGCTCCCGTCGATCCTTCCTGCTGGCCGGCGCGGGAGGGTATCCCCAAAAAGCGAGAAATTCGGAATGACTGAGTTCCCGCGCCGAAGCGAATCGCATTTCGGCGAGGTAAAGCTGCTCATCGGCCAGATCAACACAGGTCACGAGCCGGGGACGCTTTGCCAATAAGGGCAATATTCTGCCGCCGCTTCCAGCCACCGAGAACAGATGCCCGACATCTTCGGGGAGCAGCTCAAGCTCGAGTGCCGTATCTTCGTTCGCCAAGGTGTAATTCAACTTGTTGAAGTACTTTGAGCTCATTCTTCCCCTCTTACCTTCGTCGGCTCCCAGGATTTCAGACGTTCAACGGCGAGCGCCCGGCATGCCTGAACCTGTTCATCGGTAATGACCCCGTTCGGTCCCTGGATCGCCGAGAGCTCAGCCCCGTGTTTCACGCCGATTCGATAAATCTCTTTCACTTTTTCCATCGAAAGCTGCTTCGAAACCGAAAAACTTTCGAATCGCCCCTCCAACGTGAGAAGGACGGTTTCCGCGAGACAGGCATAAACAGCCGGTTTCGGAAGTCCGATATCGACGTTGATATCGAGTTCTCCGGGAAGAAGAACCTCGCCGCTTTCGATGATCAACACGTCCGGACGCTTCGCCGCGTCTTCGGCCGAAATATCAAGCGGCCGGGAGCAGTCACAAATGACCGCTCCTGGTTTGACCGCCTCGATGTCGAGAATCGCCCCCGACTGGTTCGAGGTCGCGGTTACCACAAGATCGGTTCCAGGGAGATCCGGGTTCGGATTCGTAGTCACCCGGACGCGCACCTCGGGCGAAAGCTCCAGGATCTCTTCCCGGAGTTCCATGAGCTTGTCCGGACGGGTCGCGACGAGAACGAGATCATCCACGACCAGCGAAACGAGAAGCGCCGAAACCCGGCCTATGCTCCCGGTCGCGCCGATCACCATGGCACGCCCGCGGTGGCGGGTGCCATTTTTGGCCGGCGGTATCAATCCCATCTTCTCGATCATTACTCGAGCCGCCCACAACGTTGTCGACGCGGAATAGGAATTCCCGTTCGTGACCGGAATCGGCGCTCGCCGGGAAACCGTTAAGCCGGCATCTCCGATCACCTTGGTATATGCGCCCAGTCCGATCAACGCGGCTCCGCGCTTTTTGGCCATTGCCGCGCAATCGATCATCCTGCCGTAAATG
>MEQK01000083.1 GCA_001770175.1 Bdellovibrionales bacterium RIFOXYD1_FULL_55_31 | reverse complement strand
AAATCGCTGTTGACGCCGGAAGGCTTAATTGCTAATCACGATTGTTCCAATTTAGTGAAAGGATTTGATTCAAATGGCCGTGACTATTCGTCTTTCGCGACAAGGTGCTAAGAAGAACCCGCAATACCTCATCGTAGCTATGGATTCCGCAAACAAACGGGATGGAGCTTACCTCGAAAATTTGGGCCATTATTACCCAAAAGCGAAGACCGCCAGCGAAAAGGTCAAAGTCAATCTCGAGGCTGTGAAAGCGTGGCAGAACAAAGGCGCGCAGCTTTCACAAACGGTTGGACAATTGATAAAAAGCCTAGCAAAATAGAGACATCGTGCCCGTAGTCAATTTGGATGTGGGTAGCCAGTTGGCTGCACTGGGTTGAGTGAACGGTCTTACCCACGGTTGATGTAGTGCGCAAGTTGCGCGTAGCAAACTTGATCTTTGCTGCGTAACCGTTGCTGCGTACCGTTGCTGCGTAAAGGAGATTGGGCGATGTCACAAACGAATGCTGGGACTCCGGTTGGTGCTGTAGGACAAGAACGTAAACCGCTAAGCGAGCTTTCGAAGATGATCGAGTATATGGCTCGTATGCTGGTGGATCTTCCAGATCAGGTTGAAGTGAATGAGATCGCTGGTGAGAACACGACGGTCATTGAGTTGAAAGTTGCCAAGGAAGACTTGGGCAAAATTATCGGCAAACAAGGGCGAACAGCGCGCGCTGTCCGCACGGTACTCAATGGCGCATCCACAAAACTCAGAAAACGCACAGTCCTCGAAATCGTCGAATAAAGTCGACGATGGCCGTCAAAAAAACTCGGTTTTAGTGGGCGATTCACAGCCCAAGCTTTTCTTTTCTTTTCTAACGTTATTTCCTGAAATTTTTCAGCCTGTCCTCGGCTCAAGCCTTCTTGGAAAAGCGAAAACCAAGGGTCTTGTTGATTACCGTTTGATTCAGATTCGTGATTTCGCGACAGACAAGCATCGCACGGTCGATGATACGCCTTTTGGCGGCGGCGAAGGGATGATCCTGAAAGTCGACGTTCTCCATGCTGCCTGGCAAGAAGCTCAGCGGCAGCCCCCTCGTGAGGGGAAGTCGTTAACTGTTCTCCTTTCACCCCAGGGGCGCCTGTTTGACCAGGAAATGGCTCATGAACTCTCGAGCTATGCGCACCTGACCTTGGTGTCCGGGCATTATGAAGGGGTCGATGAGCGCTTTATTGACCTTTGTGTGGATCGGGAAGTTTCGATCGGTAATTACGTTTTGACGGGCGGGGAACTGCCCGCGCTCGTCATGGCCGACACGATCACGCGATTGATCCCGGGAGTGGTCGGGAACGAGCGTTCTCTTACCGAAGAAAGTCTCGAGAAGGGGTTACTCAAATATCCCCAATACACCCGGCCCAGGGAGTTTCTTGGACGTTCGGTACCCGATGTTCTTTTGGGCGGAGATCACGAAGCAATCGCGGCCTGGCGGCAGGGCGAAATGGAGCGTCGTACGGCCGAAAAACGCTCTGACCTCTGGGACCTCTACAGCGCGGCTCTGAAGAGGCAAAAAGAGGTGCAATTCGGCAAATAGAATGGTATTTCCCAATACCTCGTGTCGGTACCGGTTTACGTAGCACTGCTTCATACTCCCGTAGTGAATCGAAGAGGTGCTATCGTGACCACGGCCGTGACTAACATGGACATCCATGACATTTCACGGTCGGCGCGGACTTTCGGCGTGAAAGGTTATTTTTTAGTCACACCGATTGAAGATCAGCACGAACTGGTGGGAAGGATCCTCGGGCATTGGCGCGCGGATCGTTCACGCGAGTACCATCCGGATCGTTTTGAGGCGGTTTCCCTGGTCCGGCTGGCGCGTTCGTTTGAAGAAGTCAAAACCGCTATCCGCTCGGTGCATGGTCAGGACCCTGAAGTGGTTCTGACGGATGCCCGGGCTCTTCCGAACTCAATCAGCTATGCCGAGTATCGGCGTGAGCTGGAGGCCCGGTCCGCAGAAGCCGGGCGCCCCGTAGTTCTGGTTTTTGGAACCGGCTGGGGAGTTTCGGAGGTCTTCTACCCCGAGGTGCACCGGATCCTGGCTCCGGTGTACGGGTCTGAAGGCGTCGAGGGGTATAACCACCTCTCCGTTCGAGCGGCTGTCGCGATCATTCTCGATCGGCTGTTCGGACAATAACCGGTCTCGCGAGCCAAGTGGCGTGCGGGATGTCAACGTGCCGGGCTTTTTTGGCTTATTTTAGCAGTAGGAGTGATTGAAAATGGCTTCGACGAAAGTGAAACATCGGAGAACCTCACACGGAACACAGTACGCCCCTAAAGGCGTCAGCGCGCGGCTGGCAGCAGTTGAAAAATCCCAGATGCGCAGCGATTATCCCGTTTTCAAAGCGGGCGACACATTGAAAGTTCACGTTAGGATCAAGGAAGGCGAGAAGGAGCGTATTCAGATTTTCGAAGGGCTCGTCATTGCGCTGGCCAATTCGGGCGCGAATCGTTCGTTCACCGTTCGCAAAGTCTCCCACGGCGTGGGCGTTGAGCGTATTTTCATGCACGCTTCGCCCAAAGTCGCGAAGGTCGAGATCGCACAAGAAGGCCGTGTTCGGCGCGCGAAGCTCTACTACATCCGCGAGCTCGAAGGCAAGGCTGCGAAAGTCGACCGCGAAATAGAGACGCAGGCGAGTGCGGCAACTTCAGCCGCTGCCAAGGAAGCGAAAGCCGCGAAGTAACCGTGGTTTCCACTCCGACTGGAGTCCGGCGCAAGGCTGCCGGCCGAGAGGTTTCGGGCGACCGGCCCGTTCCGACTTTGGACTGGGAAATGCGCGTTGGCCACCCGAAGGTTTCGGTGGTCGGGGTCGATGAGGTGGGGCGGGGTTGTCTGGCCGGACCCGTCGTCGCGGGCGCTCTTTTGTTGCCTGCGGTCGTCGATTACGATTCCGAGCCCTGGTTGCGCGAGGTGACCGACAGCAAGTTCGTCAAACCGGAGACTCGCGAACGTTTGGCTCCCCTGATTGAGAAATGGGCGGGAGCGTGTGCCGTCGGAGTGGCGTCGGTCGAAGAGATCGACGCGATCAATATTTTCGAAGCCTCTCATCTCGCCATGTGTCGGGCCATATTGGGACTTAAGGGACTCGGCGGAACTCCTGACGGAGCATCCGCGTCCCTTCATGTGCTCGTAGACGGCAAGTTTAAGCCAAAATTTGAAGTGCATGGGATTGTCTGTTCCTCCGACGCGATTATTCAGGGGGACCGCCAATGCTTGAGCATCGCGGCGGCTTCGATCATCGCGAAGGTCTGGAGGGATCGCCTCATGGTTCAACTCGATGCGGAATATCCAGGTTACGGATTCGCGGTCCATAAGGGCTATTCGACGCCGGAGCACTCGGCGTGTCTGAAAAAGCAGGGTGTGTGTGCGATTCATCGGCGTACGTTCGCGCCGGTTGCGAGTCTTTTAGGAAAGTCCGGCTGTTCCGTAATACCGGAATAAAAGACCTTCCCGAGCTGGTCGCGATTCTGCACTCAGGGCTTTCATGGATTCTCGTCACGAGTTGGGAATACGCGCGGAATCAGATGCCGCGCAATGGTTCAGCCGTCAATTTCAGGCCAGGCTACTTGCGCGAAATTACGCGCGCCGCTATGGAGAGATCGATCTCGTATTTGAAATCCAATCAGCCGGGGAAGCTCCCGAGCTGGTTTTCATCGAGGTACGGGCGCGGACTGCGGGAGGTTGGGTGAACGGGGTGGAAAGCGTGACCCCTCGCAAACGGGCCCGGCTTTCTCGAACGATCGCGCACTTTCTCGCGAAATATCGGGGGCCCGCGAAATCTGCGAGGTTCGACATCATGGCTTGGGACGGACGTGCCTGGACTCATCTAAATAATGTTTGGCTTGAGTGAACGGTGATAGGATGATGGTGCTGGGGGAGTGAATGCGACGAGCTTTTGTTATCAGCCTGGTTCTCGCGAATGTCGTGTTGCCGGTTCGGGCGGGAGCGATGGATCGCGATGTCCGGTCCGTTCTGATCGCCGGCGGATACGGCATCCTTGGCGGGACCGTTCTCGGGATTGCGGCTTTTCCCTTCACGCGTGATGGACGCAGTATCGCGGTGGGGACGTCAATAGGGCTTTATCTCGGAATCGCGGCGGGTTTCTATTACATTTCTCATCGCGAGGAGCTCGCGGATTCTCTTCGGGGAGAACGTCGGGACGACGTCTCGCTTTATTCGACCTTTGATCCGGGAATGCCGTCGGGACCGTTTCAGCCGGAAAAACCGGTCGTGGAAGTCAGTGTCGCGATGTGGAGTTTCTAGCCGCGGGGATCGTGTTTATTGGTCAAAACTCTTTTTCGCCCGTTCCTCGTTATCGTAAAACTCAAACACCGCCTCTTCGTCAAAAGCTTTGATCACGCGGCGGAACTCACTTTTCACGTGACAGTAGCGCGGTTTGTTCGGAATCGTCGCGTTGAATTCCTTTAACGTCTGAACGAAGGAGGAAATCCCGCTGGAACCCACGAAATCGAGGTTTTCAAAATTAAAGATGACCTTTTTCGGCACGCAATCACCTTTGGCCTGTCGTGCGATCCTATTCAGATCCTCCCGGAGTGGGACAGCTGTTTCGAAATCAAGTTTGCCGTCCATGGAAACGATGATCGTGTCGCCGATTTTCTTAATTTGAGTCTTCATTTTTTTGGATCTCCACTTCGAATCGCTCTAGAGGTTATGGCCAATGCTTCCCTTTCGGGGCCTACTCTTTTATTATCAGCATCGCGATGGATGAGATAAAGAGGCAAATTTTGCCGGCGGGGCTTTGGGTCATAGCGACTCCGATCGGAAATCTCCAGGATATCAGCTTGCGGGCCAAAAATGCTTTGGAAGACGCGGACGGTATTCTTTGCGAGGACACGCGACGAACCGCAGCGCTGATCAGCGCGCTTGGAGTCCGGAGCCGGATCTCCAAGCTGGTGAGACTGGATGCGCATGCGAAGCCCGCGGGTATTGAGGCCGCCCTGGCACGGTTGAAGAACGGCGAGTCGCTCGCGCTTGTGACGGATGCCGGAACACCCGCGATCAGCGATCCGGGGTCGGCGCTGGTCGAAGCGGCGCATCGGGCCGGAATTCAAGTGACCCCCATACCCGGACCCTCAGCCGTGATGGCCCTCCTTTCGATCGCGGGTTTCGAGGAGACGTCATTTACGTTTCGGGGCTTCTTCCCAAGAAGGGAAGTGGAACGTCGAAACGAGCTCGCGGCGTGCGCTGGCTCGGGTCTTTCCCGCGTTTTTGTCTGGTTCGAAAGTCCTGAAAGAATTTCGGAAGCGCTCGCCGTGGTCGCGCGGGAGCGGCCGAGGTTTGTCGTTATCGTCGCCAAAGAATTGACAAAACTTCACGAAAAGATCTTCAGGGGAGGCGCGGTTGAAGTCGCAGCGGCGATCGCCGCGGAAATTGACCAGCAGGGCGCGCGAGGCGAGTGGTGTTTCGGCGTGCATACCGCGCGAAATGCCAAGGAATCGTGTGAGTTGGGTCAGGTGGGCCAAACCGATGAAAGTTCAGAATGGGTTAAGGCTTTGCGGTGCCTTGCTGATGCCCGGGTTTCCGCTTCAGATGCGGTTCGACAGGTGAGTCACCACTTTGGTGTTCCGAAAAATACGGTCTACGAACGAGCACTGAAAATTTTTTCAAAAAAATAGTTCAAAAAAAGTGTCGGGGGGCTTGACCCATTTTGGAACCGCCGTACACTTATAGTTGTGGTTGTGGAAAGAATCCAAGGATGGATTCAGGGAGAATAAGATTCAACTCTCGCGGGCCTCGGTGAGGTTAGGAAGACCAGACACTGAGGCTATTTTTTTGACCACGATCCGGGGACCAGGAGAGTCTCTCTAGAGGGCAGGAGGCCCATGTCGCGAAAAGGCCGTGTCTCCAATCAACGCTTGTCCGAAGCAGCGAATTCCTCTGGGAATTCGGGTTCTGAATCTCAATCTCATTTCAACGCCCAACAGAAAGAAGCCGCGATAATCGAAGCTTTGGGCCGCATTCGCGGGCTTCAGAGCGAAGTCGACGCGGTCATCCGCCAGATGCAGGAAAAAGTTCAGCAACTCGAGTATCTGAATGAATTTTCGGCGCTGCTCAATTCAACCCTGGATACCGCCGCTGTCCGCGAAAAGGCCCTTGAGGCCACCTGCAAGCTCCTGCGCTGCGAGACGGCGTCGCTGTACCTCGTGGACTCCCAAAAAGCCGAGCTTTACTGGGAGACCGCGCTTGGCGAAACCGGCAAGCAACTTCAAAAGAGTGTCCGTCTCGCCATTGATGATCGCTCGATCGCCGGTTACGTCGCGATGACGGGAGAAAGCCTGATCATCAACGACGTTGAAAACGACGCGCGGCACTTCAAGAAATCACGTCGTGGCGGATTCGTCAGTTTGACGATGATTTGCGTGCCGCTTAAGGCGAAGGATCGAACCATTGGCGTTCTTCAAGCCCTGAACAAACTTCCGTCTGTTCCGGAACGTCCATCCCGGCATTCCTGGCCGGACTTTTATGAAGAAGACAAACGCCTCCTCGAAACGCTGAGTCATCAGGTCGCGATCGCCGTCGAGAATTCAAGACTTTACACCGACATCAAAAAGAACTTCTTTGACACCTGCGAGGCCTTGGCTGAGGCGATCGAAAAGAAAGACCGCTATACCGGAGGTCACACGAAGCGCGTGGTGAGTTACTCGATGTCGATCGCGGAATTCATGAATCTCAGCGCTGAGCAGCTCGAGCACCTGCGTCTGGGCGCGATTCTGCACGATGTCGGGAAAATCGGAATTGAAGACAAGATCCTGAAAAAGGAAGCTCAGCTCGACGCCGACGAGTGGGCTGAGATGCGAAGTCATCCGAAAATGGGTTATGACATTCTCAGGCGTGTCGAAGGCTTGAAGGATGTGATCGGTGGGATGCGCTCTCATCATGAACGTTGGGACGGCAGCGGTTATCCGCAGAAGCTCAAGGGAGTGGAAATTCCGCTCATCGCTCGCATCATTTCCGTGGCTGACACTTATGATGCGATGGTCAGTACGCGCCCGTATCGCACTGGCATGGATCCGAAAGCGGCATTCAACGAGATCGTAAAATGCAAAGGAACCCAGTTTGATCCCGCGATCGTCGACGCTTTCGTCGAAGCGTTCAGTCACGGCAAAATGGGGCGAGGCTCGGGCGAGCTTCTCTAATCATTTCCCATATCAGGTCACATACCAGGCTAGTTCAGTCGGTCAATTCACAGCATAAGTTCGATTGATTCATGAAGAATTGCCTGCTAAGTTTCCGTACACATTACTTATGCCTTGGTTTGACGATCTGAAAACGCCGCGCATTCGCACCCAAGTCTCGCAAAGGACCTCCAAGGTCCCGGAAGGGCTATGGGTGAAATGTACGCGCTGCGGCGAGATTCTTCAGTCCAAGGTTCTGAAGGATAATCTCCAGACCTGTCCCGAATGTTCGTTTCACTTCAGAATGTCCGCGGCGGAACGGATCGCCAGCCTGAGTGACGAAGGAACTTTCGAGGAATTGTCAGAAGACTGGGTGTCGACCGATCCGCTCGAATTTAACGACATGAAAGCCTACAAAGATCGGCTCCGCTCTGCGGTCGACAATACCGGCCTCAGGGACGCATTCGTTCTCGGCAAGGCGAAGCTGCAGAATTTGCCTTATTACCTCGGGGTATTTGAATTCAAGTTCATGGGCGGCAGCATGGGGATCGTCGTGGGAGAGAAAGTTGCCCAGCTTTTCGAGAGCGCCCTTCAGGACCGGCTGCCCGCCGTGACCATTTCGGCCTCCGGCGGCGCCCGCATGCAAGAAGGCATTCTTTCCCTGATGCAAATGGCGAAGACGGCCGCGCTTGTGAGTCGTCTCAGGGCTGAAGGTATACCGTACATTTCGGTGCTTACAGATCCGACGACGGGAGGAGTTGCCGCTTCTTTCGCGATGCTCGGGGATCTTATCCTCGCTGAACCGGGAGCTTTGATAGGGTTTGCGGGCCCTCGGGTCATTGAACAGACGATCCGGCAATCGTTGCCGCCGGGGTTTCAACGGAGTGAATTTTTGCTGAAGCATGGTTTCGTTGACCGTATTGTGTCGCGCAAGGATTTGGCACAAGAGCTTCGGCAATGGATGTGGCGCTTAGGGCGACAGACGTGCAGCTTTCCCGCCGACTTCTGATTTGGACCTTTCTGGCGTTTTCCGTTCTGAGTTTCCCGAAGCCTGCGCAGGCCATCGAGGAAAGCAAGCCGATTCATTATTCGGCGGACCGCCAGCTTTGGAATCGCAAGGACAACAAAGTCGAACTCTTCAATCATGCCGTTGTCAGGCAGCCGGGCGAGACCCTGAATGCCGATTACGTCATGCTGGACCTGAACGCCCGAACCATCGATGCCCGCGGAAATTGCGTCTACATCGCCGCGGATTCGGTGATCTACGGGGAGGAGATGCATTTTAATCTCGAGACACGCACGGGTTCGATCGTGAATGGACGGGTTTCGAATGACCGGTTCTCGCTTTCAGGCGAGCGGATCAATAAACTCGGCGACCAGCGATTTCAGACTCATTGGGGCGATTACAGTACCTGCAGGGATTGTCCCCAGAGCTGGGCGTTTCAGGCCGAGGACGTCGATATGCAGATCGAAGGCTACGCCTTCATGTCGAACGTGACCGCGAAAATCAAGGACGCCCCCGCGGTTTGGCTGCCGTATCTCGTCATTCCGATGAAAACGCGGCGGCAAACGGGGTTGCTGTTTCCGCGGATCGGGACCTCCAATCAAAATGGCTTTATTTTTGTTCAACCCTTTTTCTGGGCCATCAATCGAAGCTCGGATATGACCTTTTCCCTGGGCACCTTCAGCGCGAAGGGGATGCGTGCCGAATGGGAAGGCCGCTACGTGCTTTCGGGCCGGAGCGCGGGCAAGGCGAATTTGTTCTATCTCAAGGACCACAGTCCTGAATTCATCAACACGGTGCCGAACCGATGGGCCCTCGATGTCGCGCAGACTCATGAGCTTGCGTGGGGAGTGGAAGGGAAGTTCCGCTTCACGGAAGTGAGCGACAACCTTTATCCCACCTACATTGGCGATGTTCCGGGAGCCGGTGAGGCGGTCATTCCCTCGACCCTGAGCTTCTCGTACGCGTCACCCGAAGTGAGTTCCTACATCGCCGCGAAACGCTTCCGTAATCTCCTGAACACGAATCCGGATCCCCTGGCGAGGCTGACGGAATTCGATCCGCGGACGGTCCAGGCGTTCCCGACCGCGGTGGTCACCACGAATGACAATTTTCTTTTCGGGACTCCGGTCGCGGCCGGACTTACGCTTGGGGCCACCAATTTCACCCGGAGCGGGCCCACTTTTGATTATGACCAATCGAGCGTCCCTTTCGGGAGTTATACGACGACCGGCCCGGCCTTCCGGCCTGGCTTTGATCCGATCCGAAAGGCGACCCGGGTCTCGAT
>MEQK01000082.1:2111-12120 GCA_001770175.1 Bdellovibrionales bacterium RIFOXYD1_FULL_55_31 | reverse complement strand
CGCTCGATCAAGGTACACGTCGGTCCGTACGCAATCTGCGCAAAAGAGACGAGCCGGATCGTAAACGAAAAGCTGCTGTTTGCTCGACAGCGAGAAGACGACGGACGCCCGGGGGAATCGGAAATGTCATGGATGAAACGTACAACAACGGTCTCTTGAGAGTCGAAACCCAGAAGATCTCAAGCGAACTGCCAGCGAGGATGAGTTGGGCAACCTCCTATGCGGGGGCATGCGAAAGTTTAATCCACGAAGTGTTTCACGGGTGGGTGTAGCCAACTGCGGGAGTGGTTTTGCTACGCCGGTGCTACGGGGTTCTTACAGTGACTGGCCAGAAACAAAAAAAGGGCGGCTCACTTAAGAGCCAACCCCGTGTTTCCTCTGGACCCGACAGGGCTCACTTTTCTCATTCCTGAGAAAAGTAGCTCCCTGAGGAGGTCGCGCCTCCTGCGCTCCTCATTTCATTGTTCACCTTCGGTGAACAGGTCGTCGAACCGACGGTTCTCGCCCTGTCGGACTGCAATCCGGAAAATAAAAAAGGGTCGGGAATGCATCCCGACCCCTTTTTTATTCTATGAATGGCGGACCCGACAGGGCTCGAACCTGTGACCTTCAGATCCGTAGTCTGACGCTCTAATCCAACTGAGCTACGGGTCCCCAATAAAGAAGAGCCCCATGGATACACGAACTTTCGATGCGGCGCAAGGGTGCCGTAAGTCGGCGGGAGCGCGGCCCGGTTCGGGACAAATTTTGTAACTCGCTACAATTATTGTGCTTTATGGGAATAACGAAATACATACCCATTGCAAAAGCGGCGCAAAAGAAGCAACAAGGATGGACTATGCTGACCTCAAGCGACTGGTTGCTGGATCCACATTCCTGTCCCGGGCACAACCGAAACGAACTCGTTTCGCATCTCGATCGCCTTCCTTACGTCCATCACACTGAGTATCTCCACGTTGAACTGCCGAAGCGCTACGCCCTCGTCAATATCACTGACTTGGTCGGCGGTGTGCTGGAGCGTGCCGGCGTGCAGGATGGTCTTTGCTTCGTGAGTGCGATGCACATCACAGCGGGCGTTTATATCAATGACGCGGAATCGGGACTCCTGCGGGATATTTCGCGATGGATCGAGACGCTCGCGCCGTACGGCCGCGGCTACGAACATCATCAAACCGGTGAAGACAACGCCGACGCACATCTGAAATCATTTCTGACGAATCACGCCTTGACGGCGCCGGTCACGAAAGGTCACTTGGATTTCGGAACGTGGCAGCAGATCTTTTATGCGGAATTCGATGGTCGTCGTAAAAAACGCATCCTCGTCAAAGTGACGGGATTGGCCAAATAAGAGTTTTAAGCCCGCCGATTGCATCTGGTGTCCTGAAACAGGGACTAAGGGACTACCCCGGAAGGAAGTACCATGGATGCACTCGACTTTTTGAAATCTGAACATGAATCGATCAAGGGCTATTTTTCGAACTACGAGCAGACCGCTGCCCAGGATCAAAAACGGAAGATCTTCAATCAGATTCGCCGCGATCTTGAGCTGCATTTTTACCTTGAAGAAACTATTCTCTACCGTGCTTTTGAAGACTTCGTTGACATCAAGGACATCGTGAAGCGGGCTTTCGGTGAACACGCGATCGCGAAAATCCCGTTGAAAAGACTGGGCGAAATCGGCGTTTCCGATAAGGAATCGGAAAGTCTTTTTCAGGAACTGAAAAAGAGCATTTTCGAACACATTGATTTCGAAGAAACCGACTTTTTCACCGCAATCAGAAAAGTCATGAAGCGACCCGAGCGGGAACGGATGGGCCGTCTCATGCAAGCCGAACGGCAGGAAAGATTGGAAGCGGCTTAATACTATGGCATAAGGGTCCTAACCCGGAGGTCTCGCTCATGCACGTTCGTAGTCACGGTAACCTGTCGATTCAGTCCTACGCCGCCAAACAGCCCGGGGCACAGTTGGAAAAATTCGAATACGCCCCCGAGCCTCTCGGGCCGTACGACGTCGAGATCGAAATCGAGTGCTGCGGGGTTTGCCACAGCGATGTTCATCTCATCGACAACGATTGGAAGATGAATTCTTACCCACTGGTGCCAGGACACGAAATTGTCGGGTTCATTCACGAGAAGGGCGGGATGGTCCGGGACCTTCAATTCGGCCAACGGGTCGGGGTGGGCTGGCAGCGCGGCGCTTGTCTGACCTGCGAACACTGCATCCGCGGTGACGAAAACCTTTGTCCCAATAACGCGGCAACCTGCGTCGGGCACTTCGGCGGCTTCGCCAAGGAGATTCGGGTCGACAGCCGCTTTGTTTTTCCCATCCCGGACGAGCTGGAATCGGAAAACGCGGCTCCTCTGCTTTGTGGCGGGATAACGGTGTTCTCGCCCCTTCAGCATTATGCCGTACAGCCCTGGATGAAGGTCGGCATCGTCGGAATCGGCGGCCTCGGCCATCTTGCGATTCAGTTCGCCCGCGCGTTCGGCTGTGAGGTCACCGTTTTTTCCTCTTCTCCGGACAAGGAAAAGGAGGCACGCGAGTTTGGCGCGCGCCGGTTCATTTCGAGTGTCGATCCCGGCGCGATGGCAGCGGCAAGGGGAACCCTCGATTTCATTCTCACCACGAGCGTGGCTGATCTCGACTGGAACGCTTTCTTGAACATTCTGAAGCCCGACGGAAAGCTTTGCTTCGTCGGCGCTCCGGCTAAGCCGATCACGGTTCCTGTTTTCTCCTTGATCGGCGGTCGCAAAACGGTCTGTGGCAGCCCGATCGGAAGTCGCACCGCGATTCGTCAGATGCTGGAATTCGCGGCTCGACATAAAATCCAGGCGAAGGTTCAAACGATTCCGATGTCCGAGGCGAACAAGGCCATCGACAAAGTGCGCTCAAACCAGGCGCGCTACCGGATGGTCTTGAAGAACTAATGCGATTACAGTTCCCTCGCCGAGGCGTACTCGAGAATCGCCTTTAACTGGCCGTTGGCGTCCAGGCGTGCCTCTTCGAAAACCTTGGCCGCCTGACCGCTTCCGAGATAGTGTCCGCCACGGAACGCATGCAACGTGTGTTTGCGTCCTTGTGTCGAGGTGACCCAGCGATACATCGCCGAAAGCGTGAACTCGGTGATTCCGATCGCTTCCTGCGCGTGAGCTTCGGGAAAAATCTGCTTTTGCTCGTCTTCAGGCAGAAGATCGAAAAGCTCGGCGCTCGCGACGTAGTAAACGTTGAGATTCAGCTTTCTTTCGTCAAGAACCGGGAGCACTTCGGTCACGAAGGCAGCGGCAACGCCGTTACCCTGGAGAACGATTGTCCCCGACCGTTTGCGCGAATCCGCTCTTTTCAAGGCATAGATGCCCTTCGCGGCGGCCGATGCCGGTGGCAAGCCGTGCTTCGCCCGGTCGATCACGGGTTCGCTCGGGCGAGTCACAAACGGCGCGATCACCGCGGGTCGCGCCTTGAGCGCTGCCATCATGAGCGGCCAGATCTCCTGCGCGTCCCACGGGGTCAGGGTGATCATGGAGCCCTTCGGAAAGTTCTCCTGGAACAGGGTCAGCGCTTGCGGGTCGGCATGGGTCGGGCCGTCTTCTCCGGTTTTGGGCCCGGCATGGGCACAAACGATGATGAACGGTTTTTGCGGTTCCTTTGACGTCAGGCTCTTCATCTGCTGTCCGATGGCATGGAGTCGGGCTGGAACGTGCTGAAGAGCCGCGATGAAGGCACCATACGAGGAGCCGATCCCGATGTGATTTCCGTAAGTCGAAATCCCGGCCAGAATACCGCCCATGGCGTCCTCGCAAATCCCGCCAACGGCGAGAATCCGCGACTGGGGATTTGAAACAGCGTTGAAGAAGCCCGGCGCGAAGCCCTTGTTGACGTGACTAACACTCGTCGATTCAAGGAGATCGGCCGAGGCGCCGATGATCGCGCCACCGGTTCTCTTGTTCAGATAATTCGCGACGTCGCCCAGCACGCCACGGAGCGTGACGTTTTGGCCGGGTTTAAGTTGCAATTCCGGGGGGGTCTGATCCGGAGTAAGGGCCGGGTCATTATAGAGCGTCGAAAGGCGCGGTGACTCAGCCCGCGGCAAGCGGCCGGAGTTCTTCAGCCGATTCTTGGAATCGACGATGGAGTTTCCGATCGTGGTCGCGATCGTGCGATCCTTCTCGAGAACGGAACGGATCACGCTCAGGCAGTCGAAGAAGTTCTGCTCCACGCGTGCGGGCGCCTTGTCGCCGGAGAAGCGCGGGAACTGAGTCTTGAACTCGGTTTCGAATTCCTTCAGGAACGCGTAGAAGGGTTCGGAACAAAACGCATGCCCGGCGCCGTGCGAGCCGCGGCCTTCGATTCCGTATTTCCAGCCCTTGACCGTGCGATACACGATCCCGGTGGGTTGCTGGGTCGGCTTAGAAAGCGAGAGCTGCTGGGCGGCGATGATCTGCTGGAAGTCGAAACCGTTGGGAACGTAAACGACATTCCAATCATTGAGGTAGAAGAGTTCAGCGGGAGACCACTGGACGTAATCGCCCGGGTTCTGACCGTCTCTGCAAACGCGATTCGAGTCGATGGAGGCCTGGTTCCAATCCAGATGCATAATAAGATTGGAAAGCTGCGCGGAGCCCGCCGTGGCGAGGGACTCCTGCACTCGGCCCGGCGTCATGCCGCCCTCACCCTCAAGCACATGAACCCAGGGCGCGTGTCCGGAGCCATACGTGTCGATTGCGCCGAAGGCGAGCCCGAACGAGGCCGCGACGCCCACCCCTGAAGCGCCCGTGGCGAGTTTCACGTGGGGAGTGGCCGGGGTTGGATGGCCGTCGAGTGGCTTCGCGCTGTATTTTCTGAAGAGGGGCGTATCGGTCACCGGATTTCTGCGAAATCCAAGAAGGTCTTCCAGTCTCAGCTGGAGCCTTTCCGAAGGAAGAAGGTCGGGGTGCGAAATGCGAACGAATTCGTTTCGCAGTGCCCAGGCGGCATAGAGGCCCATCGCCTTGTGACCCGCACCGTAGGAAAGGATGTCGGCGTTCATCGCATCGGGGTCCGAGAAGTCGTAATTCATCGTATGGAAAAGGAGCGATTGGACGATCCGCCCTGACGAAATGCTTCCCCCCGGGTGTCCGGATTGCGGGACGAAGTTATAAAGGATCGCGCAAAGCGTGCGATAGATCAGGTCCGAGCGTTCCAGCGCCGCCAGTGATTCGGGAGTGATCTGCGGCTTACGGGGTGTTTGCCCAAGATCGAAATATTGGCCCCGTCTCTGAGCGAATTGCAGGATGTTTGAACTCATTGCTAGGTCCTTTCTTAGTAGAGGTGTTTCGCCTCTTTTACGAATTTCGCGAACCCGTCCCGATCCTTTGAGGCCTTTTCGAGCTGAACGATACCAAGCTTGAGAGAGTCAATGTCGGTTGCCATCGAGATCCGGATGAAATGCTTGCCCTTGGAACCGATTTGCCCGAAGGAGCGCCGATCCATGGTTGCGACGCCGTGCCTGTAGAGCAGAAATTTCTGAAAGAGCGTCGCCGGAGAGGTTCGGGGTGAGATGCTTTTCGGGAGTTTTTTGTATTTCTCGATTGCGCCGAGGTTCTCGCAGACGCCCTTGATGTTGGGAAACGCGTAGAACGCGCCTTTCGGGTTCGCGCAGGAGATCCCCTCGATTGAATTGAGGGCGTCGATGACATAATCGCGGCGCTGCTGGAACTCATGGACCATCCTGCGGACCGTCTCGGTGCTGCTCGGGTTTTCGATCGCTTCTCTTCCGGCTTCCTGGATGAAGGGAGGAGTGCAGGAGAAATTGTTGATATTCAGGTTTTTGAAAATGGCCGCTTCCTCGAGTGTCGGCAGGATCGCGTAACCGAGGCGCCAGCCGGTCATCGCGAAGGATTTGGAGTGTCCGCTCACCAGAACAGTTCTGTCCTGCATTCCTCTTTGTGAGATTATGCTGTGGTGCTTGAGTCCGTCGAAAATGATGTGTTCGTAAACCTCATCGGAATAGACCCGGACGTTTTCGTCGCATTTCTTGCGGATGACCTGGGCGATTTTTGCAAGCTCCTCTTCGGCGAGAACGCCTCCCGTGGGATTGGAAGGTGAATTGATGAAGATGAGCTTCGTCTTTCGCGTAATGAGCTTTTCGAGTTCGTCCGCGGTGAAGCTGAACCCTTTCTTCTCGTCCAAATGGAGCGGAACGGCTTTGGCCCCAAGATAGGTGATCCAGGATTCATAGATCGGGAATCCTGGGCTCGGGTAAATCACTTCATCTCCGGCGTTCACATAACTCATCAAAGCGTAGCCGATCGGTGGCTTCGCGCCGACGGTGACCACCACGTGATCGGGATGAATTTCGATTCCGCGAGTTTCAGAAATCTGTTTTGCCACCGCACGACGAAGCGATTCGATTCCGGCGGGGGGGCAGTAATGCGAATTGCCGCGGTGAATGTGATCGACGGCCACCTGGTTGATGAAATCCGCGCTGTTGAAGTCGGGTTCGCCGAGATTGAATCGAATGACTTTCATCCCGGCCTGTTCCGCACGACGGATGTCATCCCCGACTTTGAACGCGTTTTCACTTCCAAGGTTCTTCATCCGACCAGCGAGTAGCTTCATCTTCCCCCCCGAGTTGGGCTCCCGGCGCAAGTGTTTTGTGCGAGATTCATTTATAGCATTACTACATCGGGCTTGGCGATCGTGAAGCAGCCAAAAATGGCCTGAAAGGCGCCCGGTGCACGAGCTTTAACAAGAAAGTGCCCGGGTTCGGAGCTCAGGGATCGGCTCAAATCCGACGAGTACCTGACTTAAACATTCCAGATTGGCTTTCCGATGACTTGCCCCAGTATTCTTGTTAAACTTTCGCCCACTACGAACAAGGAGCAGGACCATGAAAGCGCTGGTAAAAAAGCACAGAGAAAAAGGTTTATGGCTCGAGGATGTACCTGAGCCGACGATCGGGGACCAGGATGTCCTGATTCGGATCAACAAGACGGCTATTTGCGGAACGGACGTCCATATCTACAAATGGGATGATTGGGCTCAGAAGACGATTCCGGTTCCGATGCATGTCGGGCACGAGTTCGTGGGCGAAATCGTCGAAATCGGGAAATGCGTTTCCGGATTGAAAATCGGTGAACGCGTCTCAGGAGAGGGACACATCGTTTGCGGGCACTGCCGGAATTGTCGGGCGGGCCATCGTCACCTTTGCATCAATACGATCGGCGTGGGCGTGAACCGGCCGGGCTGCTTCGCCGAATACCTCGCGATTCCGGCGAGTAATGTCTTTCCGATTCCGGACGGCGTGACGGACGACGAGGCGTCGATTCTGGATCCGCTCGGGAACGCCGTCCATACCGCACTTTCGTTTGATCTGGTCGGAGAGGATGTCCTGATCACGGGGGCGGGCCCGATCGGCATCATGGCCGCGGCCGTGGCTAAACACGTCGGCGCAAGGCATGTCGTGATCAGCGACGTAAACGAGTACCGGCTCGACCTGGCTCGCAAGATGGGGATCGAGAATGCTGTTGACGTCTCGAAGACCTCGATCCGGGATACGATGAAGAAGCTGGATATGCACGAGGGTTTCGATGTCGGGCTAGAAATGTCCGGAAATTCAGCCGCCTTCAACGATATGATCGAGACGACCAAGAACGGCGGTAAGCTCGCGCTTCTCGGTATTTTGCCGAATGACACCCGGATCAATTGGGATCACGTTATTTTCAAGGGTCTCTTTATCAAGGGAATCTACGGACGAGAAATGTTCGAGACCTGGTATAAGATGTGCGCGATGATTCAGAGCGGTCTCAATATCAAGCCGATCTTCACGCATCGCTTTCCCGTGGATCGTTTTAAGGAAGGCTTTGAAACCATGGTTTCCGGGCAGTCCGGCAAAGTCATTCTCGAATGGAGGAAATCCTAATGTCTTACAACTCATCACGGCAAATTTACGCGGATACCCTGGCCTCGATCCGAAAAGACGGCCTTTATAAAGATGAGCGGATCATCTGTTCGCATCAGGGCGGCGAAGTGAAAGTGCGCTTCCCGGCCGAAGCTCCTGAAAAGAACATGATCAATCTTTGCGCCAATAACTATCTCGGCCTTTCGAGTCATTCCGACATCCTGAAGGCCGCCCACGAAGGGCTCGATAAACGGGGCTATGGCATGTCCTCGGTTCGCTTCATCTGCGGAACTCAGGATATCCATCGGGAGCTTGAGAACAAGATGAGCAATTTTCTCGGAATGGAGGATACCTGCCTTTTTGCTTCGTGCTTCGATGCGAACGGCGCTCTTTTCGAAGCGATTCTTTCGGCCGAAGACGCGATCTTTTCGGATCGCCTGGTCCACGCGTCTTTAATCGACGGAATGCGACTCTGCAAGGCGCAACGGCACATCTTCGAGCACCAGGACCTGAATGATCTTGAACAGAAGCTGAAAGCCGCGAAGTGCCGGATGAAGCTGATCATCACGGATGGTGTTTTCTCAATGGACGGTGACATGGCCCGCCTCGATGAGATCTGCCGGCTCGCGGAGAAGTACGACGCGATGGTCGCGGTCGATGACTCTCATGCGACCGGGTTCATCGGAAAAACCGGGCGCGGGACTCATGAACACTTTGGAGTGATGAACAAAGTCGATATTATCACGACCACCTTCGGCAAGGCCCTCGGGGGGGCGACCGGAGGATGTGTTTCGGCGAGGAAGGAAATAGTCGACCTGATCAAGCAGCGGGGACGGCCCTATCTGTTCAGCAATGCGCTCATGCCGGCGGTTGTTTACGCGTCGCTCAAAGTGATCGATGTCCTTTCGTCCTCGACAGCCCGTCGCGACAAGCTCGAGGAGCTCACGAAATTCTGGCGTAACGGCTTGACTGACGCCGGTTTCGATCTCAAGCAGGGCAATACGCCGATTGTGCCGATCATGTTTTATGAAGCCAAACTCGCCCAGGAATTCAGCCGTGACCTGTATAATGAAGGCGTCTTCGCGGTTGGTTTCTTTTACCCCGTGGTTCCGAAAGGCGAGGCAAGGATCAGGACCCAGATTTCGGCCGGCCTTGAGAAAGCCCAGCTCGAGAGAGCGCTCGAAGCGTTTGTTAAAGTCGGGAAAAAGCACCGCGTTCTCGGGGTAAAAAAGGAAGAGATCACCGCAAGATATTCCTGAATTCAGCGTCGCGCCCGTGGTTTCTTGGACACAGATCGCTTGTGATCAGCTGTATTAAACTTGGAGAGCTGAAACGAGCCTTTGCGCCGGATTGTTCTGTGATTTCAGGGCCGCCCCATTCGGGGTACTTTCCTTGCTTCAGCATAGGGTAACCACCGATTGGCGATTGGAGTATCTATGAAGCGGGTTACCCCGTTGGCTTTTGCACTCGCACTGTTTTTCGCGGTCTGTTTGGCGATCTCGGATCCCGCTGACGCGACTCCAGATGCCGCGAATTCCGAACATTTGGAGCTCGCGGCCGACTCCCGGTGAATCACTGTGTCCTGGATACCTGTCAAACAATTCTACAGTTCGTCTCATCTCCGATTTTAAGTATCGATCCGTTTTTTAAGCTCATTTTCACGCGCATCGGGTGGTGTCGTTATGGCGCACGCGTTGCAGTCTGACTTGTCCGAGAGATGAGAGGGTGACGTGAAGACATTTAATCGTAGCGGTTCTGTAGGTCTGGTTGCGACCATTCTTTTATTGTTATCGGCAGTAGGGTGTAAAGGCGGCGGTACGACCACGCCCGGGACCGACAGCACGGGCGGTTCAGGCGGATCATCGACCACAGCCTTCGTGCTCAGCGGGACTGCTACTTATGATGCTGTTCCGGCTCTGGATAACGTGACCGAAGGCGGAGTGAGACTCGGCTACACTATGGCGGTCGCGAAGCCGATTCGGCGCGCGACGGTTCAGGCGATCCGGTCCGGGGTCGCGGTTGCTGAAACGGTAACGAACGATTACGGCGAGTTCATCTTGGATGTTCCTCCTGGGACAGCGGTTTACCTCCGCGTTCGCGCTGAAATGCAATCCAACGGATATTATTCCGAT
>MEQK01000082.1:0-2102 GCA_001770175.1 Bdellovibrionales bacterium RIFOXYD1_FULL_55_31 | reverse complement strand
TATTATTCCGATGAAGGTTTGTCCTTTTGCGATGGCGCGAGCTGGGACGTCAAGGTGGTGGATAACACCGATTATCAGGCACTCTATGTTCTGGACGGCTCAACCAACTACAGTGGCGGACGCTCCGGGATCGCGATTCACGCGCCGCTGAGCCGATCGGCGGGATATTACCGCGATCGTTCGTCAGCCCCGTTTGCGATCCTTGATACCGTGATTTCGGATATTGAACTTGTTTGCCAAGCTCGGCCCGACGCCTATTTTCCGAAACTTCGCATGAATTGGAGTGTCGATAACACGAACGAGAGTGGTCAAGTGAGCTGGGGCCAGATCGGGACGACCTACTACACGATTGAAAACGGAATTTCGAACATCTACATTCTCGGTGACGAGGACGTCGATACGGACGAATACGACGATCACGTTATCGCCCACGAGCTCGCGCATTACTTGGAAAACGAGCTTTTTCGTTCCGATTCGGTCGGCGGGAGCCATTCATCGCGCGACACGCTCGATCCACGAGTTGCCTTCGGTGAGGGTTTCGGTAACGCCGTTTCCGCGATGGCGCTTTGGGACCCCATTTATGTCGACACGAACGGCATGAATCAGGCGGGCGGCTTCATGCTGCGAATGGACACTCCCCCGGTCGGTGACAACAGCGGCATTTATAGTGAAAAGAGCATCCAGTACTTTCTCTGGAAGCTTTACGAGAATCGCGCGGCGGTAGCCAATGCCAGCGCATTCGATCGCATCTACGACATTCTCGCGAATTATCAAACGACGAGCCCCGCCCTCACGACCGTCCTGACCTTCGCCTCCTACTATAACGAGGCCTATGGCGGTGATGCCGAGGATTTGATGAATCTCTGGGAGATTGATCTTGATACACCCTACGACGCCCTTTGTCCTGGGTCGTGCAACGGTGTTTCGGATTACGCCGACCCTTTCGATTTCGATAACGATATTGGTAATTGGTACAGCGGCTATCGTTATTACGAGCAGGACACCGGCTATTCCTATGACGAAAATTTCTGGAGGATCTATCGCGAGTTGCAGTACGGAAGAAACTACCGCAACGGGCATGATCAAACGGATTGGGCGAACTACTCGAGCCCGCGAAATAAGTTCGGCAACAACCGTTATTATGTTTACATCGCACCGACGTCCGGAACGAGAACGATTTCGGTCGACCGTCTGGCCGGCTTTGCAAGCTGTTTGACGGATTACCTCGATATGTATGTCTACGATCGCGGAATCAGTGTTGGTGCCGATTACAGCTCGAGTGGCTGCCCGAGTGTCACCATCGATGTTACCGCGGGCGAGGCCTACGTCATGGTCCTGAGAGGCTATGCCGCGGAACTTTCGGGCTGGGATGTAACGGTATACTAAATTTCACCAGGAACGATAAAGAAAGTGACGGAGAAAATATGAAAAGCTCAACGTTTTTGCCGCTGGTTGTTTCAGCTTTCGTGATGGCCCTCGGTCATGGAGTCAGCCCCGCTATTGCCGGACCGACGCTGAAACAAGGTGAAAAATTTTACGGAGGCAAGCCGCGTCCTCCAGTGACCGTGACCATTCAGTACGCGAAACCCGTCAGGCCCGAAAGCGATCTGAGCGTTCAATTCGGCGTTAAGCCGGCGTCGGATTGTTCGGATTTGAAAACGAAAATCAGGGTCACAGGTGATCTGAAGTTGACCTCCGAATCGGAACTCTCTCACGCCACGTGCGGTCCTGTTACCGTCACGCCGACGGTCCACGTTCCGTCGAAGGGTAGGGGCGCGGTGATTGCCGACGTCTCATTCGAGGCCAACGGCCAGAAATATTCTTACAGTCGCTCGGCGAAGATTCACGCGAGCGATGCGCCCGTGCCGCAGAAGCCTTCTGGACCGGCCATGCGTGATTCGAAGGGCGAGCCCATCAAGGTGCTCAAGGCGCGTGAATCCTGAGCGTAGCGACCGGGGCGGGCGTGTCGCAGCTATCCTTCTGCCGCGACCTTTTCGGTCGCCTCGGTCCGTTGCGCTTTTTCGATCTCGGCCCGGACTTCGGTCATGTCGAGAGTCTTGGCTTTTTCGATCACCTGTTCCAGCGCCGACTCAGGCAACGCG
>MEQK01000081.1 GCA_001770175.1 Bdellovibrionales bacterium RIFOXYD1_FULL_55_31 | reverse complement strand
CATGATGGAGCCCTTTCCGAATTGCTTTTCGATCGCTTGGACCGCCAGTTCGATTGCTTTGTTCTTCTGACTGTGAGCCGCAGTCTCGGTATGAGTGTGGTTCATTTGCATGGGGTGCGTGGGGTTTATTGGGTCCATTGAATTCTCCTTGAAATCTGGATTTGAGCAACGACCGTACCACAAGGATTTAGAATGGGAAGACGTCGGACTGTGAATTTATTTGAAGAGAGACTGGGAGTTTGGAAGCTTAAGAGTGTTTCAACGGGTGCTGCTTTGCGTTAGCTAGAGCTGTCTGCTTGGATTTGGTGTTCTGGCTAGGCTCGATAAACCCCTGAATAAATCGCTTGAAGAATCAGGACCACCAAAAGTCCTTGGAGTCCTGCCACGATATCATCAGCCATAACTCCGAAACCTCCCCACCACCTTGCTGCGCCCGTTCCGGCTAATGCTTTGGTTTTGGACCAACTGTCTATGCGACGGACCGGAAAAGGCTTCACGATATCGAAAAACCGAAAAAGCAAGAAAGCGGCGAAGAGAGTGGGCCAATGCCGTCCCGCCGTCCAGGCAGTAACTCCGAGCCCGATTACTTCATCGATGACGATAGCTTGATTGTCGGCTTTGCCCGTGATCTCGTCGATGACCTGCGCGGCCCAAGTGCCGACTACCGTTAACCCGATCCAGAGAAGCAAGCGTACCGGCCAGTTCCATTCGGCAGAAAGGTAAGCCACAGGAATCCCGACGAGTGTTCCCATTGTCCCGGGAGCGCGGGGGACAAAGCCCGCTCCCAGAGCGGTTCCCGCAATTACGGCGAGAGTAGATCGAGGCCCATTGATTTTTTCAAAAGGGATCTGATTCATGAGGTCTCCGGTTCAGGAGTTGTTGTCCAGAGCCGTCTGATCTCGGGTGGGGGCTCGGTTGGCCGACCCTTTCCATTCACGATCACGCTTCTGAGTTTGGCTCTAAAAATAGGTGTTCCGTCCCGTTCAATCGTTTGATCGAAGACGAAGGCGCTCCGGCCTTGTCCGAGAACCTGCGTTTTCACCAGCAGTCTTTCACCCATGAAGGTTGGCTTAAGATAGAACGCCTCAACGCCGGCAATCACCGGCCAGCGATTCCAATCGTTCAGCTGCTTAAGTGTTATTCCCTCTTGCTCCAAGAGACTCCAGCGGGCGTGTTCGAGATAATTGAAATATACGGCGTGATTTACGTGACCGAAGCTGTCGAGTTCGTATCCACGAACGATGAGCCCGCATTCATAAATTTTCGGCATAGGATTCTGAAATAACGCACTTTCGTTTTCAGTAACAGGAATTCCAAAAAAGAACCCCTGACCCGGCGCATTAGGATTGTTGAGTTCATTTTTTCTGTGATTGCCGCTCTGGCCCTCTTTCGGATAAACTTCGCGACGAATGACTCAGAAGAATTTGGGAGGATCTCTTCGCTCCCGGTACAACTTCAGCGCAGATGTTCTTGACATCGTGATCGGCGGACGCTCGATGATCGACGCTTCGGTGGGACTCGAGCTCAAGACTCTCGAAGAAGCGAATCGTTTTATCAAGAGTTATGGTTACGATTTTGACAATCCCATAGAAAAAGCCGAGCTGATGGGGAATTTTCACGAGGCGCTGAACTTCGTCCGAAAATTTTTCCTACAGCCCGAAAATCCACAGGGACTTCGGGTTGAGATTCCCAGAAAGATATTGGAGCTGACGGATATAGCGGAGCTTTTTCGAATGGCCGGTCTTCATTATCCGGGGCAAGGGCACGATACCCAAGGTTACTATTTGAAGAACTGGGCCTGCAGCATCCTGAAGGTGATACATACGATCGCTCACATCGACAAAGATCTCCGATCACCTTATTTTTTGGAAATCCAGATGCAGATACTGGATCGTTTCTACAAGGTGATTCATCGCGATATCAATGGACAGCTTTTTCTCGGGGATAAGGATGGGAACGGGTTTCGGGTTGACCTTGTCGCGTTTGAAACGAAGCCAAAGAAATCACGCGAATCGATTATTTTGAAACTCCTTCATAAACCCGAGAACGTTGCAGAGGATATTTTCGACCGGGTCGGGATCCGCTTTGTGACGGAAAGTCCACTGGGTGCCCTTAAGGTTGTGAAATATTTGCGTGACCAGATGATCGTAATGCCGCCGAATATCAAACCGAGTCGTTCGCGCAATACTCTGATCGACGTCGAGGCGTTTCGCAGCCGTCTGCAGGATTTGCTCCTGCGCGCCGATCGTGGGGAGATTTCGGATGTTGAATTCACGACTCAACTCGAAGAGGTCGCGCAAGCCCCGCAGGTGGGTCCCGAAAATCCCCATTCAAGTGAGTATTACCGGGCTATTCAATTCACGGTTCGTCAGTTGATCAAGCTTCGAAATCCCCTTTACGCGGATCTCAAGGAACTCAAGAATCAGGCCCGCTCCAATCCTATTCATGCCGATTTGCTTAAAATGATCGAAAAGATCGACCTTACGCACATCCAGCGGGAAATCCGTTTCTTCTATCCATATGAGATTCAGGTCTTTGACCGCAGGGGGGCCGAAGAAAACGAGCGCGGCCGGAGCGCTCACAGCGACTACAAACGTGCACAGGTCCTGAGCGCCATGAAGAGAGTGATGGGGGGCCTTGCTGATGCGTCTCGATAGTGACGTCGTGCTCCTCGGAACGGGGCTCGCGTCGCTCGTGGCCGCCAAGCACCTCGAAGCTGAGGGCCTTTCGGTTCTTCTTCTTAATCCTGATCCGGATTTTTTTCTCGAGGATTCGGAGCTGCCGCTCGATCCGCTTGGTGTTGGCTTGTCAGAAGGGCTCTTACCCGAGCGAGTGAGGTTGAATTCCCCCGAGCGTGCTCTGAAAGAATTACGGCCGTCTTTTCCAGGCGCGGTTGAGTTCTGGTCCGGGAAAAATTCCGAGAGCGGATTTCATGATTTCAATGCGCCGCATATCCGCGAGCGCGGGCGGCTCTGGATTGTTTCGAATGACCCCTCGGCCGATAAGGCCTGGAGCGAGCTGGAGGACTTGTATGTTCGTATTTCCGATTTTGGATTGAATCCCCAGATCATGCAGGGAGTACGGGCTGCCGCTCGGTTTCCGGGGTTCTCCGGCCGCTTGGATGAATACCGCGGGCTTTGGGTTCCAAAATTCTGCGATGTGGATGTGAGCCGGTATCGCAACGGCATTCTTGAGTTTGTGCGTGAGCGACTGGGCGTGCACCGGGTGCTTTGCGGCGCGAGTCAGATTGAAATCGTTCCCGAGGGTATCCGGTTTTTGGCCGGAACAACGCAAACTGAGGTGGGCTGTTCCCGCCGCGCTCACGGCTCGGTTGCTCACACTGCCCACACGGCCAAAATTGGCTCCGGTCTGCTTCTTTTCTGGACACCTCGGTTGAGCCAATGGGTATTGACCCAAGCCAAGCGCGCTGAGGTGAAACCATTCCTTCCGAAAGGCCTTAGAGTTTGGGAGCAGTGGTCCCTCGTTTCTCGTGATCCTCTGGAACCGGGCGTAATCGGCACCTTCCGTGCGGGCTCCGGCGAATTGACCGCGTGGGCAGAGATAGAGGGAATTCCGACACAAAGCGCGGTGCTGCCCAGCGCTCGGCTGGCCGTATTGCGGGCAGGGCCGCTCCTCGGGGCTGCGGAGATACTTTCTCCCCGGCATGGTTCGAGCTGGGCGTCGGCGGATTCCTTTCAGGAGCTTTCGGCACTTTGTCGCGATTTTTTCAAATGGGACTCCTGGACCGTACGGTCGATGCGGGCACGGGCTCTTTTTGAATGGTCTGAGACCAATACTCCTTCGCATTGGTGTTTATCCTCATCGGAGCCCAGAGTCGAAATTATTCCAGGCGCGGACGGTCCCATTATTGATGTTGTTCAGAGGGCTCGCATGGCTTGTGAACGGGTTGTCACTCAAGCATCGCTCAGTTCTTCCCAGTCGCAACAATCCGTGATCAGAGGAGTTGCTGAATGATTCGCAACGGCGCCTTTGATGTGGTGATCGCCGCCGCTCCGCGCGTTGACCCTTGGCCCTCGATCGGGGTTCGGTCCTTATCGGTAATTTGCGCTGACATGGGGCTTTCGGTTGGAGTTCTGGGGGGAGACGGCTTGACTGTTCGAGGAGTGATCCCGCTGCCCGGGACGGGGGCTCTCGTTATCGCTGAAGACGTTCAGCGCCGCATCCACCGGATTCACGCGCGATCCGTAGTGCGCGTGAGCGCGCGAGCGGAATTGCCCGATCCGTTTCCAGGTTCTCTTTCACAAGGCGTGGTTCCGCTTGCCACGGCAATGCGTCTTCTCAATCTTGATTTTTCTATGTGGAATCCATCCACCGTGATCCTCGGAACCGGCAATCGCGCGTTGAGGTTCGGAAGCCGCCTGCTTGATTGGGGAATACCGGACGTCACCTGCATCGAGAGCTCGACCGAGTGGCAGGCGAAGCGTTTTGCGGGATGGGAAGTGGAACGCCGGCGGTTCGAAATGGCTGGAGGCAAGCTAATTGAGGGCGTTCCCGTTAAACTTACCGAGAAGGGCCCGCTGAGATGGGACATTCGGATTAGGACGGCGCAAGGCACGCGTGTACTCGAATGTTCACGGGTCGTTGCCGCAGGCCCTTTTCGGGATCTTCCAGGAATTCGGGAGTACCCGGCTGGTTCCTTCCTTTACGAATTTGACCAGACAGCTGGTGAAACCTGCGAGCAGGATGTTGAAGGCTGGATGCTGGAAGAAGAACGGGGACGCTGGCTGGCCATTAAGATCGTAAAGGCTCTCATCAATGATTTAGGGACAGAACGGGAGTCCCTGGACCGGGTGTACAGAAAAGCACGTGCTCGACTGAAGAGATATGGCAGGCACAGATCGGAGCCTTTCACGCCAGTTTATCAAGGCAAGTGGATGTCCTCGAATGATTCACGGGTGCTCCGGGCGTTTTCTGGTGTGCCCAAGGAGGTTTTTAAGAAAGGATTCGTGGCCTCTGTCGAATGCATCGAGCCGATCTCATGTAACCTGTGTCAGACCGGTTGTCCTGAAGGCGCAATTGAGAAAGGCCGGGTTCTCCTCGAAAGCAAGTGCACAGGTTGCGGCGTCTGTTTGCAGGTATGTCCGAGCGCCGCGATAGCGATGCTCCGTGAAGAAGGTGATCGGTCGACTTCTTTTCTGGCGCTCTCGTGGCGGGGGCGTCGGCGATGGAGCGTCGGCGAATTCGCATCGTTACTGAACCGCAGAGGTGAGGTTCTGGGATCCGGACGCGTTATTGAAGAGATTCACCCTGGCGGAATCCCTCAAATCGTGAAACTTGAGGTTCCCTCGCATCTACTTTGGGAGGCAAGGGGATTGAAAAGAATCAAATCCCAGACGGCTGAAGACGCATCTTACATCCATTCGACCGAGCCGGAGGTTGGAAAAAAGGTCGAAATACTTCTGAACGGCGAAAAGCGCTATGTGCGAGATCAGATACTGATTTCGACGGCGTTGTTTGAGATTGGGTATGGTCGTCCGGAAGACCTTCTTCATTGCTGCGACGGGAGCTGCGGGCTTTGCCAGGTTCTCGTTGACGGAGTCAAGAAGCTTGCGTGCCAAACCAAAATACATCGTGGCATGTCGATTCAACTCGCTTCTATCCGAAATTCGGAGCCGGTTGAGCCCCTTCTTTGCGCTTGCATGGGAATCGCTACTGAAAAGGTGGTCGAGCGTACCAGGCATGGGAATTTACAATCTGCTGAAGCCGTGCTTTCAGTCACTCATGTCGGCGAAGGAAAATGCCGGGGGCAGCGTTGCATGGACCCGTTTAAGAGGGTTCTGCTGGATCAGGGGCTGGACGTTTCGCAGTGGATAGATTGGAGATTTCCGTGGTCTCAATGGGTGTTGACGCGTAATTAATTCGATCTAAAAACTGCTCGATTTTGAAATTGACCAGATCAGGCAAATCCATCTGTGAGCAATGACTTCCATGGCGAATGATCTCAAGCTGGCTTTCCGGGATTAACTGGTGCATCAGCTCCTGCTGTTCCAGCGGTATCACCTTATCTTCCTCGCCGGCGAGTATCAGAGTTGGGATCTTCAATGTGTGCAGCCAGGCCGTGGCGTCATAGGAGTCATAATTCTCGATTAAGTTAAGTAAGATCGCCGGATCCATTTCCAGGACCTGTCTGACGTAAAGGTCGATATCTTCTTGAGGTGTCAGGTGGGGATTGAAACCCCCCAGGGCTATCAAAGTTCGGGTAATCGGGTTTTGTTTCGAGAGCTTGAAAGCAATTGACACGAGGTCGGGTGATTTTTGGTAAGTTTTTTTCAAAAGCTGAAAACCAGCTTGCAAAATATTATGGCGAAACAGGGTTTCGAGAGGGCGCTGAGCGGTTCCGTTTGCCAGGATCATTCCGGCAACCCGATCAGGATTTTGCCGATAGAATTCCAAAAGGACGTTCACCCCCATGCTGTGGCCGAGCAGAACAGGTTTTTCAATTTTGAGTTCATCCAGGACTGCTTTTAGGTCGCGGGCTATGTTCGGGAGCGTGAGGCTCCTGAGGTCGGCGGGTGCTTCGGAATTGTGGTGGCCGCGATAATCACACCAGACGGCGCGGTACTTCTTTGGGGAGTCTTGGATGAAATGTTGAATTTGATAAGTCCAGTGCAGGCTGGAGCACACCAGTCCATAGCAAAACACGAGGGGCGGCCCCCCGCCTTCGGCAGCGTAAAACAGCTTTGTGCCGTCAAAGCTGCGGACATAGCCGTATTTGGCGGAAACAGGCGGTTTGTTCCGTCTTTCGAAAGAGCTTTTTTTGCGAGCACCCGTCGGACGAGGCTTCACGGGAGACATGGTGGAATAATATCAAATCTGGAGAGGGCTAGGACGTGCTTTTCGGCACGTTTAGAACATTTTCACAGATATCGGCGAAAGTCTGCCTGGTTTTTTCGTCAGCCCGCTGATAGGCATTATACAGGCTGCGCATGAAGTCGTAATCTGGCGAATCGACGGTCAGATGAGAACTTGCGAGTTGTGCGCCGGAAATCTCGGTTTTGCCGAGCCGGCCAGAAAGCTTCATTGTAAACTCTCGCTCAAGAAGAGTTGTTAATTCCGCATCACCAATTGCCAAAGCTTTGCTAAGAGTCGGGATGTGAACCGGTGGGAGAGGGGTAACGCCACGTTCTACATTCGAAATGAACTGGGTCGTAACCGGCGGGTTAAAAAGCATTCCGAGGGCCCGCTGAGACAATCCCAGCGCACTTCGGCGTTTGCGGATAAATTCACCCACCAGTTTTGGCCGCTTTATTATGTTCAGCATAAAACTCATAATACTCCGAGACGTGTACGGGCGTCAACTAAACAAAGTCATTGAAATTGAAGATAACTGATCGAAATAACTAAATTTTGCAATCCATCCCCCCGGTTGTCAGGCTAAAATATTAAGGAAAGTTAATCCGCTGGCATGCTCTTTTTCGCCAAGACGGGACATTATGACGTTTTCAGACGATCAAATTGTAAACTGCCTTCGCGCTGGTAGAAATTCCTGAGTGGGAGGTGTTCTGGATTTCTTAATTCCGGGTCTTCTCGAAGAAGTTGCATCGCATCATCTCTCGCCTTGAGTAACCATTCGCGATCACGGACGAGATTGCCGAGTTTAAAGGCGAGCCCTCCGGCTTGTTTTGTCCCGAGGAATTCTCCTGGACCTCGGATCTCAAGGTCGGCTTCCGCGATTTCAAAGCCGTCGTTGCTTCGCGCCAGCACATCCAAGCGTGCGTTCGAGGTTTCTCCAACCCATGGAGCGGAAAACAGATAACAATAAGACTGAGCCCCGCCGCGGCCCACACGACCTCTGAGCTGATGAAGCTGTGAAAGTCCGAAGCGTTCTGCGTGCTCGACTGCCATGACCGTCGCATTCGGGACATCGACTCCGACTTCCACGACCGTGGTGGAAACCAAGACGTGGAGTTCGTTTTTTTTGAATTTCTCCATCACGGAAGCTTTCTCTTCCGGTTTCAGTTGGCCATGTAGGATCCCGACTTTGAATTCAGGAAATACCTCGCGCCCCAGTCGTTCGGCTTCGGCAACGACGGATTTGAGCTGCGTAAACCCTTCGGCTTCGCTGTCGTTCACGAGCGGATAGATAAAGTAGGCTTGGTGTCCTCGCCTGATCTCATGCCGGATTTGCTCATAACTATCAGCTTTCTGAGCGCGGTCCTGGATTACACGGGTCACAACCGGAGTACGTCCCGGAGGAAGTTCGCGAATCGTGGTCACCGAAAGGTCTCCGTAGGCAGTTAACGCGAGAGTTCTCGGTATGGGCGTCGCGCTCAGGATGAGGGTATGTGGATAAACAAGTTTGCCGGTCTCAGTGTTCTGCCTGGTGCCCTTGTGACGTAGGGTACGGCGTTGCTCGACGCCGAACCGTTGCTGTTCATCAATCATGACGAAGCAGAGATTCTTGAACAGAACGGGCTCTTCAAGAAGAGCATGTGTTCCGATCAGAAGGATCGGCTCGCCCGTTGAAAGCCGTTCGAGAATTTGAGTGCGTTCAGAATGGGGCGTTTTTCCGGTTAAGAGCGCGGAATTGAGTTTTCCATGAAACATATGTACTGCGTTCTTGTAATGCTGTTCGGCGAGGATTTCGGTGGGCGCCATAAGCGCGACCTGTCCGCCTTCGGCAAGAACCACTCCGGCGGCAAGAAAGGAAACCGCGGTTTTTCCGGATCCGACATCGCCTTGAATAAGGCGGTTCATTGGATGAGTATGGGTGAGGACGTGAGCACCCCCACTGTTTAGGGGGACCGTTTCTTCCGAACCAACTAGGTCATCGAGAATTTCACGAACCGCCCTTTTCTGGTCTTGCGTCAGTCGAAAAGGCAGCAGAGTTTCAAGTTGAGTCGCAGCCTGGCTTCCGCCCGATCGGCCAAAGGCGGGGGCGTGTTCCTTTTCCATTTGTAATCGCTGACGTAAAACCAGGTATTCGAATTTAAAGAATTCCTCATAAATCAGGCGCAAATGGGCCGGGGTGTTGAACTTTACGAGTTCCGCGAGCTTACTTGCTTGGGATTCATCAGGAAAATGAATGGCCCGGATCGATTCACCGAGGGCCGGAAGGTGATGTGCCTTACGGAATCGTTCGGGCAAATCTTCAGTCAGGGTGCCGAGGAATTTTTGGATCGCCTGCCAAAGTATTTTGCGAAGCACGCGGGTTGGAACTTTCTCAATTTCCGTGTAGACGGGGATTACCCGACCAAAACTGGGGCCTGCGGAGTTCGGGCCTTCCGGGTCTGAGAGCGATTCGATATCCGCGCCGATTCCCCAGCTGATCTCCGGATGCACGATTTCTGGCCGCCCCATGTATTTCTTGACGGTTCCGGTAACTACGATCTGAACCCCGGGAGCAAATCGCGAGTCCATTCCCCGCGGTACATGAAACCATTTGAGAGCCATCGATCCGCTCTCGTCGCCGCATCTTACCTCGAGAATGGATTTTCCAAACTTCCGTGTCGGAATTCTGCGGACGCCCTGGACGCTGACGCTGACTGTGGCTTTCTGTCCTTCTTGGAGATCCAACACGCGACAAAGCCGTGTTCGGTCTTCGTAGGCGCGCGGGAAAAAGTACAGGAGGTCCTTCACCGTATGAAGATCGCGGCTATTGAAAATGGCGCCTAAACGAGGCCCCACGCCTTTTACATATTGAATCGGGGTTTCCGGTCCGGCGCCCCTATTGATAGGTGATTTTGACAACGTCGTAACGGATTTCGCCTTTGGGAGCATGAACGACTACCTCGTCTCCCTCTGTTTTTCCGATGAGAGCGCGTGCTATGGGTGAGGTGATTCCTACTTTTCCGTTCTTAATGTCGGCCTCGTCGACTCCGACGATCTTGTATGTCATTCGCTTGCCGCTTGCCTGGTCTTCGAGGTCCACAGTTGCGCCGAATACGACCTTTTCGGATTTGATGGTCGCAGGGTCGATCACCTGTGCCCGGGCGAGCTTCCCATTGATGTCCTGGATTCGTCCTTCGATGAAGCTTTGGCGTTCTTTGGCCGCTGAGTAATCAGCATTCTCGGAGAGATCGCCATGCCCTCGGGCGATTTCAATCGCTTTGATGATCGCGGGTCGCTCGACTGTCATGAGCTGCTTGAGTTCGTCTTCGAGTAGGCGCTTCCCTGTTATTGTCATCGGGATCTTGTCTTCAGCCATAGATTCTCAGAGCTAACACAATCTAAAGGAATTGCAAAGAGAGACACCGGGGTAGCTGGCTGCCCCTATTTTTTAAATAGGGCTTCGGCCGCGGCTTTTAGGGCGTCCCGGGTGGATGTCTCGGAGCCCGTTCCCGAACGGGGCTTGAAATAATCGCAAAAATTGGAGCGCTCCTTTTCCAGAACGGGATCGGCCTGCGATTCATGGCATTCGTTATTCGCGTGTTGATCATAAAATTGGCAGCCTTTGCACGTTTTGGTGTCGCGGCCGCATTTGGGGCAGGTATCCGCCCTTCCGTAATCAAGCACGGTGAGCGTTCTTCCGCAGCTCCAACAATTTCCGCCTTGGTCGTAGCCCATGGATAGTTCTCCTTATATTCCAACTTACCTCTCTTGATTGCCTCAGGGCAATGGGAAGAAACCAGGCAGGTTTTGGAGCCCCTTAGAAGGCTATTTCAGTCGTGAATTGAAGCTCGATGGGGTGAGCCGGATTAGCCGAATTATAATGGCGAACCGCATTGCCGAGGTGAGTTTCGTTTGTTCGCAGAAGGCTAATGCCGTAAATCACGGTTCCAGCTGTAAGGCCCAGCCCTGTATACACTAGCGCTTGCAATAGGTCGGCTTTGGAGCTGTAGCTTTGAGCTGTCGCGGGATCACTCGTAGCCAGGTCCTTGGAGGAGTCACTGTAACGTTGTTTGATAAACATGCCGATCGCCGCAATCACGAGGCCCGTGCTGCCTACGTAGGCGGCTGTTCGAAGGTTCCGTTGGTTTCGCTGGTAAATGTTTAATTCGGCGATGGCTTCGGGAACGTCTTCGATGATTGGCCGCAATTCCTCTCCATCCTGGCGCACCATTGAGTCACAATTCAGCTTCTTGCCTTCAAAGATAAAATAGCGCTCGCAATGGAACAGGTCGCTCGCCGTGCTGCCGGGAATTGGGGCGGGCGCGGTCGGCTTTATCGGGATTTTGGATTCTTCCTCCTCGAAGGAGAATTTCTTCTTTTCGGGCGGGGCCGCCCAAACTGTCTCAGCTGGGGAGTTCGCGAAGGGAGCGGCCGCAAGACTCAAGATAACCAGAATGGGAATAAGACTGCAGGCGTTCCTCATCACTGACATTCAGTTGCTCCTCTCTCTTTCAATACGGGGAAGATCGTCGTTTTTCAATGATGGAGTAGAATGGGAGAGGGGCACATTGCCTGGAAGAGCCCGGTGCAGTATAGCAAAGGAAAGGAGAGATTTTGGAGCGGCTGAGCGATTTTCTGAATCGTCTTTTTGATGAGTACCATCGGGATTTCCTTCTTTCGACGGACCCCCTGGAATTTGTCCACAGGTATCAAGATCCCCGCGATCGCGAGGTCATAGCGCTCATATCCGCCTTGCTGGCGTACGGGAACGTCCGGCAGATACGATCATCCATTCAGAACGCCATAGATCGAATGAGTTCCATCGCGACGAGCCCTCGGGAATTCATTTTTCATCTGCAGGAACCCGCTTTCAGGCGACAAGCTTTCAAGGTGTTTCGCGACTGGGTTCATCGTTTTAACACGGGTTCGGATCTGGTTCGCCTTCTCGAGCTTCTTGCCCGGAGTTGGGAGCGCCACGGTTCGCTCGGGGGACACTTTCTTTCTTACAAGGACCCTGATGATTCGGACATCGAGACGGCCCTGAATAAGTTGATTGCTGAATGGCGTAGCTGGGCCAAGGCAACCGGGGCTGCCAAACATTCCTCGTTTTATTTTTTTCTGACCGCGCCAGCATCGGGCAGTTGCTGTAAGCGGTGGTGCATGTTCCTGAGGTGGATGGGACGTCGCGACGCCCTCGATCCGGGCCTTTGGTGCATGGAGAGTCCCTTGCTCAGTACCTTTCCCGAGGGAAGATACTTGAGGACTGCGGAACTCGTCATTCCACTCGATACGCATACTGGCAGGATCAGCCGCTATCTCGGCTTGACTACTCGGAAAAACGCTGACTGGAAGGCTGCCCTTGAAGTGACTGAGCGGTTGCGTGAATGTGACCCCAACGATCCGGTCCGCTATGATTTCGCAATTTCCCGGCTGGGAATTCTCGATCTGTGTCAGAAGTCTAAAAATAAGGAGATCTGTTCCAGGTGTCCGCTGGATCAGGTCTGCACCCCGCCGCCCTTGCCGCTGCGTCTTAAGGAGGCGGAATCATGAAATACAGTACAGCTTTGGTTGCTGCGCTTTCCGCTTATGCGCTATTTTCTCTCTTTTCAATGGCCGCCATGAGCATCGGCGCCGCGGCCTTGATCATCGTTTTGGTCATGATCAAAACGAAGCAAATCCGTAAAGATCTGCAGAGCGAGTTGAACTCGGCCGTGACCCGTCGTTATCTCCAACTCTCAATGATCTTGGCGCTGACGTGCATTTTAAGCCTTCTCGTGGCGAAGTTCTGGCCGCTCGGATTCGGCGGGCACTTTGTTGAAGTCCGATTTTTCAGAGATATTGCTAAACTCTGGTATCTCTTCTGGCCCATTCTTCTCGTGATTGGGCTTCGAAAGCTCTCTCGGCAAGAACAAGGCATTGTGTTGAAATCCTGGCTGACCGGGTTTGCCCTGCTCTCGGTTATTGGTCTATTTCAGTATTTCACGGGGTGGCCACGGCCTCAGGTTATTCCCGGATCAGAACCAGACGTTCGCTATCATGTGACCCTTTTTCTGGGACACCATCTTTCGGTCGCTAGTATCCTCATTTTCCCCTTCTTCGCCGTAATG
>MEQK01000080.1 GCA_001770175.1 Bdellovibrionales bacterium RIFOXYD1_FULL_55_31 | reverse complement strand
CGTTGGGTCGGCGTTTCGCTTCAGGAGATCATCGACAAGGCGCTCGGTTCGCTTTCACCTGAACTCAAGGCTCAAGTGGACCTTGTGATTTTGAAAGGCGCGGATAAGGAAGCCTTGATTCCCCGCTCGCTCATAACGAAGTACCCGCTGCTCGTCGCCACCCGGCGCAATCAGTCGGATATCGGCGGTTTCCAAACCGTCGTGCCTTGGACATCAAAGACCAGGATTCTCGAGGAAAGTCTTCCGCTCGAGCGCTATTTCGTTCCACAGCTCAGCAAGATCGAGCTGGCCAACTACCGTGCGCGATATGGGTCGTTGTTTCTGAAACGCCGCACGGACCCTTCGGCAATGAGAGGCGAAAAGCTTTACGTTCAGAACTGCATCGCCTGCCACCCGGCAGCCCAGGGCTCCGGCCAGGGACTCGGCCCGATGAATTTCACGAGCGAAGCGAAAGTCCGTACCTTGGCTTCAACCGGTCATCCGGTGGTCAAAGGCATGCCCAAGCTGAGCGACCGCGACCAGCGGGCGCTGATGAGTTATCTGAGCGCATATCGGAATGAAAATCCCACGGCTGTTTCCGCCAGTGGCGGTGGCCAGGTGAGTTCGCGCTAAGCCTTGGCAGAGCGCATTTGTCGCGTCCGTAATTCTGGGTTATAACCTGTTCCCTATGCCAAATCCGAATTCGTCCGTTCGTGTCCGCTTTGCGCCCTCGCCGACCGGTTTTCTTCATATCGGCGGCGTTCGTACGGCTCTGTTCAACTGGCTTTACGCCCGTCACCATCACGGAAAGTTCCTGCTCCGAATCGAAGATACCGATCTTGAGCGATCCGAGCAGCGTTATACTCAGGACATTCTCGCGTCGATGAAATGGCTCGGGCTCACCTGGGACGAGGAGCCGATTTACCAAAGCCAGCGGCTCGAGGTGTACAAGGAAAAAGCCGAGGAACTGATCCGGCAAGGGCACGCTTACCGCTGTTACTGCACCGAGGCCGAAGTCGAGATCATGCGGGACCAGGCGATGAAAGAGGGCAAGAAGCCACAATATGATCGTCGTTGCCGCGAGCGCACGGAGCAGCCTTCGGGCAAGCCTTACGTGATCCGGGCGAAGATCCCGCTCGCGGGCTCCGTGGAATTTCACGACCTGATCCGGGGCGATATCAAATTCGAGAATGCCGATATCGATGATTTTGTCTTGATCCGTTCGAACGGCGCGCCGACTTACAACCTTTCGGTCGTGGTGGATGATGTTTTTTCGAGGATCACGCACATTATCCGGGGCGATGATCATATCAACAACACCCCGAAGCAGATGCACCTGTATCAATTTTTCGAGTACCCGGTTCCTCTGTTCGCGCATCTTCCGATGATTCTCGGGCCGGACAAAAAGAAGCTGTCGAAACGGCACGGGGCCGTTTCAGCGAACGCCTATCGGGCGGATGGTTACCTTCCCGAAGCGTTGCTGAATTTTCTCGCTCGCCTGGGGTGGAGCCACGGCGATCAGGAGGTTTTCTCGGTTCAGGAAATGATCGATTTCTTCTCGTTTGATCACGTTCAAAAGAGTTCCGCCGTTTTCAATATGGAAAAGCTCCTCTGGTTGAACGGAACGCATATCCGAAGCAATCAACCCGCGCGGCTTCTTTCCGTGATCGCGGAGGATTATTCCGATCATTTCACGCCCGAGGGCCTCGCGCGCGCCAAAACCCGGATGGGTGAACAGATCGTCGCCCTGATTCAGCCCAAGGTGAAGCTTGTAAAGGAAATCGCGGAACAGATGGTCCCTCTCGTGACTCCGGGAGCTGTTGAAGTCGATTCCACCGGTTTGAAATGGGGCAAAGACGGCAGCATGAAGACGGTGATCAAGGCCGCCGTCAAGCACGCGCTTGATGAATTCGGGAAGAAGATCGCGACCGCGCCGGTTCGCGATCGTTCCGGTGCGGATCAGTGCTGGGGACGTTCGGCTTCTCTCCAGGATGTGGGCGTGACCCACGCTGAAGTTGACGCGCTTTTGAGGCAGATCGGCGAGCAGCACGGCGTTAAGCTGGGGGATTTGGCGCAGCCGATCCGGCTCACCGTGACGGGGCGTCTGGTCAGTGCCGGACTCTTTGAATTACTGTCACTTCTGCCCTGGGATGTGGTCGAACCGCGGCTCCGGAAGGTCGAAACGTTGTAGTTCCCGCGCGGTGAGCAGCCGTTTTCCATTGGACAGGCCACATCGGGCTAAGCTATAAAAAAGCCGCTGTGCCGTAGCTTGGGGAATCGTCCAACGGTAGGACTCCAGACTCTGACTCTGGCTATCTAGGTTCGAATCCTAGTTCCCCAGCCATTCCACTTCAGATCCGCTTCGTATCCCTTCGTCAGACTTCGAACTCCGCTCCCGCAGCGTACCCAAACGTACGCTTTGGTCGCGTCGTCTCGTCTTCCTCGGTCTACTCGCGTCTCTTTGTGTCATTGCAGAGTGGTTGCGGCTGGGGGTACCGGGGGGCATGGAGGAGCCCGAGGTCATACTAGTTTCCCAACATTCAACTCAGATCCGCTGGTTCTGGTTCTTCACATAAATCGAAAAACGAGTCCTTGCCAATGTGGCGTACGTACCGCTTCGACAAATCTTCAATCGCGCCAATGCCGAGCGATAGCCATTGTTCATCGCTGCCTCGATAGCTCATTCGTTCGGCGACGTAAATTTCATCGCGCTTTTCTCTCAAGAACCGCATGACGGGCCTGTACTGCATGTTTCGCTTCAGGGAGTCGACATATTCCTTATGACGTTCAACGGCGGCCGCCTTTTGTAGCTTATTAAACTCCTCGACAGAAATATTGGACTGAGAGGCCATTTCTTCGACGAAGTCGTCCCACGTTCTTCCGGAGGAGCGAATGAGCGGTTCAAGCGCGCCTCTGGCGGAAAAAGAATCGGGATTAGAGATCTTGATCGCATCAAGTCCAAGAGGCTCGTAAATGATGATCGACCTTTCCTTGGTGATGACCCGATAATTTTTGAGGTGCCGATGGGACCTTACTTTGGTTTGCACGCATTCAAAATCTTCATCCGGAATTGCTGACGGGCTTGGTCGGCGCACGATGACTATTCCGTTTATGTCTTCGCACACTTCAAATCCATCGGGCACGGTGTTTAGGGCGCCTGCCGATTTCTTGCTTGCGAAATACTTAGGGTTTCCTAGCTTTGTTTTTCCCCCGTGCAGGTAATAGGTGTCGCCTCGGCGATTTGTGTACGTAAACATATTCCGAGGTGTGCTCATCTTGCCCTTCATGGTTTACTCTCGCTAGTTCAGTATCGACAGCGTTGTACTCAATTCCTTCGTCGTTTAATTCAGCGGAAAATTCACTGTCACACTCATTGCCTATCGTTTGGGTTTGTCTGTCACGGAGTACTCTGTTGCTATACAAAAACGTAATACCTTACCGGAAAAGGTTTGGCGCTATGCTTACAAAAAATTATAGCAAAGAAGCTGATCTGCGAATTTTTTTGTTAGATTCGAAGGTTGGATGATGATTTCTCCCGAGGTTCAGGCTCAGATTTTGACGCTCATTTGCGAGTGAGTCTTAGCGGTTGAAAATTTTGAGGAACCCGAGCGTAAGCCAAGCGGCCACGGCCATAAAGGGGAGTCCAATCCAAATAATCTTCATCAAGAAGCGCTGGTTGCTGACATATGGCCATTGGTTTTCCCGAAACGAGAAAATGACGCCCTTTTCGGACTTCCAATCCAGACTCCAAAACATTCCTGCGGAGAAATAGAGAATCGACGAAAGAATCAGATTTGACCACCATGTCGGCGGATAGAAGCCGTCGCGAAAATAGAGATAGATGTCGTACGACCAGCTTGCGGAGAACATCCAAACGAACAACGCGGGATACAAATTCTTCTTCGTATCGAGTCCTGCGAGTGCCCGATAAATCGTTCCGACTGCCCAGGGGCCTGTGAAATAGGCCAGGATCGACATAAACGATCCATCCACCCAGTCCCACGTTGGATCGGTCGTGTAAGGTCCAAGCAGGGTTACGCCGGCGCCGGAGATTAAAAACGTCACGACCTTCCAGGGTCGAAAAAGGAAGCCGTAATAGGAACGGTGAAAGAGAATCTGGGTGGATCGTGTATGGATGAGGAACGCCACGGCTGAAGCGGTGCCGATTGCCCATGCAAAGGTATAGATGACAAAGGCGGGTTCCATTCTTAAATGCTATCAGGGTTTGTGCTAACCTCGAATCATGAACTCAAGGATAAAAGGCGGTTTGGCAAAAGTAGGCGGGGGCTTAGTCAAGCTGACGATTGGTCTGGCCGTGTTTCTGGCTATCGGAATTGTTATGATCATCATCGGAGATAGGCGAAGCGCAGGGCAATCGGAGGCCCTTCGTGCGCGAATCACAGCCGAGATGTCCTGGGCCGATGTCGCGGCCCAAATCGAAGCTGAGCCAAATTGGCACATGATCAGTTTCGGATCGTCCTCGCTTGATTGTGGTTGGGTTTCGGGCGGAGGTGGACCGACGAGGAACCGTCCAGGTCACTATTCGTTAGTTGCTGACCATAAGCGTTCACCGATAAATAATCTTACTGATCCCGACGTCGTGGCTCGGGTAAAGCGATGCCATAAAGTCCTAGTAGCCTTTCATCCGAAGTTCTCATTTTCGAAGGTGGATTTCACCATTCTCTTTGACGCGAACGGAAATGTGATGTCGACGACCCAAACGCGGGTTTGGGATTAATCAGGCCTAATGGGGTGGCTGTCATATTATCAATATACAATTTAACTTGACGATGAGTTGCGTTTGGCGAAACACCGCAGTTCGATTTTGCCCTCAGCCTAATCACGACAGCTCCTCCGATCTCGACACCCGTCGTGCCCCCTGTTATCCTGAAATCGACCGATTCAGCCGGTTGATTGAGGGGCGAAAATGTCGGGTACCGACCTGCGGACAGGGTTTTCTTTATACTTGATCTCTCTCCTGTTTTCCTTTTCGGCGGATGCGAACGAAAACGTTTGGGCGATTAATGTTACCGGCGGCGCCTCGGTGGATAACACTTCAGAGGACTTCTATACGTCGAGCAAGGAAATGCATCAGTCTTATGAGCAGCTTGGTGTTCCTCGTAAGCAGATCTTGAACTTCTTTGGCCCGAAAAGAGGCCCACGCTGCTATACCCGCTCCACTGATCTTTTTAACAAAGATTTCAATTCGGCCATCGCCGCTTTTAAGCGAAATCCTAATGACTGCAAGCTCGCTGGAGAAGTCTTCAAATATGAGGAAAACGAGGAACCCTATACCAAGCCGCCCTACAAAGAAATCGTCTGTGATGGTGGAAAAAAAGAGGTGATTTTGCCTTTGGGCGAACTCGGCGGTGTTCCGGGTAGAAACGACTTCGCGGGACGCGCCACGAAGAAAGATTTCATGAATTCACTCGACAGGGTGATAAAAAGAGCGAAAAAAAGGAAGAGTTCGCAACCTCTTCATCTTCAACTGAACCTGGTGGATCACGGTTTCAAAGCTAACGACACCTGGTTAGTCTATCTGGGCGATCTGAAAGATTACATCACCGTTGATGACCTCAAACCATATCTCTCCAGATTGAAGAAAGCGGGTGTGAACGTTCATCTGCACGTATCCGCGTGCTTTAGCGGCGGATTCAATTCATTAACCGATGTGACTTCCTCTCTCGGCAACGAAGGAATGGTTTGTTCATCAGCGGACACGGACCCGGACACGGCGGCAGCCGGGAGTGGGGACGGGATCAAGTACGTTTTCTCCGCGAGTTATTTCAAACGTTTGGGAACCGATCAGTCCGCACTGAGGTCGTTTGCGTGCTCATTAGCGCGGGATTCGTGGAACAGGCCGCAAAGCTCTATGGATGTAATAGTCTCCGAGTGGGAAAAGAATCATAAAAAGCAACTTGGAACTTCTTGTCTGCCAAACGTCGGAATTACTGAAACTTCGGCTCAAATCCAAAAACTTTCTGATTCGCTTTATTCTGGCGATCAGCTCAGGCGAGATCTGCTCCAGGCTTATCAGCAGCACTTTGTTTCCGTCGTCGAGGCTTGTCATGAGGATCGCAAGAGTGAGGTGGCATACTCGGACCAGCTCGCTCAATGCGTGAAGCATCCGGACGCGAAGGTGCCCGAAAGTACTCAAGCCTGGCTCTATGATGCCTACGTGTACCCGAGAGCGGAATCTTATGACGTGGATACGATGCAGAGACATTTGAGATTCCTGAAGACGGCCGATTCGAATAGTCTGTTGATGTTCAAAAGGGCGTTTTGTTGCATGAGTTACAATCTCAAGACCGGAAAGAACCTGCCTTTATGCGGACAGTAGCCTTCTATCTTTGCACCCTTTGGATTTTGTTATCCGGGGTTTCGGACTCGGTTCGGGCGTTCATTTCGGTTGATCCCGGAGAATACGAAATTCCGGCGCTTGTTTACTCGAGTTCCGGGGAATTATTCGCCGTTGTGAATAAATTCAATCGTTCCAAGCTGAAGATCAAACTTTCGGGGGATCGCGCCAAAGCCGCTGCGGCGCAACTCCATGGAATGTCCGGACGGATGATCCGGATCCGCGTTCCTAAGATGATCGTAGGCAGTCTCGGGGAAGCCGAATTATTGAGAATATCGCCGCTTCAGAACGCCAAACCCATTCCGTTGCGTGTCGGGAATAACTTCGAGCCGATTCGCTAGAAGCGGTCTCAAGTGCTTTCGGGCTTCAATTTAACCAATCTCGCAATCATCTCGAACAGACGACGAGCTTCCAGCGGCTTGGCCAGATGTGCTTGAAAACCGCCTGAAAGCGCGTGCCGGGCATCGTCGGCACCCGCATATGCGGTGACAGCTATGGCGGGAGTAAGCCCACCCTGTGATGGCGACAGTGCCCTGATTCTCCGGACGAGACTGTACCCGTCTTCCTCTGGCATCGCGATATCACTCACCAACACATCGGGCTTAAACTGCTGCAGAAGTTCAAATCCCTCGCGAGCGGAGGAGGCGGCTTGGGTCTCCGCCCCCACGGACCGCAGCATTTCGGTGAAAACCCCTCGGGTGTTAAATTCATCATCCACAATCAGAACACGAATCCCGTCGAGGCGGATTTCATCGCTCATGCTCTTATCGGAATGGATTCGCGGTTCCGGGAGGGGGTGTTTTGATTTGAGTGGCAGAAGCACGGTAAAGGTGGCCCCTCGCTGGTCTCCCTGACTTTCGGCCCGGATGGTCCCGCCGTGCAATTCAACCAGATTTCTGACAATGGCGAGCCCTAAACCCAAACCGCCGTGCACTCTGATACTGGAACTGTCCTCCTGGCTAAAGCGATTGAAAATCTCAGGCAGAAACTCTGGGTCGATCCCCTTGCCCGAGTCCACCACTTGAATCATCGCTTGAGCATGTTCGTCCTTTTTTCCCTTGTGCTTCTCGAGCTTGATGAAAACCTTGGACCCGGGCGCCGAAAATTTTACCGCATTGGTCAGAAGGTTCCAAAAAACTTGCTGAAGACGTACCGGATCAGCCATGACTGTCCCAATAGTGGAATCAAAAGCGGTTTCAATTTGAATGGATTTCAGTTCGGCAGTGGACCTGACCGCCTCGATGGCCCCGTGGATGAGGGTGCTTGGATTGACTTCCCGAAGCTCAAGGGAGAGTTTCCCCGCGATAATTCGAGAGACATCCAAAAGGTCATTGATGAGCTGCGCCTGAATTTTCCCGCTTTCTTCGATTATCTTGATCCCTTTGTTGACTTTTTCTGAGTCAAGCTTTCCCTTGCCGATCATTTCGGCCCAGGACAGGATCGAGGTGAGCGGCGTACGAAGCTCATGAGAGAGCGTCGCGAGGAACATGTCCTTGCCTCGATTTGCCTTGTCAGCCTCTTCTCTGGCCGCTTTGACCTCTTTAAGACCCTGTTTAAGAACATCGATATCTACCAAGGCCAAAACGGCGCCATCGATCCTGCTGTCGATCGTTCTATATGGCCTGACTTGGAGGCGAAACCACCGGCCCTGACGATCTTGAACTTCGACTTCTTTGGATTCAATCGTCTCCAGGACTTCTGAAACCAATTGATCCAGGTCGAGGGTGATCCCCGGAGAAGAGAAATTGAGCTTAAGGTCCCCGATGGGACGACCCACATCGGTCGGAATCAAGTTCAACACGCGACCTGCCAGGGGGGTGAAACGACGAATCCGGTGATCATTGTCCAACATGAGGATCGGGATCTCGACACTGCCCAGGAGATTGAGCAAATCATTGCTGAGCTGGACTTGTTCCACGCTGCGGCTTTGCAGCTCGTCGTTGACGGTCGTGAGTTCTTCGTTACTGCTTTGTAGTTCTTCTTTGGCGGTCTCTAATTCTTCATTTGTGCTCTGGAGTTCCTCATTGGCGGACTGAAGCTCCTCATTCGCCGTGGTCAAGTCCTCCTGGGTGGCTTCATATCTTTCAATGAGCGCGCGTTGGTATTCTTGATTGGACGTCAGCTCTTGTTCGAGTTCGGCAAGGTGAGGATCCGATGAGCGTCCTGACCGTTTTTTGGCGGCCTCTTTGTTGCGTCCACGAGTAACCCCACTACTCTTTGGTTCTTCTGCCTCGGCCGCATTTTCAAAAAGAACGTAATAGTAGCGTTCTTTGGAGGCAGATGAAGGCTTAACCGGGATGATTTTCAGGTTAAAAGTCACGACGCGGCGTCCGTCCTTGAAGCGAAGTCCTTCTTTTCTGGCGGGAGCGTTCTGTTTCTTGGCCGCTTGAATCAGCGCTCTCAGGTCAGGCGTGAAATCCGGGCGAGCCATCTTCAAAAGATGATAGCTGGCCGCTCCAGCAGCGGGCTCGATAAACGGAACCGTGCGCCCTCGAAACTGCAGGATCTCCATTTCTTCATTGATGAGGACACCGGGATATTCCGCTTGCAGGGCGAGATCCGCTAATTTTTGCGCATCCATCGCGGGCCGAGCAAAGCTGCGCGGTTTTATGGTCTCTTGCTTCCCTGGTACATAGGTGCTGGCGGGGAATTGAAGAGACAGCGCGATCGGCGCGTTTTTTCTCGCGTAGATTTTATTTTGTTTATCGACCAGTGAGAACAAATTCGAAAAACCACCGATGGTTTCGGATCGCCCCAACCAGAGAAAACCCTGAGGGCAGAGCGCATAGTGAAAAATCGGGATCACTTGCTTTTGCAACGCTGCAGTGAAGTAGATCAGGAGATTGCGGCAAGAGATGAGATCAATCTTTACAAACGGCGGATCGACCGTGACGTCATGCCGTGAGAAGAGGCAAATATCCCGAATTGACTTGCTGACCTTGTAATTTCCGGCGTCTGTCCTTGTGAAAAAGCGATTCAGTCGCTCCGGGGAAACCTCGCGGCTGATGCTTTCGGAGTATTCGCCGACTCTGGCCTTTTGGATCGCGGATTCGCTGATGTCGGAAGCGAAAATCTGAACAGGCGTAGTAGAGCTCCGGTCTCCCAGATATTCGAGGAGCAAGATCGCGAGCGAGTAAACTTCTTCTCCCGTCGAGCAAGCCGGAATCCAGATTCGAATGGGGGAGCCAGGCGGCCGGTCTTTCAGTAGCTTCGGAAATATTTTTCGGGTAACCGCTTCAAAAGCGTCGGGATCGCGAAAAAAGCCCGTCACATGAATGAGGATGTCGGCGTAGAGCGCCTTAACCTCGTCCGGGTTTTTGGTAAGGAACTTGGCGTAGCTGTCGAGGGTGTCCATTTTATGCAGCACCATCCGCCGTTCGAGACGTCGCTGGAGGGTGTTGGACTTGTAGTAAGTGAAATCGACGTGGCAGTGGTTTCGCA
>MEQK01000079.1 GCA_001770175.1 Bdellovibrionales bacterium RIFOXYD1_FULL_55_31 | reverse complement strand
CCGATGCGGCGACTCTTGCGGCCATGCGGACTATCAAACTCCACGAACTCTGCACCGCAAACAGAGTGCGCCAGGAGGCGAACCCGACAACCCCGGTCATAAATGACAAAAAAGCCAAAACAATCGGAGCTGCGCCTACTTCCGCCGAAAAACCGGATGCCCGACTTGTTCCACGCCCCGCTCACCCCGCCATGATGCAATAACAGGAGCTAAACAGCTTTTTTGCACAGCGCCATATTGCAAAAGCGGCAACACAGGTGGATACTTGCGCCCATGATGTTGTTCAGAACACTCCCGCTCGCATTTCTGCTCACGATCGTGACTCTGCATGCGGAAGTCAGGTCCGGACGAGCTGATGTCTTGCCTGGAATTGACGTCCTCAAAGAGCGCCATTTCGACGTCCTCGCGGGCAAGCGCGTCGGCTTGATCACCAATCACACGGGGCGCACGCGAGGAGGCGTCAGCGATATCGATGTCCTTTTCAGTGAAAAGTCCTTCTCGCTGGTCGCGCTTTTCAGCCCTGAACACGGGATCCGCGGCACGGCAGACGAAACCGTGGATAACGGCAAGGATGAAAAAACGGGGCTCCCGATCTACAGCCTTTACGGGAAGACCCTGAAGCCGACGCCCGAGATGCTCCAAGGCATTGATATCCTCGTTTTTGACATCCAGGATATCGGCACCCGGTTCTACACCTACATCGGGACCATGGCGCTCGCCATGCGGGCTGCAAAGGAAAACGGAAAAAAATTCGTAGTACTCGATCGTCCGAACCCGATCGGCGGCGAAAAAGTCGAAGGGGCGATTCCCACCACCGACTTTTGTGCCGGGATTACCTGCATTTTCCCGATCGCCACCCGTCATGGCATGACCATCGGGGAACTGGCGCGGATGTTCAACGACCACTTCGGCATCGGCTGTGAGCTGGAGGTCGTTCCGATGCAACGATGGACACGAAACCTTCTTTTCGACCAAACCGGACTTCCCTGGGCAAACCCCTCGCCCAATATGAAGACCCTGAACGGCGCGATTTTTTATCCGGGACTCGGGGTCGCCGAGACCACCTCGCTATCAGTCGGTCGCGGCACGAGCCGCCCTTTCGAAATCTATGGAGCGCCCTATATCAACTCAGCGAAGCTTCTTGATAATCTCGCGAAAAGAAACATCCCGGGCATTCGTTTCGAGGCGATCTCTTTTATTCCGACCGCGCTTTACCACCCCTACAAAGATCAGCTTTGCCACGGCGTCGCGGCTTCGATCACGGATCGTGACCAACTCGATTCCGTTCTCGCCGGTCTGAACTTGATCCAGGCTTTCTACGAAACCCACCCTCGGCAGTTCACCGCAACGTCCGGTTTTAAGGTCGAAGTGGGCGACCGCGACATCTGGAATCTGCTCACCAGCCGAAAGCTCACCCCCGAGCAAATCGTCCTTCGCTGGCAGAACAATCTGGATAATTTTAAACGCATTCGGGCAAAGTACCTTCTTTACTGACATGAACCAAGCCCACGAATTTGTCGCCGACCTTCACCTTCACAGCACCGCTTCGGATGGCGAACTCAATCCCGACTCGCTCGTCGACGCCGCCAAGGAGGCCGGGCTTGCGGCGATGGCGATCACCGATCACGACACGGTTTCGGGAATTCAGGCAGCGCTGAAACGGGGACAGGAACGCGGAATCGAGGTTGTTCCGGGTTGCGAGCTCACGGCCTACGCGGGCGAGACCGAACTCCATATCCTGGGCTTGTTCATTGACCCTTCGGCGGAGTCGGCCGTTTCCCGGCTCGTCGAGCAGATCAGAAGAAGGCGCCCCGAACGGGTGCTTGCGATAACGGCAAAATTGCGCGCGGCCGGCGTCGACCTCCTCGACGAAGAGGTTCTGGCTGAGACCCGCAAAACAAAATCCCCGGGAAGAGCCCATATCGCGGCGGCCCTGGTCCGCAAGGGACTCGTCCAGGACGTCGAAGACGCGTTTGACCGCTACCTCGATCCCGGCAGGCCCGGCTATATCCAGAAATTCAAATTTTCTCCCGAAGTCATCATCACGACCATTCACGAATCGCGAGGTCTCGCGATCCTTGCCCATCCCGGCAGATATCTTCAACCGGATCTCGTCCGGTTACTTTTCGCGGCCGGACTGGACGGCGTCGAGATCAACCACCATTCACACACTCCTGAAGACCGCGTTTTATACGAGAAACTCGCCCTGGAGCATGAGAAATGCACTTCAGGCGGAAGCGACTTTCACGGCCCCCGAATGAAGCCGGGCATTCACATCCGGGACTTCGGAGCGACCGCCAGCATGTTCGCGCAACTCAAAAAACGGGCACTCGAAGTCAGAGGCAAATCGGATCAATCGCTTTAGGCGATTCAAAACTCCCGGTTTCGTGGTTAAAGACAAACGAGCTCGCCCATTCAAAACACTGAATCGGCTTTGCGAAGCCGAGCTGCTCGGCCGGTACATCACGCGGCACATCGCGTTCTTTATAAATACAAGTTCGGAAGCGCAACGAAATATTCTTCGCTGAGTCGTACTCGGGCAAATGAAAGGACGTTCCCGGCAAATCCCTGACATAGAGCTCAGGGCGGGTCGGACGTTCCTTACCGAAGTATCGCGCCGTTGCCTTTTCAAAAGATCCGGGTATTGAATTCCACCGGTAATGGAAATGCCGCATATCGGGACGACTCTCATAGCCCCAGTCGATCGGGTCCCGGTTCAGACCATCGATGACCCACTCGGGGTGTCGAAACACGATCGTCGCGCCATAAAACGGCCGCGTGATGTCCAGATTTTTCTCAACGATGCCGAGAGCGTTTCGGCTCGATGAGAATTGGCAACCTCGAATGAACTGCGCGATTCCGTACTGTTCAAGATCTTCGGGCCGGCGCGTCTCGTAAGAGGCAAACATTCGGGTTCCGAAAGACTTTGATCCTTCAGGAAGATGAACGACGTACACGTCGTCGCGAACCGAAAAGGACCGCAGAGAACAGGTTTCTTCGCGCTCGCAATCCGAGTTCATGAATTTTCGAACGCGCGAAGAGACGGTTTCGACATTGTCGGCGAATGACAACGCCGGCGGAACGCTCGCCAGGACGATCGCGAGAAAAACGGATCTTTGCACCGGGCCCCCTTTCCTCGGATATTACCAGCGCGGAGAATTTTTGTCGCGATCAGGCGTGCCCTGAGTCAATCAGGGGTAATTCCTTTCAGGGCGCGCCTAACACAACGCGTAACGCCGATTTCAACCAACCGTAATCGCTTGAAGAATGTTTTCTTATCGAGATCAAACCATCTCAAGGATCGTTCGTTCGCGTCGTAAATCATGAAACTCCGCGGCTCAAGAGGAGTCTTCGCTTTGCGATCGAGCGTGCCTGAATTCACGACGAGCTTGCCGGTCTCAGAATCAACGTAGGCGCCCGATCGATGCGTGTGAGCAATGATCTCGAACGAAACGTCCGGATCGGGGTAGATCTTCCGCTGCATCGTCCCGAGAAGGGATGCCTGTCCAGGGTGACTTTTACGAAATTCAGGCGGCGGCAGGAGAAAAGGGGAAATGGGATGCTGGGGGAAATGACTGACCATGATCTTCTGAGATCCTATTTTGACGTATCCATACGAATCATAATCACGGGTCACCAGCTTCCCATGTCGCTCCAGGATCGGGAGCGCCCAATCTTTAATACCATGATGTTTTCGCATACCAAAGCGTTCCCAGTTGCCCGGCATAAGGAAAATGTTTTCTTTCGGAATCTTCGTTATCGAACTGATCCTCGAAAGAATGCGATCCAGCAATGCCGGTGTTTCGAGACCCTGATACTTGAGAAAATCACCGGTTCCGATGACGTGCGTGACTCCCGCTTTTCGAAAGCGTTCGAAAACCGCGGTCGCCGCCGCCTCGTCCCCATGCAAATCGCCGAAGATCCCGATAACGGGTTCTCTTCCGAACGCCGGGAGTTCGAAGAGCGCCAGAGCCGAAAGAACCGAAACAAAAAGCCAGTGTGCCACGATCCTCAGATTTCTCCGCTCAGCTATCCGCGCCAGGCTCCGCTCCGGCGACACGCGGAAAAAACTGCTGCTTCGGCCCGATCTCGTGCCCGGTTGAAATAGGGGTTCCAAGCTCGTCGATCCTGAAGACACTGGACGGGAGCCGTAAAGACTCGCGTAGCCGGTCCATCGTTTCCGGCACGAACGGATAGAGCATGATCATGATGTTCTTGAGAACATAGAAACAGGAATAAAGCGCGTTTCGCCGCCCTTCTTCCGGGTGCCGATCATCATGCGGCTTGTATTGCGTGAAGAGGCTGTTAATCAACCGCGCATAATTCTCAATGGCTCCCAGAAGATTCGAATAATCGCCGCGATCCATCGACTTCACATAACGACGGACGATCTGAAGCGTCTCACTCGCCACCTTGTCCAGCAGCACGCCTTCAGGGACATGCCCCGCGAATTTTGAATGAACAGCCGAGATGGGTTTCTCGAAAGCGGCGTTCATCGGGCCCGCGAGGAATTTATTCCGTTCATCCAATCCCGCGACATCGAAGTTCGAAGCCTTCTCGGGTAAACTCAAGGTCGCCAGAAAGTAACGAATCTGATCCGCGGAATAGCCCTTTTCGTCGAGAAGCTGATCGCCGGTGAAAAAGTTCCCCCGCGACTTGCTCATCTTCTCGCCGTTCACCATGAGATGAAAGCACCCGAAGATTTCCGTCATCTGGAACTCGCCCGCCCGAGGCAGGCGCAAAGGGTCGTCCTGAGTGCCGAGCCACATCGCGCCCTGCATGAGGACGTAGAAGAAGACGTTGTCCTGGCCAAGGAACTGATAGACACGTGCATTCGGATTACACCAGAACTCGGCATACCGAGCCGGGTCGGCGCCCTTTTCATTTAACGCGACTTTGGTGAACGAGATCGGCGCGATGAGCGAGTCAGGCCAAACGTAAAGAGTCTTTCCTTCCATTTCAGGATCGAGATCGGTCGGAAGCGGGATTCCCCATGCCACGTCGCGGGTGATCGAACGATGAGCCCAGCTATCGACGAGGACGCACGCGATTCCGTTCTTTTCGAGCACGGCGCGGCCCTTCGCCAGGTCGTCCTTCGTCTCGAACTGAAGGACGAGCTTCTTGCCGGGCGCGTAACGAGGCTTGTGTTTGGGAAGAGAAGCTTTGAGATCTTTGTAGGCGGGCTCGTGAACGGAATCGAAGCGAATGGAGGGCAGAACGGTCCCGAGCACTTCGGCGATCACCGGCTTGCGCCACTGATTCTCTTTGCCCTGAATCCATTGGCGCAGGACTTCCGAGACTTTCCACATATCGAGCCACCAGTGGACGGTATCGCGCATCACGGGAACAGCGTCACTGATCGCGCTTCGCGGATGAATGAGCTGACTCGGCTCGTACTGCGAGCCGCAGCGATCGCATTCATCGCTGTACGCGCCCTCGTTGTCGCAATTCGGGTTCGGGCAACGGCCTTTGACATAGCGATCGGGCAAGAAGCGATTCAACTTCGGGTCATACCACTGCTGGCTCGTGCGCTTTTCGAGCATTCCGTTTTTGTAAAGCCTTCGGATGAATTCCTGCGCGAGTTCTTTATGAGCGGGAAAACACTCGGGTCGGGAGGTCCCCGTGTAAGTATCGATCCCGATCGAATACCGTTTCAACGTTTCCTTCTGCCGATCATGGATTTGATCGATGAATTCCCGGATCGGCACGCCTGCCTGAAGCGCCGCGACCTCGCTCGTCGAACCGTGATCGTCTGTTCCGTTCACGAAGAGCACGTTCTCTCGACCGATCAAAAGGCCAAGCCAGCGGGCGTAAATGTCGGCGGGCAGATTGGAGCCGGCGAGATGCCCGATGTGCAAGGGGCCATTCGCGTACGGCATCCCGGCCGTCACCAGGGCCTTTTCGGGCCTCTTCACCTGACGAAGGATGGACGGAACGTCAGTCGGAGGACCCTTCTGCAGGGTCTGCTGTGTCTGCTGGGAATTCGAATTCGGCGAAGTCATTCGGGAACTATAAACTTAACCGGGCGGCAGGACAACGCAGAACAACTATGCCGCGGATCACCACCGCGACTCGCTGCTTCGAGAAGCTTGCATTCAAGCACTATCAGGACAATATTGCCCCAAAGCAAACAGGAGAAGCGCTCCCTTTATCGCGCGGCGAGTCGGAGACTGAAACACATGAACCACTACGACGTCATCATCATCGGTGCCGGGGCCTCCGGAATGATGTGCGCGATCCACGCCGGCGCGCGGGGACGAAGCATTTTGTTGCTGGATCATGCGGCACAGGTCGGAAGCAAGATCAGAATTTCGGGCGGAGGCCGCTGCAATTTCACGAACTCGGGGGCAAGTGCCGCTCAGTACCTTTCGAACAATCCTCATTTCTGCAAGTCAGCGCTCTCGCGCTTTCCGGCTGAAAGTTTCGTGGACATGCTCAAAAAGCACGGCATTCCTTTTGTCGATAAAAGCAAGGGCCAACTATTCTGCAAAAATTCGGCACAGGACATTGTCACAATGCTCAAAGACGAATGCGATCAAGTCGGAGCACGTTTTGAACTTTCCTGTGAGGTCGAAAAGCTCGTTCACTCGCCGGGACCCTCGGCGCGCTTTCATCTCACCACGAACAAGGGAGAATTCAGCTCCGCCTCGCTGTGCATCGCAACGGGTGGGTTATCGATCCCGAAAATCGGCGCCACGGGATTCGGTTATGAAATCGCGAGACAGTTCGGGTTGAGGATTGTCGAACTCGCGCCCGCCCTGGACGGCTTCACGCTCAATCCCGCGACTACGGGCTTCCGGGAGCTCACCGGCATCTCGCTCGATTGCGGAGTAACCTGCCGGGGGGTATCCTTCCGCGAAGCACTTCTTTTCACCCATCAGGGCTTGAGCGGCCCCGCCGCGCTCCAGGCTTCGCTCTACTGGCGCCCCGGGGACCCTCTCTTCATCGATTTTCTGCCCATGCACAATACTTTCGAGTGGTTCATCCGAAAGAAAAAAGTAGGAAACCGCGGAACCGTGAAGAATCTTCTCGCCGAACTTCTGCCCACCCGCTTGGCCGAGCGCCTGTCGCAAACTGATTTTTCGTCACCGGTTCCGCTGCCCCAGGTTTCGGAAAAAACTCTGGAAAACTTTTGTCGAAAGCTTCATGAATGGGAGATCACGCCCACGGGAACGGTGGGCTACGACAAGGCTGAAGTGACTCGGGGAGGCGTCGACACGGACGAACTCTCGTCGAAGACCATGGAGTGCAAAAAAGTTCCGGGCCTCTTTTTCATCGGGGAAGTGGTCGACGTGACCGGCTGGCTCGGCGGCTACAATCTCCACTGGGCCTGGGCTTCGGGCTATGCAGCGGGGCTGTCGCTTTAGGGGCTTTTGACCGAGAGATCACGAAAGAGACGCCAAGCCATTGCGGCAATGAGCAGCACAAAGATTCCCAATACTCCCCACAAGCCGAACTGCTTCCAGGGAACGGGTTTCTCTTCGGGCGGCGCCTTCAGCCGCGCCGGACCTCCCAGCTCCTTTCGCTCTCCGACCAGCTGACTGGCTTGGAGAACAACAGCCTGACCGCTCCGAGCCACTCTCAGACTTTCCAGAAGCGTCTCGAAACCGAAATCCAGGCCTTCGGCGATCGCGCTGCCATAAGCCAGGCGAAACGGAGCACTTCCGCGCGCCAAGAAAAGGAGCTGATGCGGAACATAACGCAATTCCAGCTGAGGAATTCGATCGCGAAGATTGATCCCCTTGCCCTCCACTTTGAGAAGCCAATACCGGTCCGGGATCGGCTGATTGAGTGGAATCGCCGCGGAAGCCAATTCCTTGCCATCCAAAATCAGCTGGTACGCGGTCCCCGAAGTCCGATCCACCCAGGGACCCTTCTCGGCGCCGCTGGACGCGAGATGAAATCGAACAAACATGTTCGGCTCTGGCAAGTTAACCTTCACGGAATCCATAGGGGCCACTGAATTCGTGTCGTATACAAATTCATTTTCCGCGGTGGTCCGCCCTCCGGCGGCGCCCTCTTCGGGCAGCCTGATTCTTCCAGGGACCTTCATCGACCGCTTCACGGAATCCAATCTCTGTTGCGAAACAAACTCCCCCGACACCGACTCGAGACCGAACGAAATGCCGCCCTCGGCCGTTATTTTCAAGTACTTGCTCCGCACTCCGGGGAGTTCTATTTTTTTCTGTTCCAGTGTTTCGCCCTGAAATGCCAGTTTCGCGAGCACGGCTCCGCTCGAAACCGTCCTCCAGGATTTCAAGTCGTCGCTGGCCTCGACCGTCACCGCGAGCACCCGATTTCGATCGGCCGGAGACCATTGGATCTGAAGACTTGTCAAAATCTGTTCTTCAGTCCTGAGGTCGAGCAGATAAGCCGAAACTTCTCTGCGCGTACCTTCGCGTTGCCCCGAGAAACGCACCTGGACAACCTTGCCATGGGCATCCTCGGCGACCTGGACAACGTTCTGCGCACCAGCTTCCTCCGGAGCCCCCTGTATCGGGAAGAGCACCACGGGACGGGACATCGAGGACTGCCGGTCTTCGTATGTCTGGTATTGCAGCGTAAACGGGACCACTTCTCCGCTAGCGTTAAATACCCGGATATCGCGAAAATCCTTTTTTGCGACACCGTAGACGTCATCCGAAAGGTTCACCTGATATACCGGCCCGGGCGGTGCCGTTTCGATCTCGATCGCGTAAGCGAAATCCTCGACGGTAAGACTCCTCACCGCCGGAGCGGCAAGCGAAACGCGGGCATGGATGGTCGCGATTGAAATCAGGCAAATCAGAAAGAATTTCATCTTCATTGACCCTCAGTGATGAGCTGTTTCTTTTCCATGGAATCGGAAGGCGGAATTGGGGCGAAATATCCGATGACGAGCAACAGCAGCCCCGTCCCGATAAACGAGATCACTCGTTCCAGAGTCCCCCTTCCGGAGAGGTCGATCAAAAACAACTTCAGAACGACGATTCCGAGAAGAGCGGCTCCGGTGATCCAAAGTATCCGCCACTTGCGTCCGGTAGCCAGAATCATGAGTCCGAGCGCAATACTGCTCCAGAAAATTGAAAGCGAAGTCTGCACGAGATTCGATTCAAAAAGCGTTTGGAAATCCCAAGGCAGGTCCGCCCAGTGATGAAGCGTGCGGGTCAGCACCGCCGTGACCCACACAAAAGCGGAAACCCCGACGAAAAACGCAAATGTGGACTGCGCTTTCTTCGTCTCGCGGTACCAAACTCCCCAAAATCCGAGAACAAGAAGAAGGACGAGTTGCGTCAGGTCGATCGGATTCAAAATCGGCAGATATGTGATGAAACCGGTATACCCAGGGTTCGTGAAATTTAAGTACATCATCCACCCCATGGCCCAAACCAGGAGAGGAATTGTCGCCACTCCAAGATACGAGCCGCGGTTCGGCCCGACAGGCCAGGGTCCGGTCTCCTTCCACCGGATCACGATCAAAGCGAAAAGCGCGGGGACCATACCCAAAGTGACGTCAGCCCAGACCCTCGCTCCCTCCAAATACCGGGTTCCAAGAGAGTGCACTTCCCAAGTCGCCAGAAAAACCAGAAGCCAAAAACCCGCGTAATGCTCAATTCCGGAAAACTGCTTTCCCCATCGCGTCTCTCGGTCGCGAAGTCCCAGATAGTGACTCAAAAATGCGACCGGCCAGGCAAGAGCTCCGATATTCGCCGAGGGATGCGACTTCTTGAAAAGAAGAGCGACCATCAGAACAGCCAGAAACGGAATCATCATCCTGCAGACTTCTCCAAGCATTTCCCAATCCAGTTTTCGCGACAAAAAGCGAAAGAGAGACAAAGAGGCGCCAAGAAAGAAAACGTAGGCATGGATCACGACGGCGCCGCTCGGAACAGCCTGCCTGAGCTCGATCGCCGCTCCTCCGAAGCACCATGCCGTACCGATCACGACGAAGAGCGGGATGAGGTCCTTTTCCCAACTCCTCAATTGGGCCAGGCTCGCGCGGTGTAGAAAGAATCCAACAAGAAAATTGGACAAAGACAGCACCAACGTCCCCATGTAAAACGCGTTCAAAACCGGAAAGAGCATCGGCGGCCGATGTTCAGCAAAAAGAAACGCCAATCCGGCCATCAGCTGCAAAGCCATCCCGCCCCAACGCGCCAGGACCCGGTTCTGCCTGACACCGCTCCACAGGAGCGCCGCACCTTCGAGCGCCCAGACAGCGGCGGTCCATTTTCCGTCAAATGCGAATGGGACGGCCAAGGTCAAAAAACAGACCCCGATCGAGAGGAAGGCTTCGACGAGGAGTCTCAGCGATTCACTCATTCGGTTGAAAAGAACGCGTGCCGCGACTAGATAGAACGCGGCCAGCGCAACGGCGCTCCAGGCCAGTCCGTAAGTGGTGTTTTTCACGAGTCCGCTCTGAAGGACGAAAGCCGCGATCGGTACACCGAATACGAGCGCGCTGTCGATCGCCAACGCCTCTGGATTTCGTTTTCTTCCGGCAAAAAGAAGGGCCACGGAGAAGTAGAGCAGAAAGAAGAAAATCAGGAAAGGCTCCGTGGAACCGAAGAATTCCGGTACGTAATATCTATTTCCCCAAAACGAGCCAATTACGAAGGTAAAAACAAAACCGACCAGATTCAGATCCCGCCATGACCGAAACCACGCCATCCCGAGAATGCCTAAATTCAAAATAGCGTAGTAACCGAACAGCATGACGTGGCTCCCGCTGCCGGTCGATGCGAGAACAGGCGCGAGAAACCCTCCAGTCACGCCAAAGACCGCGAGCACACGGGAGTCCTGCAGAACCGCAAGGACGGAGGAAAGAATGACCGCCGAAACCAGGAACGCGAAAGCCAAGGGTGCCGGCAGGAGGTCATAAAGACGGTACGCCGCGAAAACAGTCAGGTAGAAGATCCCTACTCCACAGCCCTGCAAGAGAAGCCCGAACGGACCTTTCCGGTCCCGGAGTTTCCAGCCGAGGGCGAACAAAATTGCGGCACCGAAGGCGGTCGCCAGGAGACGCATTTCTATGGGGAAGTGGCCTTGATCGCTTACGTATTTCAGAAGAAAAGCGACTCCGAAAAAAAGAAGCACAGCCCCGATTTTCGCGATGGTGTTCCCGGTCGTGAAGTATTGAACGATAAGGTTTCGCACTGATACCGAGGTACGGATTTCCTCTGGAGGGCTCTCCGAGACCTGCTTCGAAAGATGCTCCGCAAAATCTTCCGGAACTTTCTCTTGAACCTGCTCCGAAATAGTTTCGGAAGCCCGCTCAGGAATCGGCTCTGCCTTTTTCAGCGGGTCTGGAACCGGCGCTTCCTTGCCTGCAAAGAATTTCATCTGGCGTTCCAGGTCAGCGACCCGGTTTTGAAGCTTCATCAATTCCAATAAAAAAGTCGTCTCGTTGTCCTTCATTCTGAAGTGCAAGCGAACAGTGACGCCGACCAAAAGCCCAATGGCCGCGCCAAGGGGAAGGTACATAATGCCAAAGTTCATGATCGCGAATAAGGCTCCGACTGCGGCTCCCAGAATCGGCATGTTCGTCCTCTGTATGATTGGGGGGCTACAGTACTAATTGAACCATTCTTTGGGGTAGAAGCCGAGGCGATTTGTTAAACGACCTGAATCCTTTCGAGCAAAACCGATCGCGACCTGGCAACCCCCGGCCGATGAACGACTTGAAAACCAGCCTCCTCGGCAGCACGAACGGAGGCCCCGAATTCAGTCTCTTTCACGTGACCCGCCGGCTCGGCCACGAGAACCCTCGCGGCCGGTTTCAGCGCCGCGTGCAGTTCCTCGAAAAGGTGTTTCGCTGACGGGACTTCGTGGACCACCGCCATGGCGAGCACGAAATCAACTTGTCTCGCATATTTCGAGAGCGCGAGAGAATTTTCGGACGTCTGCACAAGATCAATTCTCTCCAGCAACCCGGCTTTGGCGGCACGCCGCTTTAATCCCGAAAGCATTTTTGGCTGCAGATCAGCCGCGATGATTCTTCCCCCGGGCCCGACGATGCGGGCCATCTCCAAAGTAAAAAAACCCATCCCGCAGCCGAGATCAAGAACCGTCATTCCCTTGTTCAAGTGGGGCTCGAGAATCTTCTCCGGCTTCTGAAACCACCTCCGAATCGGGCTGATCAGGAGATAGCCTAACCACCAGGGACAAACATGCGGCCTTTGTTTATGGTCGACCAACCCGCAAGGCGAGACGGATCTCTTTTGACGGTAGCGGGATACCAGTGAATTCCACGTTTTCTTAAAGAGCTTCAGAAAAGCAGTTAAATACAAAAGAGCCAAACTGTAGCCTTTTACAAGTCGCGCGGCCTTCTCTGGCGGAACTTTTTGAAAAAGTCGTTGCGGTAAGTTCATCGGCTTGATTATCGGGCAGTTCGGTGCCGGAAAGCAACGGCTCTTCAGGGCGCCCGTCAGAGAATTGCATATAACATTATCAAGCAATTCCAAGGCTTGCGATGTGCGACTTTGAAATAGACGACAACAGCCGACTATTATATGCAATGCGTCATGACTGGGTGGTCAATTTCATTACTCTTCAGCGCATTTGCCCTGAGCACTTTCGCAAGCTCCACCCTCCACGCGATGGAATACGTGGAGATTTGCAATCGCGAAAACTCCTGTAAAAAGTTCTCACGCCTCATCATGGGCACCGACCACCTTAAGCAATCAGACTGGACCTACGACGGTGAGCCTGAAAAAAACGATGAGGAAGTTTACAAAATTCTCGACGAATCGGCACGGTTGGGCATCAACCTCTTCGACACGGCCCCGATCTACGTCGGTTCGGTTGAGAACAGACTGGGGCGCTGGCGCGCGAGCAGGCGGGATCTGGTCCTCAAAAACAACTTTTACGCGAGCGCGGATCTGAATCCGGATAGAAAGCTTTACGCGCTCTCGAAAGGCGGTTTCCCTTTCGATTTGTACTACGCAAAGCACCTTGCACCGGGCACGCACTCCGAGCGTCTGCAGGAAGAACTGCAACGCTTAGGCGTTCTTACGAGCCCCACAACCAGTCTGAACAATGTGCCCCCAGGGACTTACGCAAGCCGCCTCTACGGTAGCGGCGAGCAGATCAAGCAGCGGGTCCTCGAAGAGATCACGAATTCCTCTTCGCAGCTCAACGAAGATATCACGATTTATCTCATGCACCGGGACGACGGGGATTTCGTGGGCTTTCAACCGCTCGAACGCGAACAAACTCCGGTCCGAAATCTCATGGAAGCCCTCAGTGCTCCCGAAATCTCAGGGAAGTATTGGATGCTGGGTTGGTCAAATTGGAAAACAGATCGCGTGAATGAATCGATCGACCTGGCGGGAGAAAATCCAGCACTGGCGAAACCAGCTTTCAACAGTCCCTACTTTTCGCTCTTCGAGATGAGCTCAAGGAGCATTCACGCGGGCGGCATCCAAGTGACTCATCAGGAAATGATGGACCCGAACTTTCAGAAAGGAATCAAGCTCTCGCCTTATTCTCCGCTCGGCGGTTTCAGTATTCTGGATAAGCCAGAGCCACGCTGGGAAAACACGAAGAAGGCCGCGAAAAAGAAATACGATGAGGGTGATGCTTACTGGCAAAATGTTTTCCGCGCCATTTTCACGAAAGCCAATGAAGCGAGATGGAAAAGAGTTGTAAAATTTACGGGCGAGTTCAATGCAAAGCACGGCACCACTTACACGATCGACCAGATGATCAACGCGTACGCGCTTGCACATCCCAGGACGGACTTCTTGACCGTAGGACCCATTACCCTCGAACAACTCCGGAGAACCGTGGGCTCGCTAAAATTGGCGAGGATGCTTACGCCGAAGGATCTCGAGTACCTGTATAGCGGCGTTCCCTCCTCTTCTTCCGAATGGACAGAATGATCGAGATGCCGAGAATCCCCGCAATGATCCCAAGCGCTATTGGAGTCGGGACTTTATAGGTATCCACCAGGACCATCTTGGTACCGACGAAGACGAGAATCGCGCCCAGGCCGTAATGGAGATACTCGAAAAGCACCGCAAACCGGGCGACCGCGAAATATAGGGACCTCAGTCCTAAGATGGCAAATACATTTGAAGTATAGACGATGAATGGGTCTGAGGTGATGGCCAGAATCGCTGGGATTGAATCAACCGCGAAGATAAGGTCTGAAACCTCTATGAATAAGAGCGCGACCAAAAGAGGGGTTGCTACGCGTTTGCCATTCTCGAAGGTAAAGAAACGGCCGCTCTTGCAATCCCCGCCGACGGGAACCCATTGAGTGATCAGGCGGAGAACAAAGTTGCCTTCGGGTCGAAATTTCGCCTCATGCTTGAAGGCCATCTTGAAACCGGTCAGGATGAGAAACGAACCAAAGACATAAATGATCCAATGAAACTTTTCAATCAAGGCGATTCCAGCGAAAATGAAGATGGCGCGCATGAGAAGCGCGCCCAGGATTCCCCAAAAAAGGATCTTGTGTTGGTGAATCGCTGGAATGCGAAAATAAGAGAAGATCATGAGGAAGACAAAGATATTGTCCACGCTAAGTGACTTCTCGATCATGTAGCCCGTCAAAAACTCAAGCGCAGGCCCCTTACCGGAAGAGAAGTAGAGGCCCAAGTTGAAAAGGAGGGCGAGTCCGATCCAAACTCCGCTCCAAGTCAGGGCTTCCTTAAATTTCACCTCGTGCGCCTTCTTATGGAAGACGCCTAGATCGAGCGCCAGCATTGCCAGCACAAAGAGATTGAAGAGAATCCATGCGAGCGCGGAACCAGTCGTTGCTTCGTTCATTCGACGACCAACATCGCGGAGTTCGCCCGACCTCGTCAAGAAGACTTTCGATGGCCTTCTTGGGGCGAAACGAGGAACGCGCCTACCCTACCAAGAGAAATGCGGCGCAATAAAGACCATCTCCTCCCGCAATAACTTTAGGGCCCCGTAACATTACTTGCATGTGTTCAGGAGATGGGTCATAAGCTAGGGAGTCAAAAGCACTTAAACGGTCGCTCCACGTACGGCATCCAAACTCGATCGTTAGATCGGGGTAACGTGAAGCTTCGCAAAAAAGTCGGCCAGCGGCCTGTTAATCAAATTCGAAGACCTCTTTGGGCGAGCCGTTTCCCGATTGTGGGCGTGGGTGCGTCTGCGGGCGGTCTGGAAGCCTTCAAGCAGTTCCTCTCGGCTCTTTCCACTGATACCGGCATGGCTTTCGTGCTCATCCAGCACCTTGCGCCTCATCACGAAAGCATGTCGGCCGATATTCTGTCACGCATCACTCGAATGCCGGTCGTCGAAGTCAAAGATGGGATGAGTGCGGAGCCTAACCACGTCTATGTCATCCCGCCCAACTTCAGCATGGGCATCCTACATGGAGTTTTGAAGCTCCTGCCCCGTATCGAGACTCGCGGTTCTCAAAAAGCCATCGACTTCTTTTTTCGCTCGTTGGCCGAAGATCAAAAACATCTTGCGGTTGGAGTCATCCTCTCGGGCAGTGGATCAGACGGTACTGAGGGATTGGGCGTCATCCAAGGCGAAGGGGGAATAACTTTTGCTCAGTCTCCGGAGTCTGCGAGATTCGAGGATATGCCCAAAAGCGCGATTGCCTCGGGCGTGGTAAATCTCACGCTCTCGCCGCAAAAAATCGCCAAGGAATTAGCGCGGATCGGCCGCCATCAGTATGAACCCGAACTAGCGCAGCTACCTAAAGATGGCCTCAGCCAGATCCTGCTTCTCCTGCGAAACCACTGCCACGTCGATTTCACTTACTACAAGTCCAACACCCTCCAGCGACGTCTCGAACGGCGGATGGTGCTGCATA
>MEQK01000078.1 GCA_001770175.1 Bdellovibrionales bacterium RIFOXYD1_FULL_55_31 | reverse complement strand
GATGAAATCTCCGCTCCATTCGCGTTCACCGGAACGCGATAATCGGCTTGCGTCACGAGCGCGACGGAATCGGATAGCGGGACATCGAAGGCGAGTCCCCCGCCGATGAAGAAGTTCTTCTGAGACATATCCATCGTCAGGGCTCCCGTCGGCGAGTTCACGACGGTGTTCATTTTCAGGAATTCGTATTTGTAGGACATCTGCGGACGGAACCACCAAAGCTGGTAGCCGATGCTGACGTCGAAGCCCCATGCGGTCGGGTTGAGGGTTTCAGAAATGGGTATTCCCTTATACAGGAAGGTGTAATTGACTGACTCAAAGGTCTGATTGTAGACGGTGATCCGGGTGAGCAGGTTTTTGGCTTTTTCCGTCACTCCCACCTGGAATCCTCCGGCCGTGCTCTTGATGTGAGTCGGGTCACCGAAGAGTATCATCACGGGCGACCCGAGTTCTCGGGACAACGATGTCGCGAGACTTTCAGCGGGTTTTTCGCTGTAAGACTCGTAACGCGCACCGGCTTCGAGCTGATAGGTCCGTGGAACCGAAGAGCACGCGCCCAGAGTGATGGAAAATGCGAGAACCAGGAGTGAACGAAAGATTTTCGCCATTCTCAAAGAGTACTTTGAGTATTCCGATTTGCATATAAATTTTTGCGCGCGTTCCCGAGCCAGTGCTCTTTAGGGCTGAACTGACTGTGCCCAAGAATGGGAACTGGTTCTCCACGAATGCGGCGAGATTTTCAGGTACCCTGTGCTGCGTGTAACAGCTCAACAATGTAAGAGAATCAGCCGTGTTGACGTTGACGGACTGGAACCAATTTGGTTCGGTAGAGAAAAATCTTCATCCCCGGTGACACTTTCCCAGCTGTTCGGTGTTTAAAGGGAAAAGGGGCGCGCCCAATAAAATGAAAATGGGTTCTGGAATGACCGACTTAAACGACAGCTTCGATGACACCTACGAGAAGTATGGACCGATGGTGTTGCGACGATGTCAAAAGTTGTTAAGGAGCGAAGCTCTTGCTGTTGAAGCGATGCAGGACACCTTTGTCCAGTTTCTTACCTATCGAGGGGACCGGGGCGAAGTCGCGGCTTCGAGCTTGCTGTATCGGATAGCCACCAATCTTTGCCTCAACATGATTCGTGCAGAGGCGAGGCGGCCGGCGGACAGGGTACTACCGGAGGTCTTGGTTGAGATCGCCGATCATGAAGAACTCGAGTCGAAAATTGTTGCGAGAAACTTTATCTCAAAACTTTTTTCGATGAGCTCTGAGTCCACGGCGTGGATGGCGGTTGCATTTCATCATGACGGAATGACGCTTGAGGAAATTGCGAAAGAGGCAAGACTTTCCGTTTCGGGAGTCAGAAAGAGACTCCGAAAGTTTGGATCAGATTTAAAGAAACTTGAGGAAGAAATATGAGTCCCTCAGAACTTGACTTAGAGAAATACTTGTTGGGCGAGCTGGATGAACATTCGATGGCGAAGATCTCGGACGCGCTGTTGAACTCCCCGGAACTTCAAAAGCGACTCGAGTCCTTGCGGGAATCCAATGAGATCATCCTGAAAAAGTACCCGTCGGCTCTCATGTCTAAAAGGATTCACTACAAGCTGGATTCCGCACAGGCGCGTGTTCCGAGTTCAAGAGGATGGCTGCGGAAAATCATGGTCATGGCTCCAGCGCCTGCAATGGTACTTCTGGTCGCACTGGCGCTGCCATCGTTGCGATCATCCAGGTCGCAGGGGCAGCCGGAGTCTGCTCCCTTGGGAGCCGAGCGGATCAAGGGGTTGAGTACGTCTCTGCAGATTTATCGCAAGCGTGGAAGCGCGTTGGAGAAAATGGCGAACGGGGAGCTGGCTAAAGCCCATGACCTGATTCAGCTGAGTTACTCAGTTGATCGTGAAAGGTACGGTGCAGTCCTCTCTGTGGATGGCAGAAGGCAAGTGACTCTGCATTTTCCTGAGAAGGTAGGCGAAGCTCCGCTATTGGAGATGGGACGCGAGGTGGTCTTACCGAGTGCTTTTGAGCTGGATGAGTCGCCGGAATATGAGGCCTTTGTCCTTGTGACTTCAGAGAAGCCGTTCAATGTCGAACACGTTGTTGCGGCTGCAAAGCGCGGGACCTTCAATGCGGGTACGGGACGTTTTGAAATGGAACTAAGACTGGGTTCAGTTGGAAATGAGCAAGACGCTCATGTGTATGTCACGATGTTGAGGAAATAGTATGAGAGCAATGAAAGATAACTTGGCGCTGGTATTTTTTGGAATTGTTCTGATTTCGACGGTCATATCTTGTTGGGCCGACGACAGTCACATGGAAGGGGGGCATCAAAACATCAGACGCTTTGCCTTCGTCGTCGGTAAAAATGACGGAGGTCCAGGCCGGCAGTCTCTCAAGTACGCGGCCACCGATGCTCGGGCATTCACGAAGGTGATGGAAGAACTGGGAGGTCTGGATGGCCGCAACGCAGTTGTTCTTTTGAATCCGAGCAGGAAAGAGTTTCTGAGCCGATTTCGGGACGTAGAGGACATTGTCGGGCGCGGCAAGTCCAAAAATGCTCGGACTGAGTTGTTCCTCTATTACTCCGGTCATTCGGACGACGAAGGATTATTGCTGGACGGGGAACGGGTGACGTATCGCGAACTCAAGAAGGAGATTACCCGAATATCAGCGGATGTCAGCGTTGTTGTTCTGGACTCCTGTGCATCCGGTTCGTTGACCCGGGTAAAAGGGGGTGTCAAGCGTCCTCCGTTTTTGGATGACTCTCTTTCTAAGTTAAAGGGCTATGTCGTGTTGACTTCGAGCTCTGCCAGGGAGGCGGCACAGGAGTCTGATCGCGTGAAGGGATCTTTTTTTACTCATTACCTGGTCTCAGGGGTCCGCGGGGCGGCTGATGTGAATTCGGACAGTAAGGTCACACTCAACGAAGCCTATCAGTACGCATTTAATCACACCCTGGCTCGAACCGCCAAGACCCTGGCTGGTCCGCAACATCCCTCCTACAGCATCGAGTTGGCTGGGAGCGGAGAGTTGGTCATGACCGACATTCGGAATACGAATTCCAGGATCGTGCTCGAAGACAAGCTACTGGGCCGATTCTATTTTCGTGACAAGGATGAAAAGTTGGTTGCGGAAGTCGATAAGTATGCGCCGAAGCCGATGTCTGTTGGATTGGAGCCGGGCGAATATAGTGTGGTCTCTTATCGGGGGGGCAAGATCGCGGGAACTTCCGCGAAGCTCGGACCGAATCATGCGCTGAAATTGGTGGGAGCCGACTTTCATAATCTGGAAGGCGAGGCGAATGCAGTACGCGGTGATGCGTCTGATCTGGAGTATGATATTGCAGAGGATCTCGTTTCCATTCCGGCCGAATTTTCAGTGATGCCGGACGTGAGTACAAATATTTTCGAGCAAGATCGGACGACCAATAGTTTCCATTTAAGTCTGCTGAATGCGAGATCCGCGAAGCTGACCGGGGCGCAGATCACCCTGCTTGGCTTCAATCGCGTCCGTCGATCGGTAGTCGGAGCTCAGATCGCGCCAGGGGCCAACCTGATTGACTCGGGACCGATGACCGGCGCACAAATCGCCGCTGGATATAATTTAGCGACCAAGGTCACCGGAATGCAGGCAGGTGGATATAACCGTTCAGCGGACCTCGTGGGAGCCCAGATCGGCGGCCTGAGTGTGGCCGAGAATGTGGTCGGTGCCCAAATTGGTGCCGCCAACTTCTCACGCACCGGCATGGATGGAAGTCAGATTGGGGCGTTCAACAGAGTTCAAGCCGCGGGGCGCGGCTGGCAGGTCGGAGGCGCCAACGAGGCGCAGAGTGAGTTTTCTGGTGCTCAGGTTGGAGCTGGCAATTACGCAAATGGAAGGCTGCAGGGCGCTCAAATCGGTGCTCTCAATCTTGCCAACACAATCGAGGGCCTCCAAATCGGGATTGCGAATGTGGCTGATGAGATGAAGGGTGTTCAGTTCGGAATCTACAACCGGAGTCGGGGTACTGGCTCAGTTCCGATTGGTCTGGTGAATGTGGTCGAGAATGGCATGTATCGCGTGGGTTATGGCTTTAGCGAGAAGGGGTTTCACCAGGTGCAGTTTCGCCATGGGTCGGAAAACGCTTACTCCATCGCCCAATACGGTCGTCGGGCGGGGGGAGCAGATTCAGAGACGCTTCATCTGTTCGGCTTGGGCTTTGGCGGCCAATGGTGCTGGGATCGGGCACTTTTCGGGATCGAGGGAGCATTCAGCTACGTGAATAAGACCAGTACTTTTGACAGTCCAGCGTGGCTGACGCAGGTAAGATTGATGCCGGGATGGCGTATCACCCGGGCGATCTCGGTCACGGCGGGGCCGACGTTTAACCATGTCTTTAAGTCGACCGGGAGAGTTAATCTTCCCGGCTTCAATCCCGAAAAAGAAGCATGGATTGGTTACCATGCTGGCCTTGAGTTTTGGCTATAACGCTCAGGTGCTTCGGGCTAAGTCAAGCTGCACCCGGTGATCGATGGTCTTGAACCCGAGACTTTCATAAACACGTCTGGCTGCGACGTTATCCCGCGTGGTCCCGAGCATGATGTTGGTGATCCCGGAGCCGAAGAGGTGTCGGGAAAGCGTTGCGGCGACCCGTCTTGCGTATCCATTCCCGCGATGCTGAGGAGGGGTTAAAAAATTTCCGATATGGCAGGCCTTCATCTGCTCGGAAATCGCGATGGTTCCTCCCGTGGCAACCAGGGTGTCGTCGGACGATAATGTGCCGGCGGTGGTAGAGATGGTTGAGTCGTCAAAAAAGATCCGGTTCATCAGCCCGATTTTCTGCTGGCCGATGAGATAACGACGGTTGTCGACCCCTTTGCCTAGGTCCTCAATCGCTGCATGGAAATAGAACCTGAGGGTAGGGTAGTCGGACAGGAATTGGTTGAGCCACATCCGCGCTTCCTTAGTCAGCTCGGAGGTTTTCTGCCATCCCGTGTTCATATGCTACTTGCAAACGTAAATCTGCTTTCGTGAAGCAGATGTGAACTTACGCTTAGTGAAGTCGCCGAACCGATCCACAACTTTGAAGCCGTTGTAACGAAGCAATGCTTCGAGTTCGAGCGGGTAGATACACCGCATGTCGAGTTTTTGTCGATACGTTTTCCCGTCGAGGTGGCTGGTCCAGGTTGCTCGATTGATCTGAAAAGCCGGGTCGTAGTGACAGCTTTCATCAATAACGACCTTTCTCCCGTCCGGAAGCTGGAAGCGGAACTTTCCGCGCACAGATTTTCGTCCGGCATCAACGATGAAATGGATGCTGGGGTTAAAAACATCGAACAGGAACGGGCCGCCGGGGGCAAGGTGCCGGCGAACGGTTGCAAATACTTTCTCGGTATCCTCGATCGTGTAGGTGTTGAGTAGTGAGTTGAAGGGAATGAAGATCATCTTGAACTTCTTCCGTAGGCGCTTCGTTCTCATGTCGCCCTGGATGAACGGGATGTTCAGGCCAGCCGCTTGGGCCTTTTCCTTGGCTCGCGCGAGCATCGTAGGGGTGAAGTCGAGCCCCGTGATTTTAACTCCGGCTTTGGCCATGGGGATCGTGAGGCGTCCGGTGCCGCAGCACAGCTCAAGGACCTCACCGCCCTGCCGTAATGCGTAATCCAGGTAGAACGGCAGATCCGTCGTGAAAGTGTTCATTGAGTCGTAAAGTTACATGGTTAGATGGCCTTCCGTCTGCCTAAGTCCTAAAATCTATTAAGCTATTTCGTCTTTGTTCCGAAAAGTGAGCAGCTATGGACAAATACAAGTTCGGAATCCTTGGGACAGTATTAGCAATCGGCTTTGCTTCCTTATCCGTCGCGAACGCAACTGACGAACAAACCAAAGACGTAGTTGATGTCACTGTTCGAGCACAGCAGGAAGTTGAAAAACTTCTGCAATCCCCCAGCGGTTGCAATGCCGTCCCGGTCTGTGCGGCGAGCGATCCTTGTGATGATCTGTTCAAAGCGTCGTGTACGAATGAGGATGGCAGCTTCAAGGACGACGTGAAGCTCGAAAAACAGGTCGATGAGAAAATTAAGGCGGCTCGTGAGGCCGCGCTCAAAGAGTTTGGGTCGGCTTCCGTTAAAGATGCCTATCTCGACTTCCTGCGAAAGAACGGCTACGAACCCAAATCCGATCTGTCCGACGAGCAGATAGAAAAACTGCTCGCTGGAAAGACCCCCAATGACCTCAGCGAATGGTTTAGCAATATTCCGAAAGATTGCTACGGCCTCGTAAAACTCAGTACGGAAGAGGATGCTACGGTTAGCAAGTTGCGTAATGATATTTGGCCAAAGCAGTATCAGCTTTCCAATGCCCAATCGACTCTCGAATCTGTCAAAGGTCAGCGCGAGGCGATGCAAAAGCTGCGCGATGCGACCACGGATAAAAACAGCCAAAAGGGCTACGATCAACAGATCGCCGAGTATACGAAGCGCATCTCTGAAATCGAGGAAGAGATCAAAACCAAGAAAGCCGAATACGAGGCCGCCCAGGACAAAGTCGATGCCATCTACAGCGCGGTTCTTTCGCGGGGCAAAGAATCAATGGCCGATTTCAACAAGCGAGTCATGGCGTCCTACGAGAAAGACCCCAATGCGTTAGTAAGCAGCATCATGCAGGTATGTTCGGATTCGATTCCACGTAATCTCGAAGAGAAGAAGAAAACCATCAAGGACAAAGAGAATGAGCTCGCTGACAAAGCAGCGGCACAAGCTGCTGTCGGCAACACTGGCAATGCCTCTACAGAAATCATAAATCCAGAAATCGCCAAGCTTGAAGTACCGAAGGAGTGTGCGAAGCCGAATCTATATGAAATGCGTGATGCAGCTGTGCAATTGCATCGAGTGAAGGATAGGGATGCTGCAACGGTTGCAGCGAAAGCCTTCGTAGAAAAATATTATGACTTCTACGGTAAGGTGAAGGCAATAGAACGAAAGCTGTGGAATACGCAGCTTACGATCTACAGTTCTTCAAGCCAGACCTCATCCACAACAGCAACTCCAGCAAGGAAGGACCTTTCAACTGAAATTTCGCCTCTTCAAACCGAAGTGTCCAACGTCTGCAGCGACTATAAGGGTCGAGCCCAGAATGGGTATTATGAGGCATACGGCAAGTTCTTTGGGAATATCGCGAAATCAAAACCCGCGATCGAATCGATTCTGGCTGCGACATACGGAAAAGAAAGAAAGGCTCGGATGGACGCGGTCTATAAACGGGTTCATTCGGGAATTATGAGCTTCATTTCAAACGAGTTGGGTAATGAGCCTGGCCTGAAAGGCACGCCCAAGCTTGCGCGGATGAAAGAAAGTATGGCCAAACTCGGTTACTCGTGGTTAGAGCCGCCCGCGAAGAACCTGTATAAAAAGGAAGACGACTTCCCGCTGCCGGTGCTCGATTTTGAGAAGCTTCCACTCAATGAGATGTTCCTCGGAGTTTTTCAGGACCCAACGCTATCATTCTTCAAGGAAATGAACGCGTTTTATAATCCGGCGATGAAGCAAGGTGTGCTTGAGGTCGAGGAGAAGGTGAATCTCTTGCCGACCCTAAATCTTTTGATGGAGAAAGATCCCTACGCGGCGATGGCCGTTCTCGCACACGAAATTGGTCATAAGATTGGTTTCCAAGTGAGCAAGATGAATGGGTACGATCTGACAAAAGTCTACGCCAAGCTTACGGATTGCCTAGCCAGTCAGGACTCGATTAATATGTTAAATTTGCAGGCTGACGAAGCGATATCCGACTGGATTGCCTCAAAGGTGATGGGCCGAATGATTATGACTCTGCCAGAAAAAGAGCGCAAGGCAGCGGCATTGCGGGTGGGTGGGTTCTTCTGCTTGGCATATGGGGACAACTTCTACAAATACCCTGTAGCAACAAAGTACGGGCATCCAGAGTCCACGCTTCGAATCAACGGTATCTACGGCGCGAATTCAGACATACGGAAGGCTCTAGGTTGTACAGGCGAGAAAACCAAGGGCAGATTCAAGGAGTGTTATCTCCAAGGGGAAAAGAAATGAACGCAAATTTCGGGATTGTGGGAACTGTAATCATCGTTCTCGGCTTGAACTTCTCAACCACAGCTTTAGCTCGTTCGGCACAACAGCCGGGAAAAGCGACCGACAGGGCCAAGACCGAACTTATGGTTTCGGTAAAAGAGCCTGTATGGAACCCGCATGTAAGCGAGGCATCGCTTGAAATATTCCGGACCAGGGTGAAGGCGGGATATGAGTACCGGATGGAGATGAAACGCAAGGGAGTGAAGACATCAACTAGGCCCATGACTGAAACACAATATATTTGGGCCAGGGATAAGTTTCTGGGGATCATCTTAGATCAGGAGGCGAAGCGAGCACCTGCGGCCAGTAATGGCGAGTGCATGACAGCCAGCTACCTCATCCAACTGCAGCAGCTTGGGGAAAAAGGGAAAATTTGCGCCGGTGATCATCGTGGCTACTTCCAAACAAGGGCAGTTGTTTCGGAACTTCAGGAAAGGCAGTGATCTGATGTCGGGAAAGAGCCAATGGCGTCCGGAGATCCTGAACTATTTCAAATACCGAATCACAAATGCCCGAATTAGAGAGGAAAGGCCGCCGCAGTTTTTGCCTTTGAGCGCCGAGCTAGGCAGGTAGCAACAAGCTTTAGTTAGCTACGTTGATCCCTGTCATCTGAAGATTCAGGCGTGGGAGGGGGCGTCGGATCGTTTCACTAGGAGTTTCCCCAGCCAGCAAAGCCGTATGGTAAGCGCCCAGAGATAGTTTACGATTCCGCCGTGAAACTGATCTGAACCTAATAGTCCGTGCGAGAGTTTGTTCCTGAAGTTCGCGCCGACTTCCTCTACCAGCAATGCACGCATTGAAAACACAAGATCCTCGCCAAAGACTTTTTCAGTCTCGTCTTTGTAAAGAAGCGTGTTCAAGTCATGCTCTTTTTGGGTCTGTTCGTCGGTCAGGCGAGTGACGAGAAGTCCAGAGCGTTCCATATTGACACGAACAGAGTTCTCGATTTGAGGAATCAGTAAATGAGCGCAGACTAGATGATCGCCTCGCAATCCCGCTTTGAGTCCCCGAACGAAAATGTCCTCTCGCCCTTGCGGTACAAAAGGGTTCATGGTCACCAAGTCATCAAAAAGAGGGGTATCGGATGGGCATCGCCGACTCAAAGTCTCTCTTGCCGCTTCTATCCGAGAGATACCCACCATTGCTTGGTGCTGAACGCATTGGATAAGCATTTGGGCGAGCGTTCCGGCGTCGCGGGTTTCTTCGTCACTTGCAATGACAGGCGCTGTTCTCGCAACCACTCGGCCTTTGTCGTTGTAGGAGACTGCGCTCAATAGGTTCATAAACACGAACTTTTTTGATGCCTCTTCAACTTCGGCACGTAAACTAGTTTTCCTAGGTGGGATGGCCATGACTGCGATTCGAGCAATCGCATCCTCAAGGCTGCAATCCTCGACGGCAGCTCGTGCCGCTTTGACCAAATCCGTAACATCCACTGAGGTTTCGATTCTCTTCATTTCAGCAGGTAGACGTTGGTGAATTGCGTTCATTTCTTGATGAAGTTCATCTATCAATGCTCTTTTTCCGCCGTGCCTGCGGCACGCTTCGATGGCCTTGGTGTATCGGTCGGATAGAAGCATGGCGCTCGCTCCGTCGGCTCTCATGCTTCGCGCTTCTTCAACAAAACTGGCGGTCAGTCTCTCCTTGAAGGCTTTTTCTTTCTCTAGATTTTTGGAATAGGAGGCAAGTCGGGTGGCTTCCTCCCAGTAATCGCGTGCCTTGTCATAGTGGCGACTGGCCTGGGCTTTCTCCGCGAAGGTTTCAACGAAGCCACACCATTTGGCTGGATCTTCCAATAGTCCGTACTCAACGATGACTTTCAAAACTCGTGGACGAAAGTAGTCACTTCGCTCTTCGTCGGAAGGAACAATCGTTTCCTCTGCGAGTTTTACGAGAGGCACACCGTATTTCTCCGGGCGACCCAATTGCTTCCAAAGCTGAGCCGCTCTTTCTAGGGACTCTTTGCCGTACAGCCAATTTTGGATCTCCTCGCTTCGTAGTGGGTAATCCCCCCTGAAAACACAACAGGCATAGCAGGACCAATTAGGTCAGAATCTTAGGT
>MEQK01000077.1 GCA_001770175.1 Bdellovibrionales bacterium RIFOXYD1_FULL_55_31 | reverse complement strand
GCAACGGCTGCAAACTTTGCATGAAGGATTGCCCGGCCAACGCGATCACGATCACGAAAGTCGGGGACAAGAAGTTCGAGGCAACGTTCGATCTCGATCACTGCATTTATTGCGCGCAGTGCGTGGACTCCTGTAATCGGGATGCCCTATCAACGACCAAGGTTTTCGAACTCGCGCAGCTCGATCGTAAGCTGCTGAAGGTCACCTTTCATGTCAAAGAAACACCAAAGACTCCAGACCCCGATTCTCAAGGAACTCCTCCAGCCGCGTCTGGCTGATGCGCGCAACCGTGTCTGTGTTCTTGGCGTGGGAGCCGAGATCCGGGGCGACGACGCCTTCGGCGTGCGTCTGGCGGACGCCCTGCGGGAGCGCCTGGCTTCGGTGGCACGCTTCAAGGCGGTCAGCGGGCATGCCGCTCCCGAGAACTGCACGGGCGAGATCATCCAATTTCGTCCAACTCACTTGATTGTTTTGGATGCCGCCGATTGCGACGAACCGCCCGGCACCATTTCGCTGATCGAACGAGATGCGATCGCCGGCGCGTCGTTTTCAACGCACACGCTCCCACTCAAAATCATTATCGACTACCTCGAAAAGAACACCGGCTGCGAAACCCTGGTTCTGGGAGTCCAGCCTAAGTCCCTCGAAATATGCGCTGACCTGTCGGCCGAGATGCGCTCGGCCATGAAGACCTTGGAAGCGGTGTTTTTTGAGTTCGTGTCCTAGCTTCCTGAATCAGTTACGCATGCGCAACCGAGACATGCATTCTTGAATCCACGTTCCTGGACTCGAGGAAGAGATCGCGCTGATCGAGGGCGTTCAGAATTTTTTGGGCGACCGTGTCGAAATCTTTGGGATTGTTCAAAAAGTCGATATCCGTGCTGTCGATGATCAGCTTCTTCCCGAGATCATAATTTTCCATCCAGTCATCGTAATACCGATTCAGGTTTGAGAGGTATTCGTCGGGAATGTTTTTCTCATACTCTCTGCCGCGAAGAGCAATCCGCTCCTTCAGCTTGGGCAATGACTTTCTGAGATAGAGCACAAGATCGGGCGGTGTCAAAAACTGGCACATTGCCCGATAAAGATCGAGGTAATTATTGTAATCGCGCTCTTCCATCTGGCCCTGTTCGTAGAGATTCCGGGCAAAGATGTTCGCGTCTTCATAAATGCTGCGGTCCTGAATCGCGCTGTTCGTCCCGTTCGTGATGTTCTGATGCGCCTTGAACCGATTATTCAAAAAATAGATCTGAAGGGGAAAGGACCAGCGGCTCATATCGCGGTAAAAATCCGCCAGATAGGGGTTGTCGATCACCGCCTCGAAATGCGCCGTCCAGCTAAACCGCTTGGAAAGGAGGTTGGTCAGGGTCGTCTTCCCCGTCCCGATGTTCCCGGCCACAGCAATGAAAATCTTTTCCGTCGCCACGCAATCCCCTCACTCTGCTTTTCTAAAAGTCATAGGTTGATCGCGTCATTGAAGTCAAGGTCACCCGGCTAAAAATCTTTCGGCGCATTGTTCCAAACAGCCGGGCTGCTTCTTGCAGTCGATTTCGCAAGTTTAATGAAAGACAGACCTCGTCAGACAATTCGAAAGGAAAACAAGGACATGGATATCCTAAAAGAAAAACTGAAAGATAAAATTCACGTTCAGCGCTCCCGAGTGCAAAAGCTGACGAAAGAATATGGAAGCACCGTCATTGACGAGGTTACGATCGAACAGTGTGTCGGTGGTGCACGGGACATCAAGTGTCTCGTTACGGACATCTCCTACCTGGACCCACAGGAGGGGATTCGTTTTCGCGGAAAGACGATTCCAGAGACATTCGCAGCCCTCCCCAAGTTTCCGGGTTGCGAATACCCCTATGTCGAGAGCTTCTGGTATTTCCTCCTGACGGGCGAGGCTCCATCATCTGATCAGACCCTTGCGATCGTAAGCGACTGGAAAAAGCGGGCATCCGTTCCAAAATACGTCTTCGACATTCTCAGGACCATTCCTCGTGACACACACCCGATGGTCATGTTCTCCATTGCCGTGTTAGCCATGCAGCGCGACTCGCTTTTCGCCAAAAGTTACCGCACCGGCATGCGAAAAGAAGAGTATTGGGAATCGATGTACGAGGACGCCTCAAATCTGGTCGCCCGTTTGCCTGAAATCGGAGCCTATATCTTCAGGATGAAATATCGGAACGATACCCCGATCACGCCCCAGCCTGAACTCGACTTCGCCGGTGGCTTCGCGCATATGATGGGCATTCCAAAGCCCTACGATGACGTCGCCAGAATGAATTTCATTATTCATTCGGATCACGAATCCGGCAATGTTTCGGCCCATGCCACTCACCTCGTGGGGTCTGCCCTTTCAGATGCGTTTTATGCGTTTTCCGCTGGGTTGGACGGCCTGGCAGGGCCACTGCACGGACTGGCCAATCAGGAGGTTCTCCGCTGGATACAAAGTGCTCTAGAGAAAACGGGGGGAAGAGTGCCCACCCGTGATGAAATGGAGCATTTGGTCTGGCAAACCCTAAACTCCGGGCAGGTGATTCCGGGCTATGGCCATGCCGTACTCAGGCGGACCGACCCGCGCTACACGGCCCAAAACGAGTTCTGCAAGAAACACATGCCCGACGACCCTCTTTTTCAGTTCATCAACCGTTTGTTTGAAGTCGCGCCGGACGTTCTTAGAGAACACGGGAAAACCAAGAATCCCTGGCCCAACGTTGATGCGGGAAGCGGCGTCATTCAATGGCACTACGGGATCAGGGACTTCGACTTTTATACCGTCATTTTCGGCATTGGCCGATCGCTCGGAGTCATGGCCAATCTGATCTGGGATCGCGGGCTCGGTTATGCCCTTGAACGCCCGAAATCAGTCACGACGGAAATGCTCGAGCACTGGGCTATGGAAAAAGCAAGAAAGGTCGCCTGACCGTTTCCCCGGTTTATTGAATTGCGGACTGCTCGATGCGGTTTTCAATTTGCTGAAGGAGCTTATCGGCCTCGGACTTGATTTCATCAGGAGTTCGACGCAGATCGAGCGTAAGCTCGTTGCCGGGATAACCGCGCGAATCAAAAGTTTTGTAGCTTTCCAAACGGCTTAAAGCAAGCTGCAGGTCTTTCCGCGCGTTCCAAAGCGTCTGAGTTTCGCGGGTTGCGGTCTGAATCCTCAACCGCGCCACGGCAAGAAGACTCTCGATGTGATAGGGCTGTTCCTTGATATCCTCTTCGAGAGTTTGAATCGCAAGTGGCTTCTGGCCGAATGAAAATTGCGCCTCCGCCAGCCACACCGGCGCGAGTTCAGAACCCCGAAGTTCCAGATGCGCCAACCGGAGTTCCTCAATCGCCTCCCGGATTTCGCCACGCTGGTGCATGCTCCGCCCCAGCCAGACCCTGAGTTCGGGTTCATAAGGGTTAAGCCGCTTAGCAAACCGAAGCCGTTCGGCGGCGCTATCAAAGTCCTTATCAAGTACGAGGCACTGTCCGACCCGGGTCAGGATCTCGATATTGTCCGGCTCTTGCTCCAGCGCCTTTTCAAAGCGATCCCGTGCCGGCCGGAATTTCCTCGCCATCAGAAGGTTCATGCCCTCTTGAAAGGTCTGAAAAGTCGCGCTTGTAAGAAAGAGTCGCGATATCACACGCGCTCTCCTGACCAGCGCGTCGCGACGAGAGCCTTTTTCGCGATCCACAAATCGCCAGAGCAGGCTCAATGCCTCCTCTCTGCGACCAGAAAAGGCCAAAGCCCGGGCAAGACCCATCGCCGCAGCTGTGAAATCCGGATTTTTCCTCAGCACCGTTCGAAAGGCAATGGCTGCATCCGCCCACTTGCGTTGCGCGAGCAAGGCTTCGGCTTCGACGTAATGGCGCGACCCAAACGCCTCTGCGGCCGGCCTTAGCTCGATTTTAGCCCCATCCGGAGCACCTGCTGCATTTCCGATCGAAAGAAACCCGCAGAGACAAAAAAGCATTCCCAGAGCGCGGGACGATGATGGTCGCTCGACACAGCTGCCAGGCCAAGATAAACTTAAGCAACGCATATATGAAGCAATGTGACCCACCGGTCCGTATTAAATCCGACCCCCGCCCAGTTGTCAAACCGGGGCTATTCTTAATGATACTGGGCTTTGCCGTTCTTTTGGGCGGAGCCGATCTGTCCAATAATGACAAATGGGGTGCTCTGGACAAAGAAGCGGCCCCTACGGCGTCTCCTCAGCCGATCGAGATACCGACCGATATGGACGACAACAAGCTACCGATCATTGACGTGAGGTCTTTTCCGGTTACCATTCTGAAACGCAGCGCCTCCCGCTCCGTTTACCTCTTCGATGACCCATCCGCCGCGATTCCCGCAGTCGGAAAGATTCTCTTGCTCAAAGAGAACGGAGAGCCGGCGATGGCCCTGCGCGTTCTGAAGCACTATCCGCAAAAAAAACAATTCGCGGCAAAGCGTGTCCGGTTCTATCACAATCGATTCACATTGGATGAGTCGGCCTCATTTGAGGCGATCGAGAAACTCACGGATGTCGGCCCCGCTCCGGCCCCAACCGCGCAGGATACGGAGGCACTCAAGGAGCTGGAGGAACCCGAACTGGAATCCGATTCCGAGGCCCCTCCGGTTTCACCTCCCTCGGAGGAGGGCCCCCCCGGGACCACCCCCGAGCCAGGTCCGCCGACGGACGAACCCGGATTCGAAGGAGCGGAGTCCACCGGCTCGGTAGTCAAAACGAGCGGAAGAACGGTTGCGCCGGCCGGAGATTACGATCCCGAGCTGGATGTTGAGACATCCCCGCCTCCAGTCGGGGCTATTGATAGCGACACAGCCAAGTTACCCCCCGAACAAGAATCGCTTGAAATCGATGATATCGCTTTCGACGATCTTGTTCCGATCGAACCGAACCCACACGCCGTGACCGGGTCTTTCGGTTACATTCGCAACTTTGACGAACAGGGTGCAACGAGTTTTTTCGCGGCCGGAGGAGCCCGATATAACTTAACGATACTGCGAATGGCTTTTTTGAGACGCCCCCTCCTCCAGGACTCCGTGAGCCTGGAGGGCGGTGGTTTTTTCTACAAGACTCTTTTCCCGCCTGCAAACGGCTACAATATCGTCAGCTTCATCGGAACCCTGCGATACAACATCCATGCGGGAGAGAGCTTTTCGTTGTTCTTTTACGGCGGTCTCGTTCAGAACAATGTTTTTGCCGCCGCGGGTGCGGATTCTAAAATCGGAATGTCTCTCGCGAGTATTTTACCGGCCGGAGGCACAGGCCTTCTGTTCCGGGTCGGTCCGAACTGGGATCTGCGCTTCGACTTTGGAATCGATTTTATAGGTACCGGGATTGTGCTAGGGTTCTAGGGCATGCGATTTATTTTTTTTATCGGTATTCTGTTCGGCGGAATGGCGTCCGTGTCTTGTGGAGTAAAGGCGCCGCCGCTTCCGCCGATCGCGGTAACACCGCAGCAATCCGAGATGAGGGACTCGCGTCGCCCTTCGCCGCGTCCTTCGGGCATTCCATTCGGCGGCGGTCCACAGGACAGGGGCGCTCCTGGAACCCAAGCGGGTGATTAATGCCACGCTCTCCGGGCTATCTCCAGCACGTTGAATACACCGGCTCAGAGCTGACGTTTTCTGGCGTGAAACTCGTCGAAATCGCGCGACACACAGGCACACCCGTTTACATCTACTCAGGTGACGCTCTGTTGAACTCTCTTCGCGAGTTTCAGGATGCCTTGGCGGCTGTCGATCACCTTATCTGTTTTGCCGTGAAATCAAATTCAAACATCGCGATTCTCAAACTTCTGGGCAAAGCCGGAGCCGGCCTGGATTTGGTGTCGGGCGGAGAACTCTATCGCGCACGTCAGGCGGGGGTTGCCGGTCCCGCCATTGTGTTTTCTGGAGTGGGAAAAACAAAGGACGAAATCGCCCAAGCACTCACCTACGCCGATTCGGGCATTTTCTCATTCAATGTGGAATCGGCTGCCGAACTTGAGACGATTAACTCTGTTGCTCGGGAACTTGGAAGAAAGGCAGCCATCGCTCTTCGCTTCAATCCCGACGTGGACGCAAAGACGCACCCCTATGTTTCGACCGGACTGAAGAAGAACAAGTTTGGGGTTCACCGAAGCGAGATCCTCGAAATCGCCCGCCGCCTAAACGAGTTCGACCGCATCGCTCTGAAGGGGATCAGCATTCACATCGGCAGCCAGCTCGTCTCCCTTGGGCCCTTGGGCGACGCATTCGGACGCGTGACGAACCTCTGCGAAGAAGTGAATCAGATCCTCGGGAACCCGCTCTCATTTATTGACCTCGGCGGCGGCCTGGGGATTCAGTATGGGAACAAGAAGGCCCCGTCGATCCGGAGCTACTGCAGTCTCGTTCTGAAACACTTCGGTCCCGGAACGGCTTTCTCCAGGCGTAACAGCCCCTTTCGCATTCTCATTGAACCCGGACGCGTTCTCGCCGGCAACTCCGGCGTTCTCGTAACGGAGCTCCTGTATCGAAAGCGACGAGCCAAGAAGGAATTCCTGATAGTCGATTCCGGGATGAATGACCTTATCAGGCCGGCACTTTATGGAAGCCATCATGAACTCCTTCCGCTGAAAAAAGTTTCGGGCCCCAGAACAAAATACGACATCGTCGGCCCGGTCTGCGAAACAAGTGACTGCTTTGCTCAAGCGAGATCTCTTCCGACGCGGATTCAGCCCGGTGACCTCATCGCCATTCTCTCGGCGGGCGCCTACGGCTTTTCGATGGCCAGCAATTACAACAGCCGGCCCCGGCCTCCCGAAGTTTTGATCGAAAACGGCCGGTTTCGTGTCATTCGGGATCGTGAAAAATACGAAGATCTTCTCCGGGGCGAACGGGTTTAGTCGCAGCTTGTTCCGATACCCGGACAAAGCACCTGGCGCGGCGCGGCGCCAATCCAAATGCAGCGAATACAGGTTGCGGATGCTCCTTCAGAACCGGTAATATTTTCGAGCTATGAATATCTTCGTTTCGATCAAACAGATTCCCGACACTGAGACAAAAATCAAACTCAACCCGAACAACAGCTGGATCGACACCACGGGTATTAAATGGGTGTTAAGCCCCTTTGACGAAATCGCCGTTGAAGAAGCCATTCGTCTGAAGGAAAAAAACCCGGGCAGTACGGTTACAGTCCTCTCGGCCGGCCCAGCTCGCATCACGGAAGCCATTCGTACGGCGCTCGCGATGGGGGCGGATACCGGGATTCAAATCGAGCTTCCCGAGACCGCGGACAACAACCTCGTCGCGAAGGCGCTCGCGGCAACGATCAGGCGGGAACCGAAGTTCGACATCGTCTTTACGGGCAAAGAAGCCGCGGATGACGGAGCCGGTCAGGTGAGCCAGCTCCTGGCCGAGTACCTAGATATTCCGAGCATTACTGTGGTCGTGAGCGCCGATTACAGCCCGACCAGCGTGAAATGCAAACGAGAGATCGAGGGCGGGTCATTTGAAATGGTCGAGGCTTCCCTTCCGGCCGTCATTGCCGGACAAAAAGGAATGAACGAACCACGCTACGCCAGTCTTCCGAACATCATGAAAGCGAAAAAGAAAGAGATCAAGACTCTCAAAATGGCTGATCTAGGCATCTCAGAAGCCGACCAAAAAATCCGGCACAAGAACTTCCAGCTTCCACTCCCTAAACAGGCTGGAAAAAGGATCACCGGAGATCCGGCAGATCAGGCAAAAGAGCTGGTTCGCCTGCTCCATCAGGAAGCGAAGGTGGTGTGACCATGGCCAAGGTATTCGTTATTGCTGAACATCGCGCTGGTCGACTGAAAACATCCACCTTCGAACTGGTTGGCGCCGCTGCGGGAGCGGGAAACGAGACGCATGTCGTTCTTCTTGGCGACGGAATCGGAGAACTCGCCAAAGAACTCGGGCCCTACGGAGCGAAGACGGTGCACCTCATTCAGGACCCGGCGCTGAAGCTTTATTCCGCTGAAGCTTATTCAAAAGCTCTTTCCGCGCTGCTGAAACCGGCAGGACCGGACATCATCCTCGCAAGTCACACGCCGACGGGCAGAGACTTTATGCCACGGCTTGCTGCGAGACTCGGCGTTGGCCTTGCGAGCGACTGCACGCAGATCGGGTTTAACGGAACGGAGCTGAAGCTTCGCAGGCCCGTTTATGCCGGAAAAGCGACCGCCGAGGTGGAGTTCATGGGTCCGGGTCCAAGAATGGCCACAATCCGGCCCAACACGGTCGGGGTGCCTGCTCCAGATCCGGCAAAGACCGCGGAAATCGTGAACGCCGCGGCAAACTTGGGGACACTGAAATCGAAGGTCCTCGAGGTGGTCAAAAGCTCGAGTTCCCGTCCCGACGTAACCGAGGTGCCCATCGTTATTTCCGGGGGCCGCGGTCTCAAAAGCGCCGAAAACTTCAAGAAGCTGGAGGATCTCGCGGATGTTCTCGGTGCAGCGGTCGGAGCATCGCGTGCCGCAGTTGATGCCGGCTTTCGTCCGCATCGGGACCAGGTGGGGCAAACCGGAAAAATCGTTTCGCCCACCCTCTACATCGCGTGCGGGATCAGCGGGGCCATTCAACATCTCGCGGGAATGAGAACTTCCAAAGTCATCGTCGCGATCAACACCGACGCCGAAGCTCCCATTTTTCAAGTGGCTGATTATGGTGTCGTTGGCGATCTCTTTCAGGTCATTCCGAACCTCCAAGAAGAGCTGAAGAAGATCAAGGAACCCTGAACTCCGGAGCAATCTGACATGACCTGGCAAACTTTTCTTTTCATTCCGATCGCCATGGCGGCATTCGGATACTCGGGATACCGTTTCTACATCCTTTTCAAGCTCATGCTTTCCCATCGAGCCAGATCCGGAAGGACTGACCAGCTGGGCTCCCGTTTCAAGACATCCATTATCAATGTCCTAGGCCAAAAGGCCGTCCTCAGGAAGAAAACACCCGGAATCATGCACACAACGCTCCTCTGGGCTTTTCTCCTCATTACGGTTGGCACTGTCGAGCAGTTCGCAACCACGATCTACCCGCCGGCCAATTTCGAATTTATCGGCAGGGAGCCCTACTGGTTTCTCATGCTGGTTCAGGACATCGCGACCTTAGGGGTTCTGGTCGCGGTTGCCTATTTTTCATATCGCCGGTTCATCGTCCGTCCCGAGGGTCTGGGCCGCTCTCTCGACGGCACGCTCGTGCTCACCTTCACCGGAACGCTGAAGATCGCTCTTTTCCTCATGAACGGCTTTCTCCTGCTGGGCCAGCACCCCTGGTACGCGAGCGCCATGCCCGTTTCCGAACTGGTTGCGGCCGGCCTGTCGGTCCTTCATTTTTCCCCCGAGATAAATGCCTCACTTGCGACCCTGTTCAAATGGGTCCACATGCTCATTGTTCTGGTCTTCGCCTGCTACATTCCGCACTCGAAACACCGGCACATCCTTTTCTCGGTGGCGAACACCTTCTTCAAATCGCTCTCTCATTCCAAAAGCATGACTCCGATCAATTTCGAGGATGAATCGGTCCAGCAATACGGCGCCGCGAAGATAAACGACCTGAGCTGGAAGGATGCCCTCGATTACTACTCCTGCACCGAATGCGGCCGCTGTCAGGACATGTGTCCGGCCTACAACACACAAAAGCCGCTCACCCCGAAAATGCTGATCGTTGATCTCCGCGAAAATCTCTATCGGAACCGTAATCAGCTGATGAACGGCAAGCTCGAGGAAGTATCACCCGTGATCGACGAAAACATCACGGACGACGTCATCTGGTCTTGCACGTCCTGCCGCGCATGCGAGATCGCCTGTCCGGTTTTCGTGGAACACACAAATAAGATTTATGACATCCGGCGCAACCTCGTCATGATGGAATCCCGCTTCCCCGGCGAGGTCCAGACGGTATTCAAAAATCTCGAAACCAACGGATCGCCCTGGGCGTTCAGTCCGGAAGACCGGTTGAAGTGGACCGAAGGCCTGTCGATCAAGACGATGTCCGAAGATCCCAAGATCGACATTCTGTTTTGGGTCGGCTGTGCGGGCGCTTTCGACGATCGAAACAGAAAAGTGATCCGCGCATTCGCGAGTTTGCTGAAAAAGGCGGAGATCAGGTTCGCGATTCTCGGCAGCGAAGAACGTTGCACGGGCGATGCCGCCCGAAGGATCGGCAACGAGTACCTGTTCCAAACCCTCGCGAAGGCGAATATCGAGACCCTCAATCGTTACCAGGTAAAGAAGATCGTCACCGCCTGTCCGCATTGCTTCAATACGTTAAAGAACGAATACAAGGATTTCGGCGGCAATTACGAAGTCATTCATCATTCCGAGTTCATTGCCCAGTTG
>MEQK01000076.1:5835-48967 GCA_001770175.1 Bdellovibrionales bacterium RIFOXYD1_FULL_55_31 | reverse complement strand
ACGACGGCATCGGTGTAGTACTTGGGCGCGATGATCTTCGGGCTACAGGCCGCCATCAAGACGGCAACACTCAACGCTACAAGCCCGGTTCGCCCAATCTGTATGACGCAAGGAACTCTAGTCATTTGGGGCCTCTTCGAACATCGAACGAATCGCAGATATTGAGAACTCTGTCTCGGGGATATTGCGACAGTCATACGTGCAGCTATGCGCATATTATAATTTTGTTATATTTGATTAACACAGTCAAATATTGTAGTTCGCGCAAAGCTCCGATCTTGGTTTTGACTTTAACGCCCTTAAAAGTTGGGCTTAACTGGAATAAATAAACAATTTGGCTTGTTTATAATTTGTCGACTCAGGAAGGCGTTTTTGACACATCCAAAAGAAGCTGTTTCAGACAATGTAGACAGTCGGCCAGTCAGGAATCGAATTTGGAATAAAGGTGCATTCTCGCACACAAGAACGCATAAAACCGCACCTGTGCCGCATGTGCTAAGAGAGCCTATTTTGTGGGCAAACGATAAGAAATGATTGCGTTTTTTAGTGGCGACTCCGGGGTGGCTCGAACACCCGACCTGATGCTTAGAAGGCATCACATGTGTGGTCGTTTCTTCGATCACGTGTCTCGTGTTGCAGCGCAGCTCGCCGAATTTTCGCCGAATTTTTTGGACCCCCCCCATATTCATCCGGCAAGCCTTTCCATAATCGATTTTTCGGCGACCGCGTAGCGCTTGTCGATCATCGCGGCAGAGTTGTCGACGTACTTGGCAATAAAGCTGCTGCTGATTCCACGGTTCAATGCGTCCGTGATGTAGGTGTCCCTCAGGTTGTAGATGGTCGCCTCTACCCCGGCCCTCCGGCAAGCACTGTTCCATGCCGTATCGTATGCGGCCTGGGCCTTCTCCGGGTCTTTGATGGACGGGAAAATGAGATCGGAGGTAACGCGTTGCTGGACCCACTTAAGAACCCGGCTCACTCGAGAATTGAGTGGAATCGTACGCGGCCTGCCGGTCTTCGTAATGATGGCCGGAATGTGGATCGACCCATGCGGTCCTTCGTTCCAATTGATCATCGAGAACCGGTATTGCAGAACCTCGTTAGGCCGGGCCCCCTGCTTCCACATAATGAATGCCAGGAGCTTGGTCGATGCGACCCGCTCAAAAAGCTCCAGCTCGCGTCCCTCGACCTTCTTTACGTTCCCGGGGACCATGTTCTTGAGTATCATCCGAATCTGTTTTCGTTCCAGGTAGCGGGGGGGCTCAGGAGCCGGGTCGTGGTTTTTCAGTTCTGGAACGCGCCGGATATAACCAAGCTCCTCGGCCCGGTTGAGTATCTCCATAAGCGCTTTTCGGGTATTGAATAGCTTTGTCCGGGGCGGGAGCTCCTTCCCTTTTTTCGAGATGCGCTTACGAACGCGCTCCTGGGCGTCGTACCTATCCCAGCGGAGCGAGTTCATCTGATTTGGCTGAAGGTAACCAAAGGCCGGAATCACGTGATTTTTGATTTGATTCCTTACGGTCCTCTTTGTGTTCGCCTTCTTCGATTCCTTCGATTCAAGGATCTGAAGCCCAAGATCTCTGATCGTGATCGTTTTACTTCCAGCCCCCGAATGCCCGAGCCACTCGTTGTACGCATCCAGCCCGATCCGGTAGGCCTTGGCCTCGTTCTTGGCTTCACCGGTGGACTGCTTGAACTCATCCTTCTTCTCGTGTGAGAATTTCCGGAACACCCAGAACGGACTGTCTGGATACCGGTACAGATTGGGATAATTCTTTGATGCGTACTTGGAACGGTTTTTCCTCATGCGATTCGCTTGGCCCCCGCGTAATCGTAAGAGTTCTGCTCAAGATATCTCTTCAGCTCGTTTTCTGAGTACCGAACCGAACGCCCGATCTTCTTGTACGGAATCGGATTCGGCCCCGGCCTGGCCCGGCGCGTCCTCAACGATGAAACAGTCAGCCCGAGCAGCTCAGCGGCTTCGAATTCGTTCAAAAGTTTGTCTCTCTCCATCACTCCCCCAAGCCCAAATGGGCCTTAAAAAATCAAATCGTCCTCAGATTCGTCGCGCTCGATATCCTGCCGCGCGCGACTTTGCGAAAATTCGCTAGGGGCGACAGGCCCACTGGGTGGCGCTGGCAATTCCCATTGATGAACCGGCTGCGGAACGTTCCTTTTTGCAACCGCGCGAGCCGCTTCTTCGGATGTAGGTGTCAGACGGTAAACGGAGCCGCCACCGAAGTACTGCGTTGCGAACTTTCCATCATCGGTCGGGATATCGATTCGCCCCATCTTGCACCCGAATCGCTCTTCTTCGCTCACCATTCCAGCCATCCGGACATGGCCAAGCAGTTCAACGATCGCCCAGGAGGAGAACTCGGTAGTTTTTTCACTCATCTCTCACCTCTCAAAATTTGGCTGGGCCGGGTCGTTACGCCGGAACCTCCATATTCATGGACGCTTTACTTTAAGCTACCCAACCCATTGTCGCGTGGCGCAGTCGGAATCGAACCGACGTTTCCATTAGCGGAGCACGAGACAAACTCATTCCTTTCGTTCCTCAACCCACTGCCCGACGTTCTCGCGAGAGCCCCATGCCGAACTAGGCGTGTAATTCCAAAGAAAGATGACAAGGCCTCTTAGGCCGGAAAAGCTGTCTTCGTCGGCTCTTGTTACGGCTTCGAGCAAATCGTTTTCGAGAACGGATGTAAGAAAATCTCCCGGGATATGCCCGTGTACAAAATACCCCCTAAGCCCGTTCTGTAAGTGTTCTGGGACCAGCACCAAAAATTGAGTCTCATCCCAGTCAGGAAGATATTTGCAGTCCTCGGCCTTGGCGCAGTCATCACAAACTAGCTCGTCGCCCACTTCATCTTTGCGCTGGATGACCGGATATGGAACTCCCACCTCTGGTGCACCGTCCATATTGCTAATCCCGCGCACCGAACAGTGAACAAGGTCAAATTTGGCAGATCCACACAACCGGTCTCCGGTCATCGGGTCGTATTTCACTCGCATCTCTTCCCCCTCCCGCGCCCATAACGAGCGCGATCGTCACGATCGTCATGCCAGCAACAAAGATCAGTGTCAGTTCCATCGTCTATGCTCCGAGCAAAAGCGCTCTTGGCGTGGTCTGGAGAGTCATGGCGAATCGTGCCATCGGGGCCGTGTATATGCCGCATTTGCCGCGTTCGATTTTCGAAATCGCGCTTTGAGAAACCCCAAGCGAGTCGGCCATAACCTGCTGCGTGATTCTCAGCTCCTTTCGACGAATCCGGATTCGTTTCCCAATTTCGGGAGTAAGCACAGGAACCAGGTGCAAGAACACCGAGTCGATTTCCTGATCTGCATTCAGATCCTTTTTCCGCGCGAAATCCGTCGCACAGCGCTCGTTACAGAACTCCTCTTTGCGAACTTTAAACGCGTTCTTTTTCAGCGCTCTTCCGCAGTAATCACAGGAACGGCTAGGCATGTTTCAACTCCTTCGGGGCCAAGCAGGACTGTTCGCCGACCAGCTCCGAGCAGATCTCCATCGCGATGTCGGCTTCGATCGGCGATGCGCTCAAACTAAATTTGCACAATGAGTTTCGGATCCGATCGTTGATGTGTCTCAAAATAGTGTCGATCAAGATCTCGCATTCCTTGCATCCACAACCGAGGTCATCCGAGTATGCTCTCAGGCCGTTTTCGATGGCGCCCCGGAGATCCGCCGGCGTGCCAGCACTCGGCTCTGTTTTGCCAGGACTTTTCACAATTTCGACCCGGGCCGCTCCGGCCGTTTCCGATAACTCGCTGTTTTTAAACACAAGGATCTCCCTGCGCCTTATGACGCCTTGCAGAATCTTATTATTTCTGCTACGTTTTACCCTGCGGCGAGCTGTCGTTCCGGCTTCAGCTCGGCTCGCAGCTTGTCGAGGGCCCGTTTAACTTTTGCTCGGATGGACCCTTTTACTTTTGGGTCATCACGAAGGAGTTTATAGACCGTGCTTGTACAGCAACCGGCCGAAACAGCAATCTGTTCAGCCGTCACCCCAAGATCGTCCATTTCTCCTCTGATTTGTCGTCCGCTCATAATTCAATTTGTACAAAGTTTTATATCATTCTGCAATATAATTTTTTATTCTGTGGGATCGGAGCTTAACCTTGCGTAAGTCCTCCGATATTTTTAGACATAAACTCGCTGAGTTAATTGCAAATACCAACAGCAACCCGACGCGCTTCGCGCGAGAGGCGGGATTTTATCCGGCCCAAGTTCGAAATTGGCTAGACGGCGAGAACATTCCCGGACTCGACGCACTGGACCAAATCGCGCGATTTTTCGGAGTCCCTGCCGCGAGCCTCATCAGCGAAGGTCCGATCCCAGAGGTCATTACGAAAGAACCGACTGATGACGAAATTCTCGCGCGCATAACAACCGCGTTAAAGGCGGCCAAGCAATCAGAACACACGAGCATCAACGAAGAAGAAAAAGAATTACTTCGAGTTTTTTCCGCCCTGGATAAGGATGAGCGTGCGCGACACCTGGGTTTGATGAGGATTACCGCCGACCCTCTGTCGAGGGACAAGGCGGAAACGGGAGAAAAGAGCAAGAAGTCGGGTTAACCCCGACTGAAGCTCGACCGTGATTTTTTCAAGCTCTTCTCGAATTTGCTGATCCTGGGACTGATCCGAATTAATAGACAAGGAACCCTCCACAAGCGTAAAGCTTATTGCTGTAGTGGACTCCGAAGTCGTGTTTCGGTTTGCCCTACCAGTTCGGGGTTGGTGTGTGCTGCACCTTCCTCGGACTGCCGGCTATTCCTTTTTTACTAGTCTAATACGAATTATTCCAGGCAAGATTACTTAACTCACCGCAACACGGTCTTGATCTTCTTACCAGAAACTTTGAGATTTCCGCTACCCTCTCATTTTTGAGAGCCTTACAGATTTGACGGGCTCCCAATACCCTGAAAGCGTGGCAAAACACATCCTCGGCGAAATACTCAAGAAAAAGCAGCTTTCGAAGCGACAGTTCGCCAAAATGATCGGCCTAAAATACGAGAACGTCTTTCGCTATTTCAAGACGAGTTATGATCCCAAGCTCTCAACGCTTTCTCGTTGGGCCACAGTCCTGAAAATGAAAGTTCGTGACTTAATTAAAGAGTGAGTGTCCAAGAAAACACATTATTATTTTTAGAATACAATCCGATAATCAATGTATGCGGATTGAACTCCTCTGTGCGGCAGCCCTGCTCTCGCTACTTGGCTGCGGTAGAAATGAAATCCCGAACTCCTCAACGTCGGCCCTTTGCGCGCCATCAACCCCCATTTCTGCGCCGAGGGTCATGACCTGTGTCGACGAGACATCTGCCCCGACGTACCGTTACGAACTTACCGAAAACACCGATGGCTCTCAGAACGCCACCTGCTCGGCGGGAGCAGACAGCGGGAGCGCCACAAGATCGGCCCCGGCAAATCCCGCCGGGACCTGTACGACTTTCGGCGGCTATCGATTTCAGCGAACTGGCTGTGGCGACGCTGTCGGGGTGTTCCAAACCGATAATGAAAATTTCTTCCACCTGATATTTCCATCAGAATGTACGTTTGCAAATTGAGGAAAATAAACCGCATTCTTTTCAGAATACTCTGATGATAATCACATGAACAAATTAGCCATCATCGCCCTATTACTGTGTTTCACGTACGGATGCGCTCAAACAATGGTCAAGCCCATAGATCAAAACGCCGAACATGGAACAGCTCCCAAAAACCACAAGGATCGAATAATGGAGCACTGGAAAGTTATTCTAAAAGATCCGGAGTCACTGCAGCTAAAGACAATCAGTGCCCCCGAAAAATCCGCTATTTATAAAGCCACCGTAAAAGATCACTGGTATGACAACTATTCAGACGTCGAGTTTACTCCAATATATGGCCACAGAATTTGCGCAGTATACAACGCGAAGAACTCCTTTGGCGGATACGTCGGGTGGAAAGTGCAAACGTTCTTTATCGATCGCGACGGAAATTTTTCAGCACCAACGCCGACGACAGGAGACACGCTATCCGGTATGCATTCTCGCGGCACGTTCTATTCGGGCATGTTAATTACGACCTCCCCCTGTAAATAGGGGAATAGCTACAGCCCGACGACAACGCCCAAGAACAATTGATTGTGAATATCTTTTTACAAAACAACTGAGGGGTTCGCCCGTGCGCTAGAGGCACTTTTTTTGCTTGTGTTACGGCGTGAATGGGTCAAAATCGACCCACTTGAAAAGTCTAATGAATCGGTCATCATAGGAGTAAGGGTAAACTTCTTTGTTGCGGTGCCGATAGATATTTTATAGAGAATACCTCGAAAGTTTGAAACCCCGAGCTGCCGTAAGGCTCATCGGGAATTGGGGGGGCCACAAGCCCCCCCTTACCTTTTCGTGGTGAGTTTTTGAGGAAAGCAGCAGTTTACATAGATGGCCAAAATTTTCATCATGGCCTTGCCCGGTTTGGGCTCGACAGCAGATCGTTTAATTTCTGGACCTACGCCAGGCACCTTACTCAATCTAAAGACCTGAGTTTCGTCAAATATTACGGAGCAAGATTCCCCCGCCGGGTCAGTCTCCAAAAACATAACAGTGACGATGCTTTTTTTAAGTCTCTCACCAAGATCGGCGTGATCGTTGTCGAAGGTCGCTTTATCGTTTCTGGCGAGGGCAGCAGACAGCAGCCCCGGGAGAAGGGCGTAGACGTTAGGCTCGCGACAGACCTGATTTTCGACGCGATGTTTCAACGATATGACGACGCTTACGTTTTGTCAGCAGATACCGACTTGATCCCAGCCATTCAGCAGCTCAAAAAACATTTCCGGGACCGAAGGATTTTCAATTTTTCTTTTAATAAGCTGAACATTTTTGAACAGGCCTGCGACGAATGCAAATTGATCTATTCAGACGTCGCAAAGCGCTTCATTGATGCGAACGCATTCCAGCCCACTTCCAATACTTTGGCTGATCTGAAGAAAAAGCTAAGCTTTAGCATCGATCCAGTACGTGAGTGATCTCTTCGACTCAGTTCAAAATGTAATCCCGCCCCCCGATGACAGGCTTTATTACGCGATCCCGATCGATCTTCATCAGAACATGAGCCCCAGCGCGAAGAATCGAGTTGCCGTGCTCATGCCGCACCCACTCGACGAATTTTCTCCCAATCAGGTAATTGTTGATGAGCCAGCGAAGGATCTCGTCGCAGCGTCTGAACCGATCGACATGGTACAGAAGCGGCGGCGCGGCCGGGTGATCGTCCATCACAATGAGCATTAACATTCTTCGATCTGGGGTCATGCCACACGCTCCACGCCGTAATCAGCGAACGGGGCGCACTCTCGGGTCGCGTACGCCTGTCCTGGCGCCGGCGGGCGTCCGCATCCGCACTTGCAACTAGTATAAAGCCGGCGATCGTCGGGCGGAATCGGACGTCGGGGCCGACCTGGCTTCTTCGAACAAAGCCTCCTGCGTTCCGATTTCCATTTTGCGTACAGATCATCGGCACGAGTCCTCATCTCTTTGTAACGCTTTCGAGTGATAAATCGATTTATGAGAAGTGCATCCAGCGCAGAAATGAGTCTTTTATATCTTCGGAAAAGTGAGCAACGGGTCGTAGACACATCGATCGCCATTCTTCCCCCGGAAATGTTCTTTCGAAAAATCAGATCAAAGGAAAGCCGGACTGTCAATCTTCGCAGCCCACAAAAACAGCATGTTTTATGCTCCTTTATGCGTGGTTATGCGCTACCTATCCGACCCAAGGATACCTAGGCTTTAAAGTCGTAATCAAGTCTGACCGCCGTGAAATCATGCTAATCTTCACGCATGCACTGCGGGCAGCGGCATCCGCTTCTGTCAAGCAGAGATGATCGCCACCACCGGACTCAAGCATTTGGCTCTCGTTCAGAATCAATGCAACGTGTGAAATATCGGAGCGTGACTTTCCGAAAAATGCGAGGCAACCAAAAACTTTCTCGTTCTGAATGCCCCCCTGGGCGCTGAAATGCTCATAAAGTTGTTTTGCATTTTGCCGACCCGGCGGATCTAGCCCGACTGAGGCGAGAAGCCACTGAATCAGCCCCGAACAGTCGAACCCATCAACCGGATTATTCCCGCCCCATTTATAGCGAATTCCAACTTGAGCGAGAGCATACGATAAAAAGAGTTCTCTCATCTCTCACCTCAGGAAAAAATCACCGCTCCTACTAGTTTCGGCACGAGGAGCGTGAAGAAGAAGGCAACAGAAACGACGATCCATCTAAAACGCATTCTGAGCCCCTCCCGGAGGTGTATCGAGCGCCGGAACTTGACTCCAATCGACCCAGCTCGAGCGCCCCTGCTCGACCAGAATGTCCCGCATGATCGGATAACCCTGATTTTCGAGATTTGTGAATCGCTCCGCGATGACTCGCGCTGCCTCGGCCCTCGCCTGAGCCTTGCCCCTGAAATAGGTCCAGAGGTCGAGCCCGATCTTCAGAACCAAAATAACGAGTTCGAGAGCACCAGGAGCCACCGAAACGCTTGTCTTCTCGATCTCCGCCATCAAGCGCCTCTGATTGATATCCGCGAGCTCTGAAGCCGTGTATTCCAGGAGACGAACAGGTACTCGCCACGCTCAGTCACGTAAAAGCTCATTCGATTGTCCTCTGAGCACCTGATCTCGCCATTCGGAAAGAACCCGCACAAGGATAGGAGATCGGCCGGATTTTCCACCACGTCGACTCCCTTGGCAGTCCCGAAAAACAGGAACCGCCAACCCTTTTTGATCGCATCTCCGTCCCGGAGTACGCGGCCGTCCGAACTCAGTGCCGCGGTAGCCGCCGGCGTAATCTCCTGGTCGTGCGTTCGAAGTGAAATCATACCGAATGACTGTTCCACGGCTCCAGTCACGTTCAGCATGAGCGACATATCGCCGATGTCGTTCAGACTGATTTCGTTCAGGAGAATCTCAGCAAAGGGGGCCCCTTCCGGAGCCGTTATAGCGAACGTCCGCCCGGGAAACTGTACCGCGAAGGATGCGACCTTATCGCCGGGCTTCTCAGCCCGGATCCGAATGCGCTTGCACGCACCGGTAGTCAGCTTTTTCGCAATGCAACCGTGCGCCTGGTCGAACGGATATGCTCTGGTCTGAACAAAGGCTCCCCCATCGAGGGGCCCCGTCAACTCCGTTTTCCATGCGACCCCATGAATCGGATCAGCAACAGCGGATTCAACTGACCAGTAGCCCTGAAGAGTCAGCGCGCCGCGGATCCCAGAGTCGGAAAAGGCTGGGCCCCACATCAGGAGCCCAGCCACAAGGATTAAAAGAGTTAATCTCAAGCTCTACCTCAGCGCCGAGACAGGAGTCGCCGGAGGCGTCTCGTTCTTTTCCGTCAGCTGCTTGTAAAGCTGGTTCGCGAAAACCTGAATGGCAGTGATCGTAACACTGTTGAAGATCGCCGCGAACCAAGTCGTCCCGGCATTGATCGAGGCCATAATTCCGAACATGAGAGAGAGCCCCAGAACAATTGTGAGCTTCCATTTACCGGCGAAGTTCGCCATCTCAGTTCGAAAGAACATCATCAAAATTTGGACCGCAAAGATCGCAATTCCGAGCCCAGTGGCACCCTTCACACCACCGAGAAGCGCGATCAGCTGGGTGAAAAAGTCGACGGTCGAAAGCGGATCCGTGACATCCACCGCGAAAGCGATCAGGCTGAATAGAAAAGACGTCATGATGAACATGAACAAGAACAAACGAGAACAAAGATTTTTCATTGGGATTCCCTCTGCGATACACACTGAGGGCGAACGGGATTTTCGACCAAGCGGAATTTTCGTGGCACTTATCTAAGGCGGGCTTTGATTACAGCCAAGTCTGTTTTGATCTGACCAAGAACCTCAATCATTGAGTCTAGTTTCGCCGCCTGGACTTTCTCGTGCTCCCGCTGCGCCGCCTTCACGGCGACGAGCTCGATCGAGTGGGCCTCGACAGTCTTATTCAGACCAGAAGCCCACCAAACCACTCCAGCAATCGCGCCGAGAGAACCCAATGGAATGAGGGTATTCATCGTAATGGCCGCAGCCCGCCTGGCATTTTCTGCAGTCATGAGTCACAGCTTCTTTAAGAACTCGCCAGTACAGATGTCGCCCTGCACAGGGCGCCCCTGCACGTCTTTGCATTTGTCGATCATGTGAACGGCGGTTGCACAACCCGAAAGCACCACCAACCCAACCAAAACCAGAATCAGTTTCATAAAATCCCCCTTTTTTACCTTGGACCAAAACAAAGAATATCCACCGGACTGCCGTCCCCAGACACGGTCCCGCTTGTGTCGTCGAGAACACTCGATTGAATTCGGAAGCTTGTGGATGTTTTGCTAAACACCGACGTACTGAAGTGGAAACGGTCGGGAGTGGTAAAGCTGTTATTCGACGTTACGATGCATTTCGGTGCTGCGCTGAAGACCCCAGCCTTTATCGTTACTGTGCAATCCCCAACCGCCGACCCGCTTACCGAGGAAATCCAGTCGCCGTGCTGCGTGTACGTGCATGACCCGGCGGCTCCATTCGGGGTGAGCGTCATAGCCTCAGGCCGACTAACACCGGAGCTTGAATTTACTACGCCTCCGACGAGAAGCGGGGCCGGAAACCCCTGGTTTATGGCGACGATGCTCCACTCAGCAATGGCAGTCGTGTTTGATCCTCCTCCAATTGTGACGGTGTTCGCCGTGGCAGACGTTTGCAACTTCAAAGTCACAGGAGCCGTCGGACTAGCAACGTATTGACCGGAGAGAGTTATCGACTTGAGCTGATTCGCAGTGTCGAAGAAATACTGCGTCTGAGCCACAACGGTTGTTCCATCCGTAAGCTGAAAAGCCGTGTTCGTGTTTCCAGGCCCTTGAGCTAAGAATACGACCTTTACGTCATACTTTCCGACCTGAGTGGGGGAGAATGTAATGCCAGGGAGTTTGTCGGAGCCGGAAATCGCACTAGCCACCGTTCCAAAATTGGTATTCGTCCTCTGCGCAAAGGCACATGTCGCGTCTGCCGCAGGATCACCGAGAGCGGTGTTCGTCCTCGCCCATGAGCAAGTATTATCGTGATACCCCGACCAGCTTTGAGCCGTAGTGTCCACACTAACCGCCTGCTCTGCGGTCGTGGGGAATCGGTAAACGGATAATACGTCATCGACGGCACCACCGCCGAGCTGTATCCCCCCGCCCGAGTCAATCATGCCTTGAATATCGATTGAAACGCTTGCCTGTGGGGCATTATACGTCGTTTCCCATACCGCAGTCGATGGAGCATAGTTAGTACCGGCACTACTCATGGCAGAGATGACCCCACCCCATTGCGTAGTGCCATCGAACAATCTCAAGTACGCTTGCTTTCCTGTAGCAGTGCTCCCAAAAAATCCCGTAAAATACGCGACATATCGACCGGGTTTCAGATTGGTCATGGTCATGCCAGGACGCTTTGACCCCAAAACTGCCGCATTCCCGTCAACGGTGGTGTCGCACGCAGCATCCTGTGTGAAATTCGCGAAGGACGTTGAAATTCCTGCTGACCACACGCAGGCGTTTCCGCTGCCTGAAAACTTGATGCTTCCAATGTATTCGGCTTGCGCGACACTCCCGATGTTTGTCGCCTTCCCCCAGTAAAATCCACCGACGTTGATGTTCGCGGGACTTGCCGCCGTGGAAATTACCCGAAGAGTTAAGCCAGTCGTACACGGGTAGTTGAACGAGGCCATGCGCCAGCCGGTTTCGTTGGTGAGCGCCACGGACTGGAGTTCAGCGGCGTTCCAAAGCGCGAACTTCCACTTACTCGCGTCACCCTTGTAGAGTATCTGGGCTTCGCAATTTCCCGTGGTGTCGTCATCAAGCGTCATCGCGTCCGATATGAACATCGCGGTATGAGTCGCTGAGGTGAGAGCAAACGAGGCGACACCGTTGATTTTGTTTCCAACGGTAACGTCCCTATCAAAGGATACGTTTACGCCGCCCCACGTTGTGGTATCCGAAGCCGCCGAAGGATTCACAACAAAGTTTTTCGAGGGTCCAGAAGGTCCCGTTCCGCTCCCTAGCGCCGTTTCAGCTCCAGAAGAGTTCCGTAAATACGCCTTTCCATCTGTTTTCACATACATTCGACGTTTTCCAGAACCTGGATTCGAGGCTACGTCCGCCTGCTCTGTCAAGTCCGCGAAATCCAAAATCTGTGGTGCCGAAAGAGATTTATTTGAAAGCGTCTCGGTGCCATCAATCGTCGATCCCTCGCGCCACGAAGCCCCGTCAAAATGCGTTGCCTTGTTTGTCGTCGTATTGAATACGCTCAGGCCCGCAGGCGGACTTGTAATCGCATTACGCTGTGTCGTCGTCATCCGAGGGGGTAGGAATCCTTTTGTGGTGCTTTCGACCTCAAGGGCCGATTTCGAATTGGGCGCACTCGCCCCCCCGACCTTAAGAGTGTTCTTGATAATCAGATCGTCCTGACGGACGGCGCTTGCACCGAGGGCCTGGCTACCGATCAAAATCCAACAGAGCAAAATACAAAACGAGTACTTCATAGAACTCTCCTCACGTAAACAGACCAAAAGTCGTGGCTTTGAAACGTATCTTTCCGCCGTATCCGGCCGGATCCATGGGGTCGGACGCGTATTGCACCTTTGACCCGCTCATTGAAAAACTTACGCCAAGATCATCCCCCCAAAGTCCGATTGGTGGGCTGATTTCCCAGGTCAGTGAGATAGGGCGAAAAATCGCAATCAGTCTTCCACCTCCAACCCGCTCTCCTGAAACCGTGCTATTTCGATAAGCGAAAAAATCGATGAAGGCTGCCCGAACGCTCGTCGTATCGAAATTGAGGTAACTCGAAAGGTCGGCCGGAGCCGCCTGATTATTGAGGAGTTCTGCCTCCTTTTCTTCGACGTATCCTGCCCCTAAGGTATTCTCGATGGCCAATCCAGAAGCTCGAACATCATTGAACCATGCCGCTTCGACCGCCTTAGAATTTTCCCTAACTAGTACTTGCGAGAATTTCATATGACCCTCATGTAATATCTCACCGCGATTGACTCAGGCTGAATGACCTGCTCTGCGGACAGGGCGGAGTTTGCCACCGCCGAGTGGTTGTGGTCCCAGTCCGGAAACCCAGCAGTGTTATCCATGGAAAAATAGTTCGTGCCGGATCGAGCGACCGTGCTCACATTGATGGCTGTGTGCGTGTGAGCCAAATTGACCTTATGCGCCGGATTGCCAGCATAGGTAATAGGAACTAATCCATTTTGCGTGGACCCCGACGTTCCAATTAGATACTTTCCTGTCATGTTAGGAAGGTATTTCCCGACGAGCGGACTGGCAGCAGCGTATTCAGCCCACGATCCCGCTCCGTGTTCTGCATCATAGTTTGCTTCGCTGACTATTCGCCCGTCCATCTTCATCCACCCTTGGCCAGGCGGAATCATGCCTGCGAAATCGTAAGCCCAAATAATATCCCCCGGGCCATACTCACCCGCGACGATGAACATCTTTTTAAAGGGATAGAAAACCGTTCCAAGCGCTCCCGCGATCGATTGCGCAACTCCAGATGGATTCCTCGGAACGAGATCGCCGATAAGTGTCTGATTGATCGCATGCATCCATGTGGATCGCATCGTCTGCTTCGGCTTTCTGGTTGGTAGCGAGTCAGAACTCATATGATCCTCAGGAAGGTTCTGGCGGTCAGCGTTTTTGGAATAAGCGTTAAGCTGAGAGGAATGTCTGCCTGCCCAGTAGAAAAATTGTGCGTGTGGCCGTATCCAGAAACGACACTTCCGGTACTTCTCTGAACGTTTTCATAAAGAGTAGACGGTCCGGTAACCCCCGAATGGGTGTGCGATAAGTCGACCTGGTGGCCCGGATTCCCTACAGTCGTGATCGGCGCCGTTCCTTCTTGTGTGTCGCCGCCAACCGTATACAGATCGTTTAGATTTGGAAGATATCTTCCTTCGAGAACCGAGCTTCCGATGTAGGTCTCCCATGTTCCAGCCCCGTGCTCGGCATCGTAGTTTTCTTTATTGATGATCCGGCCATCGCATTCCATGTATCCCTGTGGTGCTGAGTTCGCGTCGAAGGATGTGAGGAACGCGCCTGGAAAAAGATCTCCTGCCCGTACATGTGCTTTCAAATATTCAAAATTCTCAGCTCCTAGGCTCCCGGCGCAGTCCTGAACTTGCCCTAGCAAGTTTCTGGGCAAGATATCTCCAGAAAGAATACTACGAACTCGGTTAAAGAGGGCCGCGGTGGCGTACTTTCCGAAGCTCGTAATCAGATCCTCGGCGCTCATATAATCCTCATGAATATTTTTACAGCCAGCGCTTCTGGTGAGATTACCTTTTCCCCGACTAACGCATTCGTCCAGTTCATCGTATGCTGATGATCCGGTGGAGTATTTCTCGCTTCGTACATCGCAAGATTTTTTCCCATATTTGGATTAGGCGTGTCCGATGTGGTCTGCGGGTGTGCGTGTTCGAAGTCGAACATGTTCGACCCAGTCGGGACGAATGGAACATCTCCGGTCGGCTTTGCGCCTGGCTTGTGGCCTATGTACGTGGTCGCAAAATTTGGAAGGTACTTTCCCTGAAGCGGGCTCGTGCCGATGTATGCGGCCCATGATCCAGCTCCGTGCTCGGCATCGTAATTGGCCTGGCTCACAATCCGGCCGTCACACCTCATCCACCCCTGTTCGATAAGGACGGCACCGGCGTAGTCGTATTTAGCCTTAATGCATCCGGCATAAAGGCCACCAGCCCTTCTATAAATCCGTTTCCATCGCCAAGTTGGGGAGCCGAGGTTTGCGGCTTCTGCAGTCGGTAAACTCGTTTCAAAATGCCTCGGAACGAGTGCCCCGGAAATCGCCTCCTTGATTGAGTTGAACCAGCTCACGTCCATCGGCTGCCCGTCAATTCTGAGCTTCAGCCTATTTGTGCTCATCTAAATCTCCCTCAACCTGAAATCGACGGTCAACGCACCTGGATTCACTTTTTTGCTAATGACCTTGAAATGCGTGTCAGTGTCCAAAGAAAAGCTCCATGCCGCGTCTGGCATAACCGCGACGTCAAACTCCGCGGCGCCACAAACAGGAACTTCGGACTCCGCTGGTATTAGAACAGTCGGGTAATCAATGGCGATCCGGTCAAGAACTCGAATCCCTACGGTGATAGGGGTTGCCGGCATCGTGACCGACAGCTCCTGCTTCGGTGTCGAAAACTCATTTCGAAGTGCCGTGAGAATGTTGACCTGCTTTTGAGCTATTTCGAAAAAGTCGAGATCAAGCTCCTTCTTTCTGATTCCGTATTTCGTGGTAGAGGTAGGATCAGTAACCATGGCGGCCGGAGCATCCTTCCAAGAGAAGAAATTAAAGGTTCGGCTCAGACCATTCTTCACATCGAAAAGATTCTGAATATTCTCTGGCCCGAGCGCCGAAGCCTGACCATAGAATGTCGATTTCACCTCCGCTGTGGGAGTTCGGGCCGAAATATAGATTGTGTCGTTCTCGATGAAGAGAACGCTGTTCGTGGCCAATAAAAGTTTGTCCAGTCCTTCTTTGACGGTTTTGTTCTGGAGACTGGCAATACTGTCGATTTGCTGATCAATCCCTACGCTGATGTTCGCCTGATCGACCGTCAGCAGATTCGTGATCTGATCCTGATTGAGACAGTTGAATATTACAGCTGAGGTCAGGTCCCCATTGTGAACGGTCCCGAACGGCACGATAGCCCTCGAGAATTCGGATTCGAATCCAAGCACGTTGAAAGTAATCGTGTCGTCAGCGATTGATTGTGTGCAGCTCTCGTCGTTCAGCAATCCCTTGAAAACAGTCAATTCGGTCCAGAGCATTGCGGACTCGGGATCTCCACAAATCATGAACCCACAAAGGGGCGGGAACTCCCGTTCACAAAACGTCACCTTAATTTGGCTACCACTGCGCTTATATCTGAATATTGTTTGAGCGCCACCAACGTCCGAGAAGGATCCGTCTCGGTTATCCAAAGTTAGATTGAAGTTCGGATATCTAAAGACACCAAGCTGGTAATCTGAAGAGTCGATTGATTGCTCGAGAGCCGAGAGGGCTCGAGCCGACACATACTTCGAAATCTCCACCCATGATGTGTAATTTCCGTCGTCGTCAAAGGGTCGGATGTAGACTCTGAATAGAGCCATCAGTCTACAACCTCCGCTAAATTCATCCCAAGCTCGATTCCGGACTGATAGAATCCGCCGTAGCGTTCGGACTCGTACTCGTTTTCACACTTCATCAGGAAGATATCTTCCTTCCTGTAACCCTTGATTGATGAAATAAATTGAGAGCTGTCGCCGCCGCATGGCCAAACCAAGAATCCCTCACTCGAGTCGTACATGCTCTCGACCAGATCAATATCAGCCTGATTCTTCAGAATTTTTACCTTCAATTTGAAAGAGGTTCCTCCAACGTTTTCTCGGACGCTCTGCTTCCCGGAAAGCATCTTGGTTTTGGTTCTGTTCCTGGAATGTGTTGGATCTTTGATTACTGGCCAAGCTTGAAACTGGCCGCGCAGTTCGGTCGCGATCAACTGACACATCCGTTTTTCGCTGTTCGGGATCATCGTCCCGTTGATCTTGATTTCGAGCTTTTTAGACGCGACTTTTTGAAAATGGTGATAAGCGACCTCATCCTGATTGTTCAGGACATTTATCGGGGTGCTGAAATCCACCATTTGCTCGGTTACGGGATCCTCGTATTGAGCCGAGTAACTTTTGAAGTTCTGCTTGACCAAGAGCAAAGAATCGAAGTCCCTCGTATCGCCGAAGTCTGCGGTCAAAGTGACTTGCTCAGCATCTGAGCTGCCGGTCGTCATCCATCCAGTGCGGTTTGACCGGTCCCGTAAATAGTTCACGAACTCACCTGCCGCGCTCGCGGAAAGAACAACCTCCGAATTTCCGTAATCGCAGATGTTCTTTTTGAAGACGATGATTTGACTTGGCATTTTCTACGCGCCTTGAATTGAAAGGTTTAAATTCCGTCTCTCTACGATCCCGGCCTCCACGAACTCGATCAGGTTATTTCTCAGAGTAAGAACAATATTGATCGGCTCGCCGGATTCTGCTCCTACGGCCGCGTTCATGCCGAGCTTCTCAGCCTCTCTTTGAGCTCGGACGGATCCGATGACCTCTTCATAGTTAGACCTCGGAGTGACCAGTTCTCCCGCTTGCGCCAGAACCGGCACGCTATCAACCCCCCTGATTCCGCCGGTGATCAGGCCGCCCTTTGCAGCCGCAGTGACCTTGCCCAATTGTTCGGCTCCGAATAGGGCAGCAGCAGCGGCGCCGGCCGCGCCGAGCACTGGCCCGACGATCGGAATCGTGGCAAATCCAGCGTAGATATTCATGGCCGACTCGGCCGTCTTGATTATGATGTTCGCGATCGCGGCAGCCTTTCCGATTGATTTTAGAGTCGCATTACTGCTGGTCTGCAATTCCGCGAGTTCCCCAAATGCCTGTTTGGACCCCTTGTAGACTTCGGAATGCATTACCTTGTTGATGGTCGCGTACGCGGTCCCGTATTTCTGCTGCTCCAGAAGGAACTGGTTATTGGCGGCGATTTGATCCAACATTCGCCGTTTCGCAGCATCTTGACGGACAGTCCCGTCGACCAGGAGCTCAGACTGTAAGGCCGCTTGATTTTGGAGGAGGAAGTTTTGTTTTTGCTCCGTGGTCAGGGCCTGAAACTCCTCGTTGTCAGCTAAAATCTGCTCGTTAAAAGCGGCGGTTTGCTCACGATCGATGAGCTGCTGCTCATCCTGGAGCTGCCGGAGCTCTTGAACGCGAGAAAGCATCTGATCGCGAGTCTTTGCATATTTCTCATCTTCGATTTTTACGAGGAGATCAGCTTCTTGCTTCTTGAGCGAGATCATCGCAGCCGATGCGTTCTGGGCTTCAAGTTTCATGAGCTCGTTCTGAGCGCGATTTGCATCGATGAGACGTTGATTCTTCGCCCTACGCTCCTGTTCTGCCGCGTCGCCCATCGATTTTTTTGCTTGGTTCTGGTCGAACTCGGCTTGCAATCGTTCCTCTTCGGCGAGCTGCTGGCGCTTCATCTCAAGCTGGGCCTGTATGCTTTTCGCCATCTGCTGAGTTCTGTAGTCGACCTGATACGATTCCTTGCCACCAGTGTCTGGCATCGTCCTCTGAAGAGCTTCGATTTCGGACCGAAGCTTCTTGATGCTCTCTGAATGGTCCGTGATCGCTTTGCTTGCCTTCTGTGTGCCGGCTTCAGCCTTGTTTGAGAAATAAATGAACGCCTCGCCAAGGGCGATAACGGCAAGCCCGATTCCGGACGTGATCAGCGCAGCTTTTGAAGACGTGCCAAAAATTCTCATCGCTATCGACGAGAGCTCAATTGCCTGCTTGAGCTTTAGAAATGCGACGCCCGCTGTGGCGAGCGAGACCCCGAGCCCAGAGAGGACAATTCCCACCTTGATGTTATCCGCAATGAAACCGACCATGGCCTGGTTTTGACGGACGGTATTGAAAAAGTCCGTGAGTGACTTGATTGCTTGCCCCAGTGCGGGGGCGAATCTGGCACCAATGTCTTCTTGGAGGTTCCCGAGCGCAGTTTGGAGCCCCCTCACCCCGGAGATGCCCTTGTTTGCAGCAGCCCCCTGGTCGGCATATCGCTGATTTACGATCTCGATTATCTTTTCCATTCTCTCTTGCTGAGAAAGATTGGCGTCGATCACGATGCTGTAACTCTTCAGCCCTTTTACATTTCCATCAATCGCCCTTCCGACTGCCTCAAAAGCACCCTTCAGATTTCCGTCCTCGGCAGAAAGGTCGACAACAGCCTGTGTGAGTTCTTTCGATATCTCTGTCTGACCGATCATGCTTTGCAGCATTGCCATCCCGCTCTTTATGGCGTCGTCATCGATGCCGGTCAGATTCTGAATGGCTTCCGCGGTAGAGTTGTACTGGTCCTCGAGTTCCTTGCTGTATATTCCCTGGTTCCGCATGGCGAGAGTGAGGCGCCGGGCTGTCTCCTCAGACTCTCCAAAGGCCTTGGCGGCGAAAAGGACCTCGCCCGAGAGCGCCGCGAAAGCGATTGCTGAGGTCTTAGCGATAGTCGAGAGCTTCGACTCCAAACCGTCGGTCTTGTCTTGAACCTCTCCGATGGCCTTGTCGAAGTCGTCAATTTTCCCAGAAATCCGAATGACGAGATCAGCCATTCAACCTCGCTTCAGCCCGCTTGCGTGCCAGGGTATCTGATAGAGCAGTGTCCAGAATTTGCTTTTGCCGAGGGGTAAGGCTCACTGGTTTGTTCCCGCTCGTGTTTTCCGAAAGAGTAAAACCGTGCAGGCCGGCGTCGAAGCGCATTTTCTGGTGCGTTCTGGTCCCGATATTATCCAATGCAATTCGAACCTCCCTCAATGTCAGCCTACGGATTTGGTCGAAGCTCCATCCATATTCGCTGGCAATGATGTCAAAGACCTCTCCCCAGTCACATTCTCGTTTTTTTTTTGAGCCAGTTCTGAATCAGCGTCCGCCGCCATTTCTTCAATGAGGGGTTCTGAGATCCCGATCGTGTGGAGGAGCGCAGTTAGGACCGCGGTAATCTCGTCATTTCCCTGAATGAGCATCCTTAAGACCACGACTCCGCCGAGCTCCGTCTCTTTCGTGTTGCCCTCTTCGTCCACGATTTCGACCGTCTTCTTTTTGAAATCGGCCTTGTCCTTATCAGTGAGCTGATGAAAGGCTATCGCTGCGATTTCCTTTGCCCTCACCTCTCTGAATATCTGCTGCAATTCAGAGCCATATTTGCTCGTGATCCAAACCCGGTCTTCGATGCTGACCGGACGGAGGTGATATGTCTTCTGGGTTGCGCGAAGGTAGAATTCGCCGGGAAGAGGAACGAGTTCCTCAAGTTTAATGGGCCTCATAAAGTCGAGCCTGAGCGCGAACGCTATTTTTCACCAAGAAAATACTGCTAGAAAAATGAGTTTCAGTGACACATTATTCGGATGAAACGTAAAGCCGGACGGCCGCGATCAAAGAATCCGAAGACCTTGTTCTGTAGATTTCGAGTCACTCTAGCGGAAAAGAACAGGATCCGCACCCTTGCTCGACTGTATGCAAATGGAAAAGAAAGCGTATGGCTCGTCTATTCGGCCCTGAATTGTCGTCGAAGGGTGCTGATAAAAAGGGCCCCACCCGAAACCGGCTGAGGCCCTTTGTTTTCATTTTGGTCGGAGCAGATCAGCTCGTCTGGATCCAGCGGAGATCGAATACACCACTCTTCGCTGCATCATAGAACGCCTGGACCTTGATTTCTGCTTCAGAATAGGCCTTTTCGGCAAAAGAAATTGGCAATCCAATCCCCTTCGCTCGGAAAATATCCATTTCACACATTTCGCCATTGCTCCTTTGTTGAGCCATCAGAATCAGCCCGAACTCAGGATACAGATCCGCGGCACCTCCAATCCGAACGCTCATCGAAGACGTCGAAGGAGGCTTCACTTCGAAAACGGCCGTGTCGCCGGCGACGAGGGCAATAATCCCGGCCCCGCCGGTGAGTTCCAGCCCAAACCCTGGGATTTCGGTCGGCACTCCCTGGGCGATCGCAAGCGGAGCCGCTGTGATTTTGAGGGCGTCATTTTCGAATGCTTTGTCCGTTCCGCGCGCGAAATCGATGTCGCTCATGGCATAAACATCAACGTGCGTGGCGTCGGTCGCTTTAACGATGTACTTCGTGAATTTTAGGTCGGTCTTACTGGCTGCCTTAACTGTTGCAGACGCAATACCAGTCGCGGCAACAACGCTTACCCCCTTAACGTTCGTGATTGCCGTAACCGCGCCTGCCGCGTCAACCGCTGCGGTAGTGGGCTTTTTTCCCAAGAAGAGCTCGAACAGAAAGTCCGGATACTCTTTCAGTTTCAGCGAAATATCGGAGTTGATCGGACCGTCCTCAATCGCATAAGGAAATTTCGAGGCTCCCCCGAACAGTTTGTTCGTTTCTCCAGACAAAGCGACCGCCGCCTCGCCAACGACCTTCGCCGTACTATATGGCTCACCGGTGGTGCGGCTGTACGGAGTCACCGAGTAGACCCCATAAAATATTCGTGGATTGGACAACATAGCTATTCCCCTTTCGTTTTAAGGACTCCGTCCATTGAATTCATTCTTCATAAGTGACCCCATAGGTCAGGCGTGCAGCAGCGATCGGTTTATCTCCAATCGCCGATAAATCCATTTCTGTGCTTTGAAATCCGGAACTCTGAACCGTTCCCCTCAGCCTTGGATTCGCATCCATGATCTGTTCAATTTCTGCCGCAATGCTGTCGAGAGTTGCTTCGGCGGTTTCATCGGCGGCATTTGCCCGAACTTCGATCGCGAGCTGCGGCTTTCGCTCTCGCGGTTTCGGAAGCGATGATATCGGGCTGACTGTCTCGTCGCGAAGATAGATCAGAATTAGCGGAAGCGGCATATTCCAGAGTGGACCAATCCGACTCGGAAAAACGTTCATGCCGGCAGACGTGGCGCCTTTAAGTAGGTCGACGACTGCCTCGCGGATCTTCGTTCGGTGATGCGTCATACTTGATTGAGAATAAGGGTTGTTCCGCCCTCACCATCCTCCTGAGAATCGGTAATTCGATAGTTCAAACCTTTGATTGTGATCTGATCATCTTTGGTCGGCTTTGCCGGCAGATCTGCCAACCGGATCCCGAGAGTCGGGGCGGTCATTGACTGAGGAACCCCGCCCACCTCAACCAATATGTGAGCGTTCGAAAAGACTCCGGAGATCTGAATTTCATCTCCTCCGTTTGGAGTGTATGAAACGGGAGTTCCGAACGTATTCAGTGCCCGGCTCAAAACTCCATCTGAAAGCGTCGACCAGTCCATAAGAGTGGGCGGGGCCTTGCGCCCCGCCCGGATCTCCTTAGTTGTCCATCAAGCCGGCAACTTTGAGTGCCGCAATCACCGCGTCGAGCTTCGCCGCGACGGTGACCAGGTCCGCGTTATCCGCCTTAAGATCAAGCGCGGTAACAACGGCAGTCTTCAAAGTGTCGATACCCGTGTCCACTTCGGCTTTCGTCGGCTCAGCCGCATTTACCGCGACCAAGTTTGAACCGGCGATCACGGTAGCGGTTACGGCCGGAGCTCCGTGTGCCGCGATGGCCGGAATGACCTTCGCGACACCGGGGCCCATCAGCTTAATGTATCCGACGGTGGCGGCGAGAAGCGCGCTCTCGAACGCATACCCCGCCAAAAGGTCGGCGTCTGACGATGCGGTCGGAGTAAAGTTCTTGTTCGTTTTATCCCAGAACAGCTTCTGCCCCTTGCTCCAGGTTGCGCCAGCGGCCTTAACTACCTGAAACACGCCAGACAGGATTGCTCGCCCGACTGTGGTATTTGCGACGTCTCCGGTGCAGATACCCACCATCTCTCCGATGACTACCGGATCTCCACTTAAATAATCCGCGCCAGCTGTGAATTCGATCACATCGCCGGGCTGAACGTAGTTTTTCATTTAAGAATCCTCCTAATTACAGTTGCGGACTTAGGCCGCAGAGCCCCTTACCCTGCGGCCTCCAGTCCTTGGTTCTTGATCCGATTACCCGGCGTTGGTGACCGCGCCGCGATAGTCAATGCCGGCGACACCGTAATCGAGCCGGGCCTTCCATTCGACGCCATCGATCCGGAATCCATGCTCGGTCTCGAGGAAAGGATTTTCCTGACCATCGAGGAACGCGACTTCGATCGCGGGAGCAATCGACGGGTCGGCGAACAAATACCGACGAGTCCCGGTGAGGCGAGCCGTGTCCACGATATCCTTGAACAGACCGCGCACCTTATTCGGTTTCTGCAGCTTGTTCGCGGTATCGGCATCGTACTGCGCCTCGTTGATCACACGAGCATCGCCGCCAAGGGCGAGCGGAAGAACGAGAACGGCAGGACGCAGGTCCAAGATCTCGTTTCCAGACGGATCTGTCTGAGAGCCGAGGACCACGCGGTCGACGTCGATTCCGGCAACCGAGAGCGCCGTTGCCGCGCCGATATTCTTATGATCGGCATGGAACAGTGTCTTCGTGTCGCTCATAACGGGACCGAGTCCGGCATTGAGTGCGAGCAACGCATAAACGTCCACTTCGACGGAGAGTTTCCCCGCGCGGCCTATCTGCATCGCCATATCGGAGAATGCACCCATATCGTCATTGACGATCGCCTGTCTCGTGAGAGAGATGATGTTACCAAAGGTTTCGGCCGTTACGCTTTCCTTTGTTCCATCGGCGACTGCCTTGTTCTTGAACTCACCATTCTGACCAACCTTGTCCAGCCTGCCGAGGAATCCGCGGCGATATCTGGGGTGAGCCCGGAAATCCGAAACGCTTCCCTTTTTACAGAACCGCGACCAAGTGTCCGGCGTCGTCGCATACGACGCAAGGAGCACCTTGTGCATGGTGTTCTCAAGCAGAATGGCGAAATCGCTGGTGGACTGCGTTCCCACTCCACGATGCGTAAGAGCCATACCGACGAGAGCCATTTTGTCCATGCCCTTGACATTCACACCGTGACGAATCAGAGATTCGCGAGCGAGCTCAACCAGCGACATCCCACGGAACTCACCGGCTTCGGCTTTCTTGCTGGTATGCTTTTCGACGGCCGCAGAAACGCCGGATCCAGCGCGCTGAATGAGCCACTGAGACGCACCGTCTCGGAATTTCTCCGAGGAGTCCGCTCCGCAGGTCAGAACCGGATTCGCACTCCGGATTTCAGTCGTAGCACTCTGTTTCGCCTTTTCGTCAATGACGAGTTTGCGAACTTCGTCCAGAGGCTTATCTTCGTCGATCATGCGCTTCGCAAAGCTCTCTTCGAGCCCAAGCCTCGTGCAAATCGAGCGGATTTCGCTCTGGCGCGACTTTTCATCGGCTCGAGCCTTTTCGGCAGCCGCTTTCTCAGCAGCGGCCTTATCCTCAGCGGCTTTCCGCTCCATTTCCTTCTTTTCGTTCTCGTCCATTAGTGCCTCCTTATTCCTCTCTTCGGGAAGGTTTATAAAAACGCAGGGTGCGGTTTTTTCGTTCTTGCCCCGGACCACTGCGTTCTCGTCAAAGCCAACCGGGACAATGCTGATCTCCGTCGGTTCCCAATCCACGGCAAGGTAGGTTGGAATTTCTTCACCTTCAACGGAAGGTTGCCGCTGGTACTTGTAAACGGTGTACCCGACAGAACAATTAACAAGGGTTCCTGACTCAATCTTTCGAATCGTATCTTTCGCGTCGATGTTCTCGAGCCTCTCAGCGTCCTCAAGTCGCACGACGGCGGTGCCTTTGCCTGTCTCGAGCTTGCCACTCAGAATACGACCGAGCACGGCCGGGTTTCCACGCCATCGCTCATGATTGTCGATAAATGGTGAATTGCCGGACTCAAGTCTCCCCATGCGAACATGGGCTGGGTTCATCGAGAGCTCTTCATAGTAGGGGTCGTAGAATCCGCGAAGACCCTTTTTCCCAACGGACCATACGAGCTCAATCGTCCGCTTTTCCGCATTGAAGGAACCCGGGGAAAACTCCGCTCGCATTTGGAGCAGAGGCATCTGAACCGTACGCTCTCTGATTTTCGCGCTCATACTTTTCCTCCATCGTTACTTTCGTTCTTCTGGGCCCCCCCAGCCTGAGATACCTTTCTCGGATCGCTATCCAATGTGAGGCCGAGCTTATCGAGCAACTCGGCGTCCCTCTTCCATTCGTGGAGTTGCCGTTCGGGATCATTTCCCTGTTCTCGAATGGCCTCTGACAGCGTCTTCACTCCTGACCTGATGGCGTCTCGAATGGCCGGAATCTCTCGTGTCGGGTCGATCATTTCGCGACGCGGCGGCGTCCATGAGGCCGTTGCATCTTGGCTCTGATATCCCTGAAGATAGGCGGCATCACAAAACCATTGCCAAACCGGGACACATAATCTTGGGATTATAAGTTGCCATCGCCACTGCTCGACGTTTCGGTGAAACTCGATCCACCCCATTCGACCAGAGCTGAAATTTACATTCCCAAAGTCACCTGTCATGAGCTCATAGGTGACTCCGAATCCCATCGCAACCGCGTGCAGAACACGACTTGAGTGGCCATCGTCCGAGGCGGACGGCACAGATGGAAATGTGATTTGTTTTCCTGGCGGCAACATTTCAATCGCGCCTGGCTTCAGCACTTTCGTAAAATTTTTCGCTGCTTTGGTAGGATCCTGAGGCGCTTCGATGTCATGAACGAAGGCGGCAAAACATGCAGCCGTTTTCTGTTTTGTAAGTTGGGCGTCCTCGAGCTCATCAAGATCGCGCAACTTGATGATAACCGACGCTCCCCACGGAATACCTCGAACTTGCCCAGCCCGGTCTTGGCGGAATAGATGTAAAATCTCAGAAGAGTCAACGCGCTTCGGTTCGGCACTAAATGACCTACCCGAAAAACCATCGCCTGGATGATCTTGAAAAAGCCAGTAAGCAACGCGACGTCCGATGGAATCGAACTCGATACCCTGAATGATGTATCCACCTGTGTCCGTCGTCCCTGACTTGGTCGTGTCGATATAATCGGGTTCCAGAACTTGAAGCTGAACTGGTATGGATAGGCCATCCGAAGAGCGGCGCCATCGGCGACGTACGAGACACTCGCCGCTCTCGGCGATGGTCCTCATGACAAGCCCTTGAATGCCGTAGAAATCAAGAACACCGTCCGCATCGCATTCTGTGGTTTCCGCCCAACGTTCCCAAGCGGAAGTCAGATCCTTCGTCGCCCTTGTGCTTCGTCCACTTGGCTGCGGAATGATCCCAGTTCCGATTGTGTTTGTTTGAATCGCCTGAACTGCTCTCGCTGCGTATGGGTTATTTCGAACCAGATCGCGCGATCGATTTCTCAACCGGCTGAGGGCCGGTGCATTCTCCGTATTCGCTGACGTCGAATTGGCAAACCAGCCGTCAGTTCGCCGTCCAACAGAAGCGCCCTCGTACTTTCTCTCAAAATCAGAAAGAGCCCTCTGTGCAAGTCGCGCCCGATATCTTGCAAAACCGGCCTGAGGGCTTATGAACTCTATAACCCTGTCGATCCAGTTCATTCCAAATCCTTCGAAATTGTCGGATAAACACGGCCCGCGGATCCGTCTCCGGTCAGCCCCAAACTCTGGCGCATCATTTCTCGAATCCGAAACATCTCATCGAGGGAGCGGTACTGAACTTCTTTGTCTGCGTATTTCACCCGGAGAGCTCCTTGAGCAATCGCCTCTTCGAGCTTTTCGAGTTGTTCAGTGGAAAAGGATGCCATTCGTCCTCGTGCGTTTAGGTACACACTGAGGGCGAACGGGATTTTCGACCAAACGCTTTTTTTGGCTACCAGAATGGGCGTTCGTTCGGGTCGTTCTCCGGTTCTTCCGGTTGGTCTTGCTCTGCAGATTCAACCCTGCCAATCTCGTCGGAAAGTTCATCCCATTGTGCTTCGCTGAACCGATCCAATCCGACGGCAGCGGCCGCCGCCCGGGAGTAGACACGTGCGTCAAGGGCTTCGTTTCGATCTCTCGTTTTAACCCACTCGTATTTTCGGAATCCGCGGACGATTTTAGTGACAAGTTCTTCGGCGGTGATCTGTTGAAAGTATTCCTCTCCATACTCCGGAAGGTGACAATACCCCGGCGGGTAGGCCTCCCCCTCAGACGGGGAATCAAGCCTCAGCCACGAATACAGTTCTGATTTCGCAATACTTACCCCAACTGGCCAGACGCGAAATCCGCGCTTCACTTTACGGCCCCGGACCGTGACATCGACCGCACTCGGCTGACCCAAGAGAATGCTTGCCGAATCAATCCCCTTGATCGCCATTACTCTCGTTATCGGATGCTTTCTGGCCCAGTTGTAAACGTGCTGAGTGTTGAAGCCTGAGTCGACGGCGAGCATCTTAATCGGGAGCGAAGCCCCACGTTCATGCGGCCATTCCTGCATGAGCACTTTGTTGAGTTCCTTCCAGGGGACTTCCGAGGATGTCTCTCCAGAAATTACCCGGTAATCGATGGACCAGCTCTGCTTGTCTCGGCCCCATGCAACTATTTCGAGCTCGAGACGATCTTTTTGAACGTCTACCCCGGCAGTCAGGAATAGGCCGCCTGCGGGTACTTTGTTGAGCGGATATCTCTCTCGACGCTCATAAAGTCGCTTCGACTCCGGCGCCTCGCCCTTTTCCTTCCACGTCTCTCCTAGCACTGTGTTGATGAGTCCGCGAAGTTTGTCCGGCTTGCCCTTTGCCTTTTCCCAATCGTCTGCCGCCTGACCCCAGGAGTACCAGCCAAGGGGGCTATAAAGCGAGTTGAGATGAAACCCGGCGATTTTGCCGCCACCGACTCCGGGCTTTTGCGCACGCCATTCGCCGGCGGCCAGCATCTTGGTCTTGTGGTATTCCTCGATTGGCTTTTGGCAATGTTCGCAGATATAAGCCGCTTCAAATGGTTTGCCTGCCGGCCATTTCACTTGAGACCACTTCAGGTCTTGAAATCCGCCACAATGGGGACAAGGAAGATAGTATTTTCGTTGATCGCTTTCGTCGTATGCAGCTTTAATTTTGCTTCGCCCCTCGAACGTGGGCGTCGAGACCAAAAATATTTTCTTGCGTGCGAACGTCCTTGTCCTTGCCTCTGCGAGTGCGACCGGATCTCCCTCGCCATCGACATCGCCCGGATATCCGTCAACCTCATCCAGAAAAAGAAATCTGACCGGCATCGACCGAAGCCCAACCGCAGAATTTGCGCCAGTCATTACTAGTCGCCCACCCGGGAAATCTTTTTCTAGGACTGTATTTCCAGAATCTCTTGATCTCGCCTGCTTCACCTTGGCCGCGAGCCGCGGGCATTCCTCGATTAGCGGAGCGATCCTTTGCTTCGAGTTTCGTTTCGCGGTAACAACTGTAGGCTGAACGCACATCATCGGCCCCGGCGAATAGTCAATGACGTATCCGATCCAGTTGTTCCCAGCCTCAGTTCCACCGACCTGAGCTCCCTTGATGAACACGACCTTCTCGATGGGAGAAAGCGGCGAAAGGCAGTCCATTATTTCCTTGAGGTATGGGGTCCGGCTCGTCCGCCATTGCCCTGGTTCGGCCGAGGCCTTCTGAGTCAAAACGCGGTACTTGTCTGCCCACTCGGAAACCGTGAGCAGCTCATCCGGCTTCATTCCAGACCAAAAGGCAGAGTTGTAGACACGGGTCCCCGCGCGATCGAGAATTTCCTCAGCTGTCTGCGCGACGCTTGCCTGCATTTGCAAGTTCCTCGAGGGCTTTATTCAGCTCGACGGTAAGGAGCGCGTGAACTTTGCCCGGGTCGGTTTCGCCGGCGAGTTCATGCGCGATCCGGTTCGGGATATTGAGAATGGAATCCCGAACCATTCTGGCGCATTCAAATGCTTCGGTTTTTATCCTTTCGGCGCTTACAAGTTTGCCGATTCGTTCTTCGTACGCAAGCTTTGCTTCTTTCGCGCGGTACGCCTCCCGCATGGCCCTTGCCTGCTGAAAAGTTCCGGTTGCCTCTGACTTTTGACTCCGTTGCATTCCGGGGTCAGTTGTCTCGTCCCACTGCCGATCTGCCGATGCGGGGTCAATTCCCTTTTTGCCTTTGGCGCCCTTGACGAGAGTAATACGCCCCGATTTCACAGCCTTCTGGACAGCCTGAAGTGCAACTCCGCGGTGCTTGGCATATGCTCTTAGCGAAAGCGGCTTCATGTCTGCTCATCGCTATTCGATAGTGAAGCGATGCCCACAGCTCGGACAATCGACGGCATTGCTCTTCTTTTCCTTCCTGACCCGAGGAACCGATTTCAAATCGACTGTGAGCGCCTCAATTTCTGAGAGCGAGAACCCTAAAACATCAATATCGAAGCCGTCCGCGTCGAGATCTCTGACTTCTTCTTTCAAAATATCCATGTCCCAATCGGAATTCAGAGCGAGGCGATTGTCTGCGATGATGTACGCTCTGCGTTGCGCCTCCGTGAGGTGATCAACAATCACGCATGGGACGTGAGAAAGGCCGAGCCGGTTCGCGGCCATGAGCCGGCCGTGCCCGGCGATCACACGAAATTTTGAATCGATCACGAGCGGGCTGACGAATCCGTATTCGGTGATGCTGTCGACGAGCTGCTGGACCTGGTGCTCTGGGTGGATCCGCGGATTCTTCTCGTAGGGGACCAATTTATCAATCGGGAAAAGCTTCGACTTTGGTGCTGAGATCTCATCATTTCGCTTTCGTTTGCCCATAAATCCCCTTAAAACGACTACCCAATTCCAAACCTGACGCTAGAGAAATATCGCGGCCGTTTCACCCGTATTCCGAGACCCCTGGGAAGGACCCGCGACCTAGCCAAGGCTCGTGCCAAACTCTTTCCTGTAGTAAAATAAATAATCGCGATCGAAGTTCTGCTGCAGCTTTCTATTGGCATCATCCTTGATCCTTGGAAGGAAGCCCGAGTTGTTCTTAAGAAAGTCAGTTACCTCGTTTGAAAACATCTGCCTTATGGGCAAACGATCAGTGCCCGTCCTTTCGAAGACGCCAACCTTTCCAGATTTCATCTCAGCCAGGAAGCCTCCGGGAATGAACGTTCTGCCTCCTTTGATCATTGCCGTTACTCCATAGCGCACGCCTCTGGTTGTCTTCACCTTGGTTCGCTTTGCATCGAATTTGAAAAGGGGAACGCCAGCACCATTCACGTTCAGCGCTGCCTCAAGCCGTCCTGAGTCGGCCGGGAAGATCCATAGGCGCTTTATGATGTCCTTCCGCTTGACTCCTACCCCCTCAGTTATTGCCTTCTGGACTTGGCTCCGAACAGACTTGATCGCGATATTCAGAGAACGGACAGTCGCGCGCTCGACCACTTTGCGCATTCTCGGACCGAGGTTGTCGAAATTTTTTTCCAGCTCGATTTTGATTTCAGCCATCGAGGCTTAGAATATCTGTGAAACATATTTTCCAGAAAATATTCGGGGGCGGCCGGAGTCGAACTGTCCACCGCCTTGCTAGATTGCTACCTGGTCCGAGCCGAAAAAATATTTTCCGGAGTTTTCGCAAGGATTTGAGATTGATTGTACGACTGATTAACCATCAGCGGGGCGCTGGCGAATTTGCGTCAGACCGGTTTCTGGCTTATAGAGTCCGCATGAATACGAAAGAAACCAGAAAACGATGGCTCAGTTCGAAAATGCAGAAAGCAGGAATTACGCAAGGGGCGGTCTCTCGCCGGCTCGGAATCGATCGCGCATCGATGTCCAGAGTCATCAGCGGCGAACGTGAGTTTCGGCTCCTTGAGGCGGCAGAGTTCTGCAGGATGGTGAAAATACGAATTTCGACTCTCGTCCGCTTTATTGAAGAGCAGACCCTATTCAGCTAGATCGGCCCCCACAATTAGCCCGGCGCGTACCTGTTTAAAAGAGGCTGGCGCATTTCGTCCACGGTGGCCTTATCTTATCGCTCAATTTTCCGCACGATCATGCCGCCCCGCGCCTCTTCTCGAGAGCCTCGAGTTCCTGTAGCCGCCTGGCCATTGCGTCGATTTTTTCATCAACACTCTTTTGAATGCTCTTCAGCTGATCGTGTACTGCAGAAAGCAGCGGAGATTCGTTTGCGCCAATCGTGATCTCGCGCAGAACGTCATTGATCCATGGTTGATACTTCTTGCCAGCCTTCGCCGCCGCCGCCTTAACGGCCTCTAGGACGTCTCCATCAAGCCGAATGGAAATCAGGACCTTCGCCTCATTCGGGTCAAACTCCCAGCCGGCCAGCAGATCCTTTTTCCCGTATTTTAATTTCTTACCCTTCTTCTTTTCCATGTAACTCATCCCATTTCGCCAAAAGCAGCGGCGCGTAGTGCCGAACCGCCGAATTTATTTTTCTCAAGTCCGAGAGCGAAAACCCTTTCACAATCATCGGCCGAAAGGTCCTCAGATTGATTATGGCAATTCCGCCTCTTCCAATCACATGAACGTGCGGCGGGTTGTGATCATCTGCATTTATCGTCAGCTTCAGTCCGTTATTGAGTTCAACCACCGTGCTCATAAATACATTATATATACGCCTGTATATACAAGCAAGCCAAATGCGCGATGGCACACGCCGTTGTAATTGCAGTGCTTTTCGCCGGTATCAGCAATGCGTACCCGTGTGTTCCAGTTCGGGCTCGCGGGTTTTCATGAATGCTCCCAGAATAGATAGCCGTGGTAAGCAAAAAGTCCGGCATTAACCGCGACAGAAAGCCAGTTTTGCGAAGAAACGCCGATAACGACCAGTGCTCCGCACAGTACGGCAAACCCTAAATATGCTGCTCTGCTCACGTCCGCTCCTTCCCGTCTCCGGACTTAGATACCTCTCTGTCAAAGTAGGCAATCAGTCGCCCTTTCAAACTAAACCGGGTATACTGAAACCAGGCTCCGGGCAGTCTGCGCCAGAAATAGAATCGCCCGCAGTGCGGATAATTCATGTAGTGCTTTGATTCGGCAAGAAAACCTTTCCACTCGCTCATCCCACAGAACCCCTTATCTTCGCGCGCGCTTCCTTTGCGAGCGGAGCCTTGCACATGCACCCGAGCGGTCCATCACACCCGCCGCCACATTGTGCAACTGTGTCTAGGCACTCAACCGCAATGCCCAGCTTCCGCTCCAGCTGCGCGCATTCCTCCCGCGCCTTCCTCAAATCATCCAAGAGCCCTTGCCACGTGCAATTGCATGTCACCACGCCTTTGTGCGCTCCTTCGGTGCAGGTCATTGGCATCCTCCTTGAAATCTTAACAACGCCATCGTCTCAAGCTCGTGACTATTCCTTCCGATATATTCATCATGAAAGAGTCGAAGATGATTGTTGAGCTTATTATGGGAATTCAAGACGTGCTCTTTTACGTGCTTAGCGACGATCATGATGCTCACCACCATTGCTCTGACCTGGCCGGCGCGCTTCGGAGCAATTCAAATTCTCAGAACACGCGCGCCTTTTTCCTGGAACACCTTGCCCGCCGCCTGAAGAACAAGAAATCAGTAAAGAGCTTTGATTTTTCAGATGTTGACAGGTTTCTCGAAAAGATCGCCAATAACACTCATCGAACTCCTCCGACGAACGAATCTCGCTAAGACGCTTGCCGCCGTATTTGCTGCCGGTGAGTGCGGCCATGAAAAAATTCTCTGCTTCTGCGGCACCAACCAATTCAATAGCCGATATTTTACTCACTTACGCCTCCTCACGAAATTTCTCGAATTTTGATCCAATGTATTATGTCGGACTCGTTATCAATCGGAGATCCGATAGCATTGCAGCTTTCCAGGTGATGGTCGCCCCTGTTCGAGTGAGCGTCCATCCCTCTTACCGGCTTCGCGTTTGGCATCAGCTCGCGCATCCGTGAAATCGTGGCGTCATCCCATTCACTCCCCGAGTTCATGACCTCGTAAGCGTGGAACATGGAGTAATCCACCGGATCACGAAGTCCAGGATGAACGAGGCAAAGCGCATAATCGAGTCCGTCGAGAAGCTGCGGCATGGTCTTGTAAGCGTGGTTTTTCCCGTGGTCGCCGAGGTGCGCTTTATGTTCTTGCTTCTGTCGCTCGCGAAGCCACCGGCGGCATGCATCAGTTCCGATCAAGACGGCCTCCTCACACCAAAGCGAGATTTCAAGGCCGTTGATTATCGGAAACCCGAGCTCCCGGCTTACGTCTTCAGATTCCTTGATTTGCTTTTCGTAAGACGCTGGGGTCATCCAGTAATCATGATCCGATGTAACCAGACAAGTGTGACCGAGACTTTGAACCCACTCAGCCATTTCCCTTATTGAGTTGTTTCCGTCGGAGTAGTTTGTGTGAAGGTGTAAATTCAGTTTCATCCCCGCGCCTCCTCGAATTTCTTTTGTGCCTTAAGGCATCGCTTACAGATGGGAGACTGTGAAAAACTCTCTTCAATATCTCGTGCTTGTTCCGGGGTTGGGTCTGGCTCTCGAAAGAACCTAAGCCCGCACCACATTTCGTAAACGCCCCCAACACCCTCATCGTCGTGTCTAATTTTGTGAATAACCGGAATCCGCCTCATTTCCCCTCCGTTCCGTCCAGCTCGGCGAGAAGGCGTTGCGCGTCCTCGGCAATATAGCTAGCTGCATCTACCACGTGGCCTTGCTTCCACTGACGAACACAGCGGTCCAGAATACCCCTAAGCTTCTCGATGCGGGCCTCCATCTCTCTGAATATCTTTTCCCTACAATCGCAAGCATGGTGGTGTGAAACGCAACTCATACTTCCCTCACAAATTTCGGTTTCTGGCGGCAAGGCGTTCAACCTCGAGGTGAACCCTGAGAATGTCTGTTATCCGCGCAGCACAATTGCACGCCGCATTGACGGTTTCCGTCGTACACTCCTTCGCAGTAACCTTGTCCATCAAGCTCTCGAGCTTTCCGACAACGTTCCTGGTGTTGAATGTTTCCTGAATTCGACGATCACTGACTATTTGAACTTCTTTACTCATTTCAGCTTTCTCCTGTTCTATTGGTTTAAAAGATCTCTCGGTCCTGAATTTCGAAAATGCGGGGTCTGTCGAAATGAGCCGAGTTAGTGCATCAATTCCCATCCCGAGCTCCTTTGCGGCCCACGGAATATTTCCGCGGCATTTCCGTAGTGTTTGTTGAATTTCTTCTCGTTTTGACTCCAAGGCGGTCATAGCTATCTCCCTTTCAAAGACTCTCTGATTCGATTGGCCGTGGCCCGCGGTCCCTTCGTTCCATGTATCCATCTCTGAAACTTGGCCATGGCTCGGATCGATCTCTCCACTTCGGGGGCAATCTGGATCCGCCTCTCAAAGCGCGCGCGATTCGGACCCCACCTGCCGCGGCCAACTACACGCCGGGTCTTTCCAAGATTCAAAAGACGCTCGCACTCAACCCATGGGATTAGGCGGTATTGCCATCCGTTCTTGCCATTTCCTGTTGGCCCGGCCTTGGTCTTGATTGTGTGAGCAATGGCGTCCTCTCCAAAAATATGCTGAGCCCATCCCCACGGCATTCCGTTGAAATACTTACCGCTTCCCTGAAACTTTGCGAGGGCATCTTTGACCGAATTGTAGGTTGATCCCCGTTTGAGCTTCTTCGCTATCCACTCGCGGGGACGTACCCCTGCGTGTCGAACCATAAAGAGCCAATCCTCATCCGACCATGCCGAATGAGGTCGCCACTCTTTTCGTATGTGCTTAAGCGATGGTTCTTTATAAGCGTACGTGAGGCACGACTTCATTTCTGATCGCGTCAGCCCGAAGTGATCGGCAGTCTCTTCGAAACTGTGACTGAGATAAAACTTTAAAACCTGCTCGTGCAAATGCGCGTGCTTTCGATTCCACTCACCCATACGCGCCATCGCGGCACCGCGTCGCCGGATACTTATCCCAAGCTTACGCGCCATCCACCTGGTCGACGCCGGAGATCTTCCAAGATCTTTTGCAATTTCGGAAAAGAACCTGGATTCGTCGGACGCGAGGGATTTGAGTTTTCTGATTTCCTTTTCTGTCCATCTGGCGAACTTCATATTTGTATCCAATCGACAAAGTAGATTCCGAATTCTTCGTCCCACTCAATCCGTTCTCGGACTTCTCGGGAAATGTAATACTCTTTGATTTTCGACTTCATGCTCGCAAGGACCTGGGAGATGCGCGCCGGCGAGACACAGAGCTCGTCGGCGATAGTTTGCTCGTGGGCCTGGTCTATGAAGTACCGCGCGTAAATGGTTGCTTCTCGTCCTGTAAACAAGAAAGAGCAGTCCCGAAGCTCGTAGTAAGCTCCTGAATTTCGGCGAGAGTCTCCGATAACATCATGGTTGAGAGCTTCGCCCTCATCCGTTCTGATGGGAGCATCGAGCGACAGCATTCGAGTTTCAGCGAATCGTCTCGCATCGACGCCAGGTGTCCCTGGACGACCATAAGTTGACCGTAGGTAGTCAATAAAAAGCTGATCAACGGTTGCGCCTCGGCCTGGCTTTTCACAAAAGTAGACAAAGATCTGCTGAGCAAAATCATCTGCAAGTTCGGGATATCCGCGTTTCCGTGCGACATGTCTGGCCCTTTTCTGGAATCTAAATACTTGTTTTGGATTAAATTCGTTGCAGGGTATTCTTGATCTTCTTGAACAGGATCGTTCGCTTTGGGCTAGGGTGGCCCGCTTCCTCTTTGTCGGCCTCATGAAATCTCCTCGACTGAAAGCTCAATTCGAGGCCGCGGATTCGGACTCAAGTCATAGTATTTTCCGGTTCCATCCCCATACTGGCAGACTCTGGAATCGTCCGTCCAAATGATCAGATTCAGCGCGTCTTTCAGCGCCTTGATATAGTTGTCGAGATCTGGCCTGACCGCGGGCTGATCAAATTTTCGTTTCTTCGGCGGGCGAAGAAAAAACCTAGCCGTTAAGCGCAGGGGCCCATCGAGAAGCCTTTCCGGGCGGTGCCTTCGTGCCAGATATCCGCAAGCTTCTTTGAATTCTCGAGTTTTGCTCGGAACGTATGATTGGCAATAATGCCCGATCTTTACTCGTTCCCACGCAACGGGCTCTACTCGGAGGACCATGGAAATCATGCGGCCCTCCCAGCGCGGGGCCGGTTATTCCGAAAGCGCCAGAGCTCCGGGTTTTCTCTTACCCAGGTTGTCAGCCAACGAATAGACACGCCGAGCTCGCGCGCGGCACGAGTCTTGTTCCCATTCGCAGCGATAAGGGCATCCTCGATCGCCCGGATCTTAATTTCCTTCAGGGTCATTGAGCCCCCTCGAGGTACGGGTGCCAGAGCCGACGCTTTCCGACGAAGATCTCGATCTTCCACCCCATCAACCTGAGTCGATTCCAGAATTTCGGGTGAGCATCTATGAATTCCAAGCGATTATTTTCAAACGCTGTGTGACATCTCCTGCATTGAGGAGTTCCGTTGAACCACGCATCAGGCCTGCCGGCGCCAATCGTGAGGACATGCGAATAGTCGACGGGGTTGAAATCATTCCCGGGCGGCTGTCCACACGACCAGCACGGAAAATTTTTCCAAAAAGATCGAAGTAGCGCGTCCTCGGCCCTCACAGTCTTCCAGAAAGCCCCCCCGGAGTTCATGTTTGCACCTCGGCGCTCTCGTCGGGGAAATTCAAGATCGCGAATTCTCCCCATTTTTCTTTGGCCGCTTTGTCGTAAGCCCGCGCCGCCTCTTCCGCGGTTTCAAAGTGTCCAAGATATTTATGCTTTTGGTTGGCGCCGGGGATATATGACCGAAACCGTTTCTTTAGCGAGCGCCTACTGTCCAAAAATACACCCCGAAATCCGGATTTCGCGCGTGTGTGGCGAACCGTGTTTGCAGCATTCTGAGAATTCGTGGCAAAGCGCAGATTTGACTTCCGGTTGTTCAGTCCATTTCGATCCTTATGGTCGACCTGAAAAGATACCGAAGCCCGAGTTACAAGCCGATGGAGATAATATTTCTCCACGGCTGACCCAAACTCGGTAGTAATTATCCTGGAAACCGCGACATGCCCCTTCGTCTTAACCCAGCTCGGGAATTTTTCGAGAATCCATTCGTCATCGAGATCAATCTGGGTCTTGGCTCCACACGGAAGGGTGACCTCGATATGATCGTCCTTCCGCTCCCAGGTCTTTTGGTGCGCCACCGTTTTCGCCGTGTACAGACGCGTCATGACGCTCGCCCCCCCTCGCCGGCTGTCTTCTCCTGGTGCTTGCGCCAGATCTCCGCAATCCGATCCCTTCCATAAACGCGTAGAGCGGCCTCGAACGATTCGTCGCTGGTCTTCCCCTCGGAAATCATTTTGACGATCCATTCGTCAAATGTGATCGACTCAGCCCATGTCGGCGCGAGGTCTCGAATGAACACTTCCGGAGTCATGGCGTCTGCCCCGCAACCTTGAGTTTGAACACGTTGAACTTCTCCAAGAGCTTCTTGAACGAACCATCCGGATCAGGCGGAAGGTCGATCTGTTTCGGAAGTGCTGGCGCCGAATTTTCGCCAGAAAAGACAGGAAGAGAAGAGGAGAGAAGAGAAGAGGAAAGAAGAGAAACGGTTGTGGCGTTTGCTAGGGGGTCAACAGAACCCAACGCCACGGCATTCGGCTCTGCGTCTTGTCGTTGATTTTGCGGGTTTTTCATCCCCTTCCATTTTTCGCGGGTTTTTCTGCCGCCCTTTTTTCCAGAGCTTTTCCAGTTGTCGATTTTTGCTATGTGTTTCGAGTTTCCAACAATGGTGTAAGTACCGTCGTTGTTAGATTTGATGAATGAAACGAGTTCATCACTCAAGATTGAGACGAGTTTCGCAACACTCTCATCACCGTCAACCCTACACCAGTATCCAATCTGCTTCGGGGTTGCCCGCTCGACTCCGCGGCGCTGCGAGCCCGCCCAGAGCAGAGCAAGACAACCGATCGCCTCCCGCTCGTTCCAGCCCATCGCCTTCATGAGCTCGTCCACTTCGTCAGACCCAAAAACCGTTTCCTTGATCATCGTTGCTGCCATAACCAATCCCCCATTCGCCCATGCCCCGACTCACTCTTTGACGACCCTCAGCGCGGATCACTGGAAGACGATTTCACGTCCGCCCCCGGCTCTTTCCAGATCAGCGTGAAATTTGAAGCCTTCGCTCGGTCGAGCCAGGCGCTACAGTACTTGGCGTAATCCTTCGTGATCGCGAGCGGGATCTTCGGGAGATGACACTTCTTGAATTTCAGTCCGGATCCGCACGGACACTTCTCGTTTCTCGGATAGTTCCGCATCGGATTCCATTCACCAGATGTCGAATACGCCATTATGCACTCACCTTTCGTTGCCACTTCGTGGCCAGTCCAATTTTGTTGTAAAGTCGACGACATTCGAGGCACCAACAGAAGCGGCCGAACTTGTACCGACGGTCTCTCGGGAATTGCTCGAGAGGCTTTTCAACGCCGCATTTTTTACAGAGCTTCGTCAGCATGCTGGCTCCCGGCAGGGCTCAATGTGAATTTCGTCATGGCAGTGCTGGCAGAGCTCGCGACCGGTTATCTGATTGGTCGGAATGCCGCGAGTGTGTCCACGCTCCTTGCAGTCCCGCCTTCGAATCGCGTCAACAAGAGGAGCCATGGCCGCCTCGGACTCTTCGAAGCTCCACCACGGAAATCCAAAACTCGAAACGAGTTCTGCGATTTCGAAGCGTTCTTTCCGAACCGCTTCTTTGATCTCTTCTGAACTCATTACGCACGCACCTTTCGTTGAACGTTGATTTCTCCAATTCCCATCAGACGCATGAAAGCTTCCCGCGCTGCGTGCGGAACCACCGCATTACCCAAGGCTCTAAGACGGTGTGTTTTAGGGGATATCCCATCATCCATTCGACAAACGTCGGATGCAGATTTGTTCCAAACGTCTCTTTGAACCAAAGGGAAAGCGGTATCCCACGACGCTCTTCGATGTTCGTGCGACGAGTCCGCGAAACCCCAGGGCTTTTGAAATCCCGTGCGGTTGGCGTGGGCACAAAGCCACCATCTCTCTCGCAAATGACAGGCACCCATTTCGCCGGCTGATACAATCGTCCACCGACAGTCGAACCCCAGCGCAACGAGCTCCATAAGAATTCTGTCGAGCCCCCGAATAGTGACTGCTGGGACGTTCTCCAAGAAAAGGAAACTAGGTCGAAGCTCGCGAGCCAGCCGAACGACTTCGAAAAATAGGCCCGATCTGCTGCCTCCCAGCCCTGCTCCAGCTCCCGCAATACTAATGTCCTGGCAAGGGAATCCGCCGCAGATAATGTCAATGGACGCTCCATCCAGGTCGGCAGCCGTGAGGGTTCTAACATCGTCCCAAATTGGGGCTTTTGGGATCTGCCCGCATGCCATGCGCGACAGAAGGACTCCCTGGCAGTATGGGTCTGCCTCACAATAAGCGGTTGGGGATACCCATGGAGATAGGCTGAGTGAAAGCCCTCCGATTCCGCTAAATAAATCCAGGCCATTCAGCACGAAGCCCCCATGCGTTTGAACTCGATTACCCAGACCCACGGATTGTCTGCCCACGTCACGCCCGGCTTCGCGAGCGAGTCCCACAGGTCGGCGAAGGCGTGGCAATGGAGACTCATGCGCTTTTCTTTCAGCGGAAATGGACCGTGCTCGTGAACCCCTTCGGCAACGGCATCCTCATGACTGATCTCCTGAAGTCGCTCTACTCGAACGCCGGTGATCTCCAGCGTGAGACGAGATGCCAGGCGGGGCATATGAATTGATGGGTGCCAGCGAAAACTACAGAGGCACCCTTCAGGTGCGTGTTTGTCTTGAGTCTTGAGTGCTGTCTGCTTCGATTCGTAGCGTTCTCGGCAGTCTTTCGCGTGCTCCGTGTACTCTGGATCTGTCGCGCGATATACGAACTCGGGGCATGGGTAGGCGTTCCTTGCGTCAGGGCTCCACGTCTCCCGAATCCAGAGCCGGTCTCCCGGCTGGCCGCAGGGACAGTACAGGAACCTGTGGTCGCCATCGACGTTGCAATGGACATGGAAGGCATCGCTCCGAACTCCGAGAAGATTGCCTGGCATCGCGACGCCGCTTCCCCAAATCCCCCTGGGCTGCGGCTTCATCACCCGCCGAGTCTGAGTCTTCCTGCCCTTAAGAATGGCGCGGACCATAGGGCCGCTGAATAGAATCGGACGCTCTTTCATGCGGCACCCCCTCTCGGAGCCATTTTTACATACTCAATTTCGACTGACTGAGCTCGCTTCAGCTCTCGTAATCGACTCCTTCGATCTCTGATCTCGTACCGCTTCAGAAATTCAAAAAGAGTTGACCTGGCGACTCCGAGAAGTTTCGCGGCCAAAGCCCTATCTCCGCCGGTTCTATCAAGAGCCTCAAGAACCAAGAGCCGGGTGGCCTGGTCGATATTCAAAGAGCCAAGGTCATCAATGCTTTCAATTTTCACCTCGTGAATTGCGCGTTTGATGACGCTGATTACCGAACGCATTTTTATGTTGTCCGCACGGAGACGGGACAATTCGTCATCCTTGATCGAACACCCTGGGCACGGATTCATACAGCCCCCCCACGGGACCGGGACGGTTCCGGGGCTCATGCGGCACCGCCGTTCTGAACCGGAGAGTTCTCAATCCGTTTCTTCGCGAGCTCAACGTACTGGGGATTCAACTCAATACCGAGAAAGCGACGTCCGTGTTTCAAGGCGACAAGGCCCGTCGTTCCCGCACCGGCAAACGGGTCCAGAACCAATCCTCCCGGAGGAGTGCCAGCGAGAACACAGGGCTCAACGAGTTTTGGTGGAAACGTCGCAAAGTGAGCACCGGGAAACGGATGCGCCGAAACTGACCAGACGGTCCTCTTGTTCCGAAACGGCTTTGCCCGTTCAGCGTACTTCGCGTGCCGATCATCCCAGTCGCTTGCAGCCACCCAGCGAGACCGCTCGTTTAGCAGGATCTTTTCATGGTCGTGCCCCATCTCGCCGACATACTTTTTAATATTGTACTTCTTTGCTCGACGATACCGGGCCAGGGATGTTTCAGAAATGGGCTCAGCAATCGCATTTTTGTCGTAGTAGTACCGGCGACTTTTTGCGAAGAGGAATATCTGCTCGTGAGATTTCGTCGGCCGATCAGAAACGGATTCCGGCATCGGGTTCGGCTTGTGCCATATAATCTCGCTTCTCAGATACCAGCCATCAGCCCGGAGTGCAAATGCGACCATCCAGGGAATGCCGACCAAATCCTTGTGTTTCAGCCCGAAAAGTCCGCCGGCGGCTATGAGCTGCCGTTGCGTGTGCGATCGATTATGACGATCTCCATGTTTCCCTTGATGCCCGGTTCCGCCGGAGGACGCATATCCATCCCCAAGATTAAGCCAGAGTGTCCCATCCGAACGGAGAACCCGCCGGACCTCGCGAAATACCCGCACCATTTTTTTCGTGAATTCCTGTGGCGACTTTTCAAGCCCGATCTGGCCGGCGACCCCATAGTCCCGGAGCCCCCAATACGGAGGAGATGAAACGCAGCAATGTACCGACTCGTCAGAAAGCGTTTTGAGCATGTCAAGGCAATCGCCGTGAAGAATCCGCCAAGTCATGCTGCACCGCCCTTGAGTGCGGCAAGCTCCGCTTTAAGCACGGCGATTTCCTTGTCTGCTGCAATGAGATGGTTTTGAAGACGAGCGACCTTCTTCTCTAGTTCCGCGATTTCATCGGTCTCATCCTGAAGTTCTTTCGCTCTTTGGAGCTTTTCGAGATATTCCTCAATCTCGTCGATATCTGATTGATGAACCCACATCATTCCACACCACCCCTCGGAAACTCTGCCCATTGCCGCCCATCCAGAAGCGGGAGCGAGACTTTCTTTCGACGTCTTCTATCCCGAACGCGCCGACACTCCCGACAAGATCGCGTTCCGTTGGCTTTTCGGATCGTATTGGAGGAGGTGTATTCGTGCCCATAAAGACAATGCGTCTGCGACGCTTTAAGGCTGTCCCGCCGCGAGTGGCACCAGGTGCATAACGAAATCACTTCCAAGTGGTTTTCTGGGGCGTAACCTTTCGCGTGGTGATATTCATGCCGCCGAGCCCCATCCGCCCAAACGTGCCCGCAATCAGCACAGGGAACCTCATTCGGGTGCGGCCTCCGTCCGGTCCGGACTTCCACGTTGATTCGCTGTCTCGCTTGCTCGCGATCTCCATCCCTTGGCGGCATAGGCGCAGGGCCCGGACGACCAGTTAGCGGATTGTTACCGAAGGCCATTCGGACCCCCTTGAACCGGAGTCCAGTAACAGCGACAGTGGGAACACCAGCGCCGACCGTTGTCGAGATAGGCGGCCTTCAGCTCCCGACCGCACTCTGGACAATTTTGCAGATATTTGGGCGGACACTCTTTCCGGTACACAATCTTTCCCGGTAAGAGTTCGCCAAGCTCGAGATCCTTGCGAACAACCACCGTCCGAGCGGACCTCAGCTTAGATTCTGTCAAGAACCGCTTCAATTCGTCCCATAGGGACCTAGGAATTATGCGGGTCACTGAACACCGCCCTTCGCCGCGCGCGCCTCTTCGATCGCGCGATTTAGGCGAGCCATTTCGTCATGTGAACCGCCGAGATCCGGATGGGCCCGCTTTGTTTTGGCGCGGTACATCGTTTCGATAACGTCGAGAGAGTCTCGTTGATCAACACCAAGCACCTCCCAACACGTTGAGCGGGGCCGACTTGGCTCAGGAAGGGCCGCGAATCCGCTGAACGCCCGATCGAGCATTTCACTGACCCCCCAACGATCAAGGCCGCGCATAGCTTCAATCGCCTTTTCGATGGCTCGGAAATTATCTCCGACTCGATCCCAGCGATCAGAGGCCAGGACCAGCGACTTTCCTTTCCATTGAAAATAGACCGCGACACCCGGATCCCGCGGCTCAGCTTGGCCAGCATAGGGCAGCCCGTCGCGGCGCAGCGGAAGGTTGCTCGAGATTACCGGAAGCTTGGCCCCCATTAGCCGGACCTCGTGGAGAATTCCGTCCCGGGCAGGTGCCATGGACGCCTTGAATAGCGCCCGACGCCGATGAACGGTCCTGGGATATCCGGCAGGCCAGCAGAGCGGGAAAGCTTCAATCATGCGACCCCCATGGGACAGGGACGGCGAACGTGTTCACGCGGCACCGCCGTTTCGCGGCACGATCATCCCGCGCTTGCGGAGCTTTTCGACAAGCGTGGTTCGGTTCAGGCTAAGGAGCTTCGCGGCTTGATTTTTATTCTGCCCGGTGCGCTCGAGGGCCTGGTCAATAAGGCAGTCCTCTACCCGGAGAAGGGTCTCGGCCAGATCACACCCCTCTGGAGGCAGGACGGCATTCTCGATAAGATTGTTCGTTAGTTTCATGCCCCCCCCAACACAGATTGAAAAAATGATTTTGTGTTTATTTCGTTCTCGGCGAGAGTGTGGGGTAAGAGCTGTTTCGCCCCCCCACTCCGCTGAGGCAATCCACGAAAGAGAAAAGCCTGTCAGAGTCGCCGAATTTTCGCCGAATAGAGGCGCATTTTTGCGCACAAGAACGCATAAAACGGTACCTGTGCTGCATGTGCTAAAAGAGCCTGTTTTGTGGGTAAACGATAAGAAATGATTGCGTTTTT
>MEQK01000076.1:0-5818 GCA_001770175.1 Bdellovibrionales bacterium RIFOXYD1_FULL_55_31 | reverse complement strand
TAGTGGCGACTCCGGGGTGGCTCGAACACCCGACCTGATGCTTAGAAGGCACCTGCTCTATCCAACTGAGCTACGGAGTCCCTGGCACAACTTAAAACACATTTACTCCGATATGCAAGTTAATCGGAAACGATGGGAAGCCTGACCAAAAATGTGGCTCCCTTTCCCTCTCCGGCGCTCATTGCTTCGATCGAGCCTTCATGCAGCTCGACGAGGTTACGCGTGATGGCCAACCCCAAACCAAGCCCTCCCTGAGGAGAGTGTTTCGGATCCGCTTGACTGAACCTCTCAAAAAGGACGGGAAGAAATTCAGGTTTGATACCGATGCCGGTATCAGAAACTCTCATTTCGGCGTAGTCCCGCCCCGCATGCGTCACCCGCTCGCACCTCACCGCGACAGTCCCCCGCTCTGGGGTAAACTTGACCGCGTTCGTGAGCAAATTCCAGAGTATCTGCTGAAGGCGGACAGGATCGACAAGCACAAGGCCCAAGAAGGGGTCAAAGCGAGTTTCGATCCGGATTGATTTCTCTTCAGCGTTCAGACGAACGGAATCCAATGCTGCCATCACTGCCTCAACCGGCGCCATATGAACGAGATCCAACCGGAGTCGCCCCATTACGATCCGCGAAAGGTCCAGCAGATCATTGATCAGCTCGGCTTGAATTTTGGCGTTTTTCTCGATTACATCGAGCCCGTACCTGCTCCGTTCGGGCGAAAGCTGGCCTTTTTTCAACATCTGGACCCAAGCCAGAATGGGAGTCAGCGGAGTCCTGAGTTCGTGGGATAACATGGCAAGAAAAAAGTCCTTTGACCGATTCGCCTCCTCGGCCGCGGTACGCGCCTCCTGCTCCCTCTTCAAGAGCAGCGTTTGAGCCGCCTCCGCCCGCTTTCTTTCGCTGATGTCACGAAGGACCGTGACTCGAACCGTTTTTCCACGATAAGGGATAGCCCGCCCCCTGACCTCTGTTGGAAATGTCGATCCGTCTTTACGCAACGACATGACTTCGTAGGGCTCTTCAAAGCCCTGATTCATATGCTGTTTCACTACTTCGCGTGAAGCTTCGGTCATGAACTGAAAGGGCCTGGTACCAAGGATTTCCTGGCGGGAATACTGGTACATTTCTTCGAACCGCTTATTCACGTCGATGTGAATACCTCCGTCGGTCACCGTGATCGCCTCAAAGGTGGCGTCCGCGAGTCGGCGGAATCGATCCTCGCTCTCGCGCATCGAATCCTGGAGCTGTCTCGATTCCGAAACATCACGCCCCACACAGACGACTTCGGTTTTGGAATACGGGACTAAAATCAGCGAAATCACCTTCGGCTTCTCGCCTGTCGAAAATTCGAGTTCGAGGTTCTTTAATGTCCGGGTAACGAGTACATTCTGAATCGCGTCCATCAACTTGGAAGCATTCGGCTCGGAAAGAGCTTCCTGAATTCGACAGTCCTGTGCTCCAGGCGAAGATGCCGGCTTCATCGACTTCTCGTGGCTAATAAAGTCGATAACAACGCCATCATCACGGAATAAAAGATAAAAATCGCTGAAACTGGTCAGAAGAGCTGATATATCCATTTTTATTTTTAAAAACCAACCATGCAACTCGGTTTTATAACTCGACTTGAACATTACTTCAAGCGCTTGGCCTGCAAAGAGATTTCAGTAATCAACCGAAGAGACTGGTATGGGCGATGATCGCTTCTTTAAACTTCGCGCCTTCGCGGTACTTTTCGCATTCGGTCTGGCACCCGGCTCGAAGGTTCTGGCCCAAAACCAACAGCCCTTGCCACGCCCGGATTCCGAGCCGATTCACGTCGTTATCGATATTGATCGGACAATCCTCGATACGGTAGAGCAAGGAACCCCAGCCGAATTTCTTTCCTCGGCTCGGCTGATACCTAAGACCGGCAAGATCTTTGGCTACCGCTATATCGTGTTGGACGGTGCTCCAGAAATGATTGCCGCGGTTTCAACACTTCCCGACGTGAAGGTAAGCCTTTTCAGCCGCGGAAATCGCGCCCGGAACCTTGCCGTTTTGGAGCAGCTCAAATTGCCTGACGGCCGGAGCGCCAAAGATGCCGCTTACCGCATATTTTCGCTCGAAGACGCTCCCCTGCCCAAAAAAGATCTTTATAAAGTGATAGGAAAAAGTGGAGATATCAATCGCATCATCCTGATCGATGATCATCTGGATTATGCAGTTTCAGGGCAACACAGGAACCTGCTCTGGTTGCCCCATACCGACCAACCCCGGATTCATCGCTATCAACTGGCCCGTGCGGCCGGTCTGCTGCTTGCGGTTCTTGAAATCGCGAAAAAAACGGAGAAACCGATCAGGGATATTCTTTGGGATTTTCAGTGGAAAAAGGACGGGGCCGCCAGACTCGTTTATCGGAAAGAACTCCTGACCGACCGCTCCCTCTACGAAAAAGGCGTGGAATTTTTACGCAGAGTGAACCCGCAATACACGATTCCATCCGTTTTCCTGGATGAGCTTCGAGAAGGATGCCTCTGGAGAGCACTCACCAGTATCCGTGCGCCATAGTAATCGATTTGGCGAAAATTACGGTCAACCCGACCGCCCAAAGGACGATTTTGAGCATGAAGACGATTGTGTCGAGATCCCTTTGCACCTTCATGGTGGACGCAATGGAATTAAACCCGAACACGCCACACAAGAGACCCCATATTTTGCACCAGAATGTCACGGACCGCTCCTCGTTGGAGGGCGAAAGAGCAGGAACAGTGCCAGGCCAGTTGCCTGAATTAATCCTGAAAAATCCGTTAGTTCACGACAACCGGTCGAAAGAAAAGGCTGCGATAGAGGAGCCGGTGCCCTTTTGAGACCTCCAGAGTGGCACCGTCAATTCGCGATTGCAGCACGAGCAGTGCCCAAATCAGCATAATGCTGAAAACCCGACACGGACTTGGCACCAGTTCGAATTGCCTGGCGCGTGTCATGACCGGAAAACTTCTCCGGCCCCACGCTCGCCACGAGTTTGTTGAGTTCGAGCATCGCGCTGACCTCACAATCCTTGACGCCGAAATATTCCATCGTACCATTTTGCTTTTTCGTTTTGTTGGCGATCAGCTTCAGATGACGAAAGGGGCCGGTCTTTCCAGGCGTACGACTTTCGAGATATCTCTGCCCATCAGGGCCCCGCCGCAACCGCGCGCGAAACTCCCTGAAGCGGCCTTGAGCAGCGTCCAGCCTCTTGTCATAGATGTAGGATATTTCGAGATCGTACTCGCCGTCGCTTGACGGTGTCATTCTGATCGAGAAGACCTTATGAAACCACTTGGTGAGAGTGTAGCCGTCCTGAAGTTCCGAGAGACTCAGTGTCTTCACGAAGTCGCTCTTCCCCGGTCTCTTCACATAAACTTTTGCGCCCGTGATATTGGATGCCCGGTCCGTCATTAACGTAAGCGTTCCCCCGGAAAAGACAGTTGGGTCATCGGACTCTAAAGCGAGGATCTGTTCGGCTCCGGCATAAGCGGACGGCTCAAGCAGAGCACAAGTTCCGAAAACGAACGCAAGTATTCCCAAGAAGTTCGACACACGACCTATGATGTTTTTTCTTTCGGCAAAATACACTTGAACCTCCGACTCTGGTTAAGAAGCAACCGGCGTGCCCGTGTCGCCGGCGACCAAGGAGCCCGAAAAAGGATATTGGGAATACTTTCGCTGAACTACGCCTAGACGACTGTCGTATCTTTAGTCGGATTGGAGGCTCTTTTGCAGCGATCCTTCTGAGTGAAAGGAACTTTTGAATGAAATCAACCGCACGCAAGGAAAAGGAACAACCGGAAACCCATATTCGCGCGGTTCAGGCGGCCGCCGAGATGAAGGCATTGGTCTACTACGGTCCCGGGAAAAGGTCTTTTGAAAAGAAACCGAAGCCCGTTCTCCAGTCCGCTTCGGACGTGATCGTCAGAATCGAGCGTACGACCATTTGCGGGACGGATCTGCACATCTTAAAGGGGGACGTTCCGACCGTCGAAGAGGGCCGAATTTTGGGCCACGAAGGGGTCGGCGTGGTTGATCAGGTCGGCGAGGCCGTGACGAATTTCAAACCGGGTGACAGGGTTCTCATCTCCTGCATTACCGCCTGCGGCCGCTGTGGATACTGCAAAAAAGCCATGTACTCGCATTGCGAAAACGGTGGATGGATCCTGGGGCACAAGATTGACGGCACCCAGGCGGAGTTCGTTCGCATACCGTACGGAGATACCAGCCTATATCGGATTCCCGAGGGCCTCTCCGACGACGCGATGATCCTTTTGAGCGATATTCTTCCCACAGGATTCGAGTGCGGCGTTTTGAACGGGAAGATCCAGCCAGGCGATTCAGTCGCGATCATTGGGGCCGGCCCGATTGGATTAGCGAGCCTGATTACGTCACTTCTCTATTCGCCTTCCGAAATCATCATGATCGACACTGACGCCAATCGACTCGATGTGGCGAAGAAGTTTGGCGCAACACACGGGATTCAGAGCAAGGAGGAAAGCGATACCCTCGAGCAAATCATGAAACTGACGAACGGGAAGGGAGTCAACGTCGCGATTGAGGCGGTCGGTATTCCAGCGACTTTCGAATTGTGTCAAAGGGTGATCGCTCCGGGCGGGCACATCGCGAATGTCGGCGTCCACGGCAAGAGTGCCGCTCTCCATCTCGAGGATCTTTGGTCAAAGAATATCACGATCACGACGCGATTAGTGGATACCGAAACAACGCCTTTGCTGCTTAAGATGCTTGAATCAGGAAAGCTCAGACCCGAGGCACTCGTCACGCATCACTTCAAAATGGATGAGATGATGAAGGCCTATGACACTTTCGGGAATGCCGCCAAGGAGAATGTGCTGAAAGTTGCGATCGAAAATCCAGCAGCTTAAATACTTCCATCGCGTTGGACATTCGTTCTGGCGTGAATCAAGGCTCTTTTTTCTGGATTTCTGCCCCTTTCGACGTATATCTGCGGAATGTACAACGCATGGGACGAAACTTCAGCGCAAATCCCGATTAAGTTTTTGCGAAACGCGATCCTGTCTGTCTGGTCAGTATGGCTAGTTGCGGTCCTTTCGGGCGCCAAATCAAATTCTGTTGCTCGGATCGCTTTCCTCTTAAGCGTTTTTCTCTTTATCCTGAATTGGTCGCGTCGGCATGATCTTGGCGTTGCCGTTGTTCAAACGCTTGAACGCTGGGTTACCGCAAAACGGGTATTGCTCGGCATTTCCTTTGTTATCATCGTCCAGATTGCCGCGCTTTTTGCGGATCAGTGGGCGCTCGAAGGAACACTTTGGGATCTCACTCTTTACATCCAGTTGATAGAAGCAAAAGCGAAAACTGGGCATCCCTGGGCCACATTTTCAGGCACGGTTCTAGATTATCACTCCAATCATCTCAGTCTATCCCTTCCTTTTTTAGGATTTTTAGCAAAGTGGATTCCCGCAGCCTGGTTAAGTCATATTTGGATGGGGTTCACGCTTTTCGCGCCGGCCTATGTTTTCTGGCTTTGGGCAAGGACCCTTGATGTCAGAAATCAAACCGCCGGCACCGGTCAATCGGGCGTGCTGTATCTTGCCGCGGCCGGTTTATGGGTCTTCTCTCCCGCAGTGCTCAAGATGGAAACCTGGCCCTATGTTTTAAGCAGCGCCGGTTTTTTTCTGATGGCAGCCAGCTACTATTTTTATTTTCAGGACTCGTGGCACAAGTGGTGGGGATGGGCTGCGTGTCTTGTCCTGGCTTGTCTGGAAAAAGAAGATTATGGCCTGTTCGGCGCCACCTTCGGGCTGATGGTTTTTCTTCAGCATGCCGTTAA
>MEQK01000075.1 GCA_001770175.1 Bdellovibrionales bacterium RIFOXYD1_FULL_55_31 | reverse complement strand
TGAATAGATGGGATGCGGTATCTTTCGATTCTAATCCTCTTTTCTTCGGTACTTCTGCTAGGGGTCGGCCCCTGTTCTCCGTCATTAACGGACGTCTGCACCCAGCATTTCCCGCGCTATGAGCAGCAACTCGCGACGGCCGCGGATGTTTTGAAAAATGCCAATCCGACCACCGGCCCCGATGGACGGGTGGAACCCGGGCGCGTGATCGCCTCGGCCACGGATCGCGCAAGTTGGGTCCATACGGAGGATCGCCGGGAATGGCAGTTCTGGGCCGAGCGTCTTCTCAAGGACACCCAACGTTTCATGGATGCCCTCGATCAGGACCCGAATCTATACGATATTCGCGCGAAGCTCAGCGACGCTGCCAATGAATTGGTCGCCTTTCATGGCTACACGCAGATGGCGCAATTCGAGCGCATGCGGACTTCCGTCGGTCGCGTGATCGAACGCGGGCGCGAGGCACGCGAACTGGTCTGCAGTCACGTCCAGCAGGAAACCGGGCGCTAGCTCAAGCACTGCGGGAACGGGCGGATAGCAGCTCAGAGCAGTTCGTTCACTTTTTTGAGCACCTGAAAAGCATCGGCGACATACAGCACATCCGCCTTTCCCTGAGCCCAGCCACAGTTCGCGTCCAGATTGATCGCGCGGCGTTCGTTGATGAAGCGCCACCCGACCGTGTGCGGCTCCTCGCCGTGGCAGCAGGTCGAGAGCCCCTTCTGGTGCCGCGGAGTTGAGCCGGTCTGGCCGACTTGATTGATGTGGCTCAGGAGTGAAATCACCTGTTGGCCATCGCCCGTCTGATCGACGAGTGATTTAGTGCTCCCGAGCGAGGCACGGGTTTTCTCGAGGAAGTTGATGATGAGGTCCTCGGCTTCCTTGACATGTGGCTGCCCGTCACTCTGCTTTTTGGTCCACCCGGCGCCGGTCACAAAGAGGAGCTTCGCGTCGGGACGGATAGTTTGCGGTCCGGTCGTCGCGGTTTCCGTGCCGAGTACGCGAGTCCGGAGCTCGGGGAGATTGACCGCGATGCTTTGCACGGATGTGGTGCCGGGCTGGCCCGCCCAGGGCGAGAAAACGCCCGGATCGAGCAGAAGCGCCCACGGGCGCTGCGCGCGCGTCTGGGTGCTCATCATGCGTTGACGATAAAACCACCGCTGGATCTGGAACGAATTGTTTTCGACGGTGAAGCCGGTGATCCGGCTGTCGATCCGGCCGTTCAGGCGAAAGGTCGCGCCCGGAACTGCCCGCCCGAATCGCGAGGTGCCGGCCGCGACCATCAACGTTGCCTGGGTCTGCCGGCCTAGCGCTTCAATAGCCGCGGCGTCCGTCGAATACCGGGAGCAATCGAACTCGGGCCCGCTGACGGCGAAAAAGCTCGTCGCACCACACGAGGCAATCGATCCGGCAGCTTTTTCGGCCTGCGAGCCGATCAGACCGACAGAGAGGGAGGACCCGCTCAGCTTTTTTGAAAGCTCAACGGCCGCGCCCAGGCTTTCGAGCGCCGCTTTCGAGAGGGTTCCATCCGATTCCACATGAGCCAAATAAAGAATTTTTTCCATTTTGATCTCCTTCAGCGCTCGTTCAGGCCGTGATCCACGCGACGATTTCACGCGCGATTTCGTCGACGGGCATGTCTTTTACAATGCGGGTTTCGCGCTTCTGCTTCGGCACTTCGACGCTGCTGAAGGTGACGCCTTCGCTGCCCACTTTCGCCGGCACGGCTTTCTGGAGCGCCGGCATGATCGCGCGCATATTCATCATCCCGACCTGCGGGTTGTTGGGCGGGACCGGGAGCTTTCCCGTGGCCCAGGCGAGCACCGCGGGCGCCCCCTGGCAGGAAGAGACCTGGTAACGGCCGCCCTCGATGCGTTCGAGAATCCTGAGACTTCCGTCACCCGGCGTGCTCAATTCGTCGACCGCGAGAAACTGATCGCAGATGCCCAGTTTTTCACCGATCATCTGCATCGTCACGCCCGCGTCGCGCGACGCCGAGGCGCAGCCGCCAAAAACAAGAAGCTTCGAGCGGTCCAGTCCGGGAATTTTCGCGATCGCGTCGCTGAGCGCGTTCGCCGCTTCAAACGGATCGGTGAATCCGCTCGCCGAACCGTCGACGGCCACAAGCTCGAAGGGGACTTTTTGAGCGATCGTCATCATGAGCTGCTGAAGTTTAGCCTTCGGGCCGAGACTGACGAGCCATACTTTGCTGCCCGGGTTATTCTTGGCCAGATTCGCGGCTTCGTAAAGCGCGTGCCCCGCCCAGGGATCGAGCACCGCCGGGAGCATGGCTTCGTTCTTGAGGCCGGGCCCCGTCGGGCTGGTGATCGGTTCGAGTGTTTGCAGGGGATCAGGGACCAGGCTTCCGCAAACGATGATATGAAAAGCTGACATTACGGCCTCCTCACTTAGTTCTCAGAAGAGTGCAGTCCGCCTGCACCCGCGCGAAATTCGAGATTGCCGAATTCAGGGTTTTCCCTGCCCGGCTTCGAACAGTTCCACAGACACGCGCCGCAGTGGACGCACTTTTCACGATCAAAACGCGGGACTCCGCTCGCCTCGCCGGGCATGATCGCCTGGCCGGAGCAGATCGAAATGCATGTCTTCTCGATACAAGTTTCGCAAATTTCGGGATGCGTGAAGACGACATGATCAGCGTAACCGGGGGCGGCCTGCACCTTTCCGCCCATCAGGAGCGCGTCCTGGTGTGAAACAAGAAGTGTCCCGTCGTACGGGATTTCAGGCCAGCCGGCCTGGTTCATGAGCAGATCATGAAGCGGAATGGATTCAGCGGCGGCGCGCTTGCGGATGCCCTCGAGCTCGGCGGCCGATAATTTCGTCCCGTAATGTTCTTCAAGTGACGGGAATTTTTCATGGGGCCGCTTCGCGACTCCCGGGATATTGAGGAGACCTTTCGTCAGACCCGTCAGACCCATTCCGAGAAGTCCGCAAGAGAACCCCTGATGGAAGCCGTCGCGAGCTTTTTCGGCAACCGCGGCTTCTTTTTCGACCCAACTTTTTCGTCGCCGTGCGACGTAAGCTTCATGGAGAGTTTCTTTCGTGAACGGCTTGCCTTCACGAAGCAGGTCGAGCACGCCTTCGGCGAGCTGGGCGCCGGTCGTCCAGGCTTCATCGACGCCCGAGCCTGAAAGAACGTTCGTGCTCCCGGAACCCTCGCCGATTCGCGCATAGCCGTTTCCGGCGAGAAAAGGTTCGCCGTGTTTGCCCGATTCCGAGAGGCTCTTTGCGCCCCAAGAGCGGAGTTTCGCTCCCTTGAGGTGGCGCCAGAAATACGGGTGCAGCATCCAGTGCTGTAAATAGCGGTAGCTTGTCCGAACCGGTGTTTCGAGAAACGACGGAACGAAAATCCCGAAGGAGGCGCCGCGATTCGGATGCACATAGAGAAAGCCGAAAATCTCCGGTTCCGGAAACCCGAGCGTGTGATAGACCATGCCGGCTTCGAGTTCCGTGTTTTCCGGAAGGTCGACGACCATTTTCATGCCGACGGCCCAATCCCGTTTGTGATGACCTTCGGGCATGCCGAAAACCTGATCGAGTTGCTGGCCGACCGCGCCGACGGGACCGTCACCGACGACCGTGAGCGCGGCACGAACATCCATTCCCGGCATGTAGCCCGCAGAAGGGGACCCGTCCTTTTCGACACCCTGGTCGCACAACCGCACTCCTGCAACCTGGTTGCCTTCGATCAGGGCGCTCTGAACCGGGGTACCCGGCCAGAGCTGAACCATACCGGTGGCCATGACCTGCGAGCTGATCCACTGGGTGAATTGTCCGATGGACAGGACCATGCCTTCATCTTTACGAAGAAAGGCCGGAATAAAGGGTATCTCGAAAGCCGAGTGACGTGCCGGCAAAAGTTTGTCGACGAGCTTCAGTGCCGCCGAACGGCGGCTCGCGCCGATCGGATCGAGAAGGTAAACCAGCTTCTCGTGTTTCACCGGATGAGCCATCGGAATGGACGAAAGATCCAGCTCGGGAAAACTCGCGCGAATCCCGCGGCCCCGGGTTACGATTCCGGAAACCCCGAAGCCGACATCATCGGCCCGCTCGTAGCACATGATCTGAAGGGGCATCCCCGGCATGACGCGGCTCTGGAGCAGCGACGGATCAGCGACTTTCGAAAGCGTGGTCAGAAACCCGCCCATGGCGGGGCCGAATCCGACGCACGCGATATCCACTTCCAAGCTCTGGCGTTCGAGGTTTTCCATCAGACCGGGTAATCCAGCGCTTCGGGAATCATGACCTGCGTGAGTGCCTGGGCGGCGCGGTCTTTCGAAAGACGTGCGCCTCTCAGGCAGAGGTCGAGTTGGTTGCGGTGTTCAGTGAATGCCTCGATTTGGGTGCCAGAAGCCGAAGCCTCATTGCTGTAAGCGTGGAAGAGCTCGGTGCAGATCCGGCTGACTTCACCGGCCGCGCGTGCCGCCTGAACATGGCACAGGTTCGTGAAGAAGCTCACGAATCCCCGCATGCCTTCCGGGTCCGCGGCGCTTTGCATTCCTTTATCGCGCAGTTCAAGGGTGTCGGCGATTTGGAATCGGGAAGCCAGAATCCAGCAAAGTGCATCCGCCATCGCGAAAGCGACTCCATGGCGTTGATTGTGATAGAGCGCCTTGCCGTTCGCGTCTTTCGATTTCTGGAGATGGTCGAGAGTCCAGAGCCAGAGTTCCATCGTTTTGCCGACGGCAGAAGCGCCGATCTCCGGGTACTGAGCGTCGATCTCGCGCAATTCCGCGATCCACTGGCGCATCTGAGCCAGGAACAGTTCGTTCGTCATCGTGATCGAGAGCTGACGCCGTTGCACGGCTTCGGGGCCTTCATAGGTGGCCTCGAGTTGAGCATCCATCCACTTCTGTCCGAGGAAGCCCGGGCAGTCTTCGGTAATCCCGTAACCGCCCATCAAACTCACGGCCTCGCGCATCGTGGTCGCGCCGTGCCCGGTGTTCCACAGTTTTGTCGCCGGACAGATGACCTGCGCCAAAGCGTCCATGACGCTGTAATGCAGGAGGGTGTTGGCGCGCAGTTCTTCGATTCGCCCCATCGTTTTGGGATCGGAGCTTGCCTTGGAATTGCCGGTCAGCCGGATGTATTCCAAAGCTTCATCCTGCACCTTCATGAAGGCCCGAAGCTGGGCACGGCCTTTCAGCCCCTGCGCTTCGCAGATGGTGTCTTTTTCGCGTTCAAGGGGATCAAAGGCATCAAAATGGCGGGCCGCCGCGAAACCGAGCGAGGCGCTTGCTTCACCCGTGGCCCAGATATCCACGAGGCGGTGGAGCGCGTCTTCTTTTTGCTGCAATCCCTGATCATAGCGTGGAGTGCCGGGCGTGGCGCTCTGACCGCCGCGGAACCGGCCGCGCTGATAACGGATGATCGGTTCGACGGCAGAAAGGAGCTTTGCCGAAGTCATGAGTCCGACGGTCACGCGCGTACGGCGGAACACGGCCTCGATGATTTCGCTATGGCTGTAGTTCGGGATGATGACACCGTCCTTGACGGTGTAGCCGCCGATGATCCGGCTAGCCGGGATTTTCATGTTGAAGGAGGGATCATTGGTTGAAGAAAGCTGGTGAACCATTTTCTTCGTCGGGACGCCCCGATCAAACGTGCCCTGGTCGGTTTCTTCAAGGATGACCATGCAGCTTCCTTTGATGCGGGAATCGTCTGATTCGACCGCGACGGTCACGAAATTGGCGAAACCCATTCCAGTGATGAAGCGGCCACGTTTCTCGACCTGGATCACCGGCTCGCCGCTCGCGTTCCATTCCGCGATCCGCACGCGGCCCGAAAGCACGCTGGTATCGACGCCGACATAGGGGAGTGGTTCGGTGAGCACGAAAGCGCCGCGCCAGGGCGTACGGTTTTCACCCGGTTGAGGCGGGACACAGCGGCTCATATAGGTTTGTTTCTGCTCGGGAGTGCCGCGTTCGTGGATAGGCGAGAGCGCGAGATTGCTTGCGAGACTGCAAGTCGCCGAGCCTGCGTCGACCCAGGAGAGTTCAAAGGCAGTCAAGGCGAGCGCGAGGTTTTTCGGGCCGGCGATGTAGCCGCCTTCTTCAGGTTCCATGAAAAGGGCAGTGATGCCGGATTCGTCAAAGGTCTTGAGAAGATCGTTTTTGCCTTCTGTCCATTCATGAGAATTCCGGCCCCCGTTGGCCACGAGCCGCGCGACAGGCCCGCGGGCAACGCCACGTGCCGACTGAACCACCATTTGGAGGTCGTAGCGCTCAGAAAAACGCCACATGATCTGGCGAATGTCATCCCCGGGGAGAGTTTTGAGGTTCATGTGGTCGTTCATTCGAACTCCTTGCGCGACGGGCGCCCAATTTTGGCCAGCAGGCGCGGACTTTGATGTCGCGGTGCGTTCTGTTTTGGCCAAGTTTTTTAAAGGTCCCAAAGCTAAATGCAGCCGGGCCGACCCGTCAAGCTTCTTTTAAATCGGGTCCGAAATCGCTGGCATAGCGGCGGAGTCGTCGCTTACAAACTGTTTATGACAAGAAGATGGGAGTGGGGGACTTTTGCACTCCTTTATATAGCGGTTTTTTGCGGAATACTGTTCTCGTTCCTGCTGCAGCAGGTGCAGCCGAAGTGGGATGCCGTGCAGGAGTTTTATCCCGCTTTCAGTTATTTTGCTGATTCGATTCGCGAAGGCCGATTTCCGTTCTGGGACCCTTTCACCAACTGTGGCTATCCGTTTTTTGCCGAGCCCCATCAGCCGACATTGAATCCGATCGCGCTCGTGATCGCGCTCCTGATCAAAAAGAACAGTTTTGGTTTCATTCTCTATTATCTGATCCACTGGTGCCTGGCCGGGCTTGGGATGTTCGCCCTCGTCCGGCGCATGAAAGGTATTCCCAGTGGCGCGTTCGTTGCCGCGTTGAGCTTCGCGTTCAGCGGCTTTTTTGTCGGGAACGCCGAGCACACGCCTTTCATTATTCACGCCGCGTGGATTCCCTTCATTTTCGCGTCCGCCGATAAAGGAATCGAAGAACACAATTGGGGCTATCTCCTCGTTTCGGGGAGCTTGCTCGGGATTTCGGCTCTCGGGGGTTATCCCCCGCTGGTGGCCTTCACCGGTTTGGCGCTGGCACTCTGGTTGTACCTGCGATTTCCCGGCGAGTGGAAAAGGACGACGCTCGGGCTCGCGTTGGTCGCGGTCATCAGTTTGGTCATCTGGTCGCCAATTCTCCAGGCCTTCCTTTCAGAAGGCGCGACCCACAGCGAGCGGATGACGGCGATCGAGCCCCAGCGCGCGAATTTCTCCGATCCCTTTTCGCTGACCGCTTTGTTTACGCTCGTGTTCCCGTTTTTTACCTTTACCGGTTACCAGTGGCTCGGGGCCGACACCTCGATGACGAACGGCTACGCGGGGCTCCTCACGATTCCGCTCGTGATTTACTGGGCCCTGAACGGCACGAAGGAAGATGCGAGGCGAAACCGCTGGTGGCTTTTCGCATTCGTCGGAGTCATGTTCTGGATTTCCCTGGGCGGGGCGTTCGGCTTGCGTTCCGCGCTTTATTATCTTTTCCCTCCGCTCAAATTCGTGCGATACAGCGCCATTTTCAGGCTTTATTGGCTTCTCGGTCTCGCCCTCGCCGCCGGGCTCAGCTGGAGCCTGATCGCCTCGGAGCAGGTTCACTTCGAGCGATTCAGGGGCAGAGTACGCCGATGTCTCGTGGTCATCGTTGTAAGCGCGCTTATCCTGATGCGCGGTTTTCTTTGGGCCCATGGAAGTCACGCGTCGCCTTTGAATCTCTATCTGCCGGCGATGCTGCTGCTGCCGCTCGCCGTGGTGTTTTTCGGCCGCGTGAAGACACTGAGGAATCCCGTCGCGCTCAGTTTGGGGCTGATGCTTTTTGTTTCGGATGCCGCGCTCCACACTTTCGTGAACCAGGGTACGGTGATGGAGCCGAACACATCGATGCGGCAAGTCGAGCTGGAACATGTTCCGTCCAACACCCCTGCCGCTGCCAGTGTCCTTGAACAAGAACCCGGCCCGAGGTTGCCCGCGAGGTTCTTCGGGTTGATGAATGCGCAGCAGATCAACAAACGTCCAACCACTCTCGGCTACATCGCGATGCAAGTGCGCGATTATGACGAGAAGCTCGTAACGAGCGGATACGCCAAGGTCCTCGAATCCGGGCGGCGATTCTGGCTTGTGCCTGGAGCGCCTCAGGCCAGGGGGGGTACGGGGGATTTTGCGGACTTTAAGGGCGCGACGCTTTCGGCGAACGAGGTTCTGGCTCAGCTCTCGAATCTTCCGGCTGGTGCGGCCGTTCCGGCGTATCACGCAGAGGATTACGCCGCTCGTTTCGTGAACTATGGAGCCGTTATTCCCGGAAGCTTCGGCGCGGTCTCGATCAGGAAGTACGCCCCCGAGCAGGTTCTTCTTAACGTCGATGTGCCCGGGACTGCGCCCGCTTTATTGGCAAGCTCCGAGCGATGGGGGAACAGTTGGGGTGTTTCGATCGACGGAGTTCCCGCGAAAAAGCTGCTGACGAATCTTTTTTTTCGCGGCGTGCAGGTGCCTCCGGGGGTTCACGTCGTCGAGTGGACGTATCGACCGCGCTATTGGAACGTGCTGGTTTGGACGAGCGTTTTGATGGCCGTTGGGTCGCTCGTTGCCGGGTGGGCTCTGGCGCGGCGAGGCGCGCTGAGACTATTCCGCTGATTCTGCTGGGCTCTCTCGAGCAGCATTCCTTAAAATAAGCGGTCCGTTCGCGCACGGCCTCATGGGGACGAGGCCTACATAACTTTACTTGACGGCCTTTCAATCCTACGTTTACATAGCTTTTATTCAAGAATTGGCGGAATCGATGACGCACACTGAGTCCAAGAAAGATAACCTTTCGGCAGCAATTCGGGGATTGACCGGCGAAAACGTGGCGCGCTGCTATCAGTGCGGGAAATGTTCGGCCGGCTGCCCGATGTCCCAAGAAATGAAGCTCAAGCCCCACGACTTGATGAGACTGGCGTCTTTCGACCAGGCTGACCGGATTTTCGGAGACGAGTCCATCTGGCTATGTCTGACCTGCGAGACGTGCTCGGCTCGTTGCCCGAACGGTTGTGATCCCGCGCGGGTGATCGATACGCTTCGCGAGATGGCGTTGGCGCGCGACCCTTCCAGATGGCCTCGGGCGATCGGAGCTTTTCACGCGGAGTTCTTGAAACAAGTCAAGAATCACGGCAGGGTTTTTGAGCTCGGCCTGATCCTCGGCTTCAAGCTGCGAACGGGCCGGTTGTTTGACGATGCACTGTCGGGTCCGGGGGTGTTTGCGCGCGGGAAGCTCGCTCTTCAACCGCACCGGATCAGCGGCATCGATGAAATGCGAAAGATCTTCGAAAAGTGTGAGAACGTCGAGAATCGAGACCTGTCATGAAAATCGGATATTATCCGGGATGCTCCCTGTCCTCGACGGGACGGGAATACAACGAAAGCCTTCAGGTCATTGCGCCCCTTCTGGGTGTCACGCTTCAGGAAATCGAGGATTGGAACTGTTGTGGCGCGAGTTCCGCGCACGCGACGAACCGCCAACTGAGTCTTGCGCTCGCGGCCCGGAACCTCGCGCTTGCCGAAACGCAAGCCATTCCCGAAGTGCTTGCGCCGTGCGCGGCCTGCTACAACCGGCTCGCCTCGGCGAGGCACGCGCTGGCCAAGGACACGCGGGCTTTCGAGAAGACTAGAGAGGTTCTGGAGCGCCCCGAGTTTTCGAATTCGGTTCGCGTGAAGACCAGTGTGGAATGGCTGAGGGACCTTGCTCCGGTGATCCAGAAAAAAGCTGAAGAAACGGCGTCGCGATCGGCGACCTCACCATCGGTGAAAGGACTCAAGGTCGCGTGCTACTACGGTTGTCTGCTCGTCAGACCTCCCGAGGTCACGCAATGGCCCACTCAATGGGATGATCCGGAAGACCCCTCCTCGATGGAAACGGTGGTGAGGGCAACGGGCGCTGAGCCGGTTCGTTGGAACAGGCGTCTGGACTGCTGTGGCGCGGGTTTCTCCCTCTCACGACTCGACTCGGTCGCGCGCCTCGGTCGGGAGATCCTTCAGGAGGCGAAAAAAGCCGGAGCCCAGGCGTTGGTCGTTGCCTGCCCGCTCTGCCATGTAAATCTCGATTTCCGGCAGCAGGCAATCGCGCGCAAAGCAGGAGGGGAATTTGACCTCCCGGTCTTTTACATCACGGAACTCGTCGGTCTCGCGTTGGGGGCGAGCCAGGCACAGCTCGGGCTCAACCGGCACTACGTCCGCACGGACTCGGTGCTCGAAAGGAGTCCCTGATGTCGCGAATCGGTGTTTTCGTCTGCCACTGCGGTGAGAATATCGCGCGGACCGTGGATTGCGCCGCCGTCGCGAAGCGGCTCGCGGAGCTGCCCGGGGTCGCGCATTCGGTCGATTATAAGTACATGTGTTCCGATCCGGGGCAGGCGTTGATCAAACAGGCGATCGCCGAAAAGGGTCTCACCGGCGTCGTCGTCGCCGCCTGTTCGCCCCACATGCACGAAAAAACTTTTCGAAGGGCGGTCTCCGGAGCGGGAATGAACCCGCATTTCTGCGAGATGGCCAATATTCGAGAACACTGCTCCTGGATTCATGAAGATCGCGTGAAGGCGACGGACAAGGCAACCCAACTCGCGTCTTTCATCGTCGAAAAAGTGAAGCGGAATCGTCCGCTTCAGCCGATCCATATCCCGATCGAGCGCCGGGCGCTCGTGATCGGCGGAGGAATTGCCGGAATTCAGGCTTCGCTTGATATCGCCGACGGAAATCGCGAAGTCGTGCTCGTCGAAAAGGAACCCTCGATTGGCGGCCATATGAGTCAGCTGTCGGAAACGTTTCCGACTCTCGACTGCTCGCAATGCATTCTGACCCCGAGAATGGTTGAAACGTATCAGCACGAGCGGATCCGCCTCCATACGTACAGCGAAGTCGAGTCCGTCGAGGGCTACATCGGCAATTTCACTGTACGGATCAGAAAAAAGAGCCGGAGCATCGACGAAGAGAAGTGTAATGGCTGTGGCGCGTGCATTCAGGCCTGTCCTAACCGTAAATCGCCGAATGAATTCGATACCGGGCTCGGCAAGCGAACATCGGTTTACGTTCCGTTCCCGCAAGCGGTTCCGAACATTCCGGTGATCGATCGGGCAAGCTGCCTCTTCTTCCGAGGCCGGGCCAAAGGCGCCAAGAAGGACGTCTGCAAAAAATGCGAGGCGGCCTGCGGCAAGGGCGCGATCGCCTTCGATCGGGAAGATCGCATCATCGAGGAAAAAGTCGGGGCTATCATCATTGCAACCGGCTACCAGCTTTATTCGATCGGCAAAGAACAGGCGAATTCGGCCTTTAAGGGGTACGGAGAGTACGGATACGGAACGATTCCGGACGTGATCGACGGCCTGCAGTTCGAGCGTCTGGCCTCTGCTTCGGGGCCGACTGCCGGTAAAATTCTGCGCCCCTCAGACGGCAAGGAGCCGAAGCGCATTATTTTTCTCCAGTGCATCGGGTCTCGCGATCCGGCCAAAGGCATCCAGTTTTGTTCGAAGATCTGTTGCATGTACGTCGCGAAACACACGATGCTTTATAAGCACAAGGTGCACGGCGGGCAGGCGACGGTCTTTTTCATGGATATTCGCGCCGCCGGGAAGGGATATGACGAGTTCTCCCGTCGTGCCATCGAAGAAGACGGTGCACGGTACATTCGCGGGAGAGTTTCGAAACTGGAACGAGACGGCGAAGCCATCAAAGTCTACGGCTATGACACGTTGAACGGTGCGCCCGTGGTCATGGATGCCGACATGGTCGTCCTCGCGACGGCGATGGTTCCGCAAACCGGGATCTCGACCCTGGCTCAGAAACTTTCGGTCAGCTAT
>MEQK01000074.1 GCA_001770175.1 Bdellovibrionales bacterium RIFOXYD1_FULL_55_31 | reverse complement strand
CGAACTCGACCCTTTGATTTGACAGGCCTTTTTTGTCTCCCTAAAATGATAAGTGAGCAGGCCTAGGAGGGGCCCACAATCATGACGTCATGGGTATACGTCTTCGCCAAGTTCACTCCCGAAGCACTCCTCTTTGAAGCTTTGCTCATCTCCATTCTCGTCGCCTCTTACGCGGCTTTCTGGGTACTGCACAAAAGAAAGTTCGGCGCGCTTCACTCCGGCGTCCCCACGGGCGTCGTCAAAGACTATTTAAACGAACTCATCGTCGACGCCGAACGCATGCGCGCGCAACTTTTCGGGATCCTTGCAGGTCGGGACCTTCCCGTCTCCGCCATGAACCCGGGCACGGATTACGCGCATACAGCCGCATCCCTGAATTTTTCTGACGATCCGGCAATGGCGAAGAAGCTTCTCCTGCTCGAGGCGAAGATGGCGGAGCAATCGATGGCGATGGACCGGTTGATTGCGCAGAAAACCGAAATGGAAGTCGCTCTCGCGGCCGCGAAGTCAGCGCCCCCGGCCACCGGTTCAACCGCGGCCCCGGTCAATACCGCCGCGACGGCCGAACTCGAAAACAAAATCAAGAATCTTGAAAGCAAGCTCGCCGAGTACAGCGTCATCGAAGATGATCTGGCCAATCTCAAACGTCTCCAGCAGGAAAACGCGCAGCTCCGAGCGCAGCTGAACGGCAAAGGCACGATCTCGCCGACGGCTGAACCCAGCATCACCAGTTCTCCCGCTCCGGCGCCGACACCCGCCCCTGCCGCGCGAACTGCTCCAGCACAGGCAGCCCCTGCTCCGGCGGCTCCCGCGCCCGAAGCAGAACCGGCGTCCGAACCGGATCTGACGCCCCCTCCCCTGGGCGCCACCGAAGACTCTTCCGCTATCGATACGTTGTTCGCGGGCGCGGCGGGTCTGACGGCCGCGGAACCGAAAAAGGATGCTCCCGCGGATTCGATTTTCGAAGGTCTCGTGGATCAAGTCGAAAAGAGCCTCGAGAAAACTCCCGCGCAAGCTCCCGAAGCCGCCCAGACTCCCGCGAAGCCTGCACCGGCTCCCGAACCCGCCGCCGCTTCGGCCAAGCCAACCTCTCCGGCGAGTCCCGCAGCGCCGATCGAACAACCCTCGACTTCCAAAACACCAGCGGCTAATATGGAGCGCTCGGATGCAGATCTCGTTGCAGAGTTCGAAAAAATGCTTAACGGCTGATGCTTCGGCTTTCTATTTGATCGCGCTGGCGACCTTCCTGTTCTGCGCCTCCGCGCACGGGTCAGTGCCCAAACCTCGAGGGTCCTCGCTTCAGCACTTACTCCAAAAGGAAATCAGGAATCGCCCCTCGAACAACTTCGACTCTTTACTGAAGAAATGGGAATCCACTTACAGCACCGCAGCCGTCCAACCGCTTCTTTCAATCGCCGCCGATCGCAAACTTTCGGATCCCGATCGTTACATCGCGGTCATGGGCGCGGCAAAACTCGGAGGGACCGCGACGGCCGTCCCCATTATTCCTCTCCTGAAAGATCCGTCATGGATGATTCGCAATGCCGCGCTACGCGCCTTGACGGCGCTGAGGGACCCGGTGACCGCTCCCGCCATTCTGCCGCTTTTGCGAGATCCGGCGCTCGTCGTTCGCGTGGAGGCGGTAACAGCGGTCGAGACGCTCCGACCTTTGGGGGCAACCGAGGCGCTGCTTGAGACTCTTCAAAACCGCGCGAATTATCATGGCGGCAAAGCACAGTGGGTTCCGCAACACGCGCTGCAAGCCCTTGTCAAACTTCGGGCAAAGAACGTCGCGCCGAAACTCGCTCCGCTTCTGAATTACGACAGCGATTCAAAATTTCAACATCTCACGATCAACGCTCTCGAAACCCTGACCGGTGAGAACAGAGCGCCCGGCCGACCTCTTGCTGAAAAAGTGCGGGAATGGAAACGGGTTCTGGCGAAGCAATAGGGGGTTTCAGAAACTAGTCTCCCCAGTTGCTGAGCCGCCACTCGATATAGTCTTCAGGGTTCCTGGCCAGCGCGTGAAAGTCGAGACTGCGAAATTTCTGACGGACGGTCATCCCGTTGCTGAGCTGCAAAGCCGTCGAAAGGACATCCCCCAAGGACGCGCCCGCGCGATGAGTCGGATTCGAAACAAAGAACAGCCACTCGAATTCCGCGATCTTTCGCCGCTTGAGTCCCAAGTCACTCGTCTGAAAGACTTCATTCCAAAGCGTCTCGAGTCGCCTGGCCACGGCAGGGACATCCGTTGAGAACGTGCTGAAAACCGCGTAAAAAGGCGGAGTTCCCTTTTGGACCTTTCGACGAATCGCCATAACCGGAATCGGCTTTTTCTCTCCCGGAAGCGTAATATTACGAATCAGCCATTTCTGGTCCTCGACTTCAAGCACCTCCCGAGGCACGAACTTTCCCAGTTTACCGGCTTTACGAATCCGACGTTCGAATTCATTTTCTCCTGGGACAAAGAAGTTGGTCTTCTCATCCAGATCCCGAACGAGCTGGTAAAGCTCCTGTGAACGCTCGCTCCTTCCCTCAAAATTCGGATGAAGAGGAAAAATGTCCGTGTGAGTAGAAAGTTCCCCAAGCTCTCCGGAAAAATGACGACGCGCAATTGAATCACTCCCGCTGAGAATGGAAAGGAGTTTTTCCTCCTGATCGATCACGGTTTCTTTGAAGTCCTCTCGAGCGGCCCTCAGCTCGGCGCCCGAAAAGCGGCTTGAGAGCGCTTTGTATTGTTTTCGATATTTCGCGAGGTGCTTTCGGGAAATCTCGGTGCGTTTCTTCAGGAAGAACTCAAGTGATTGCCGAAAATTGCCCTCCTTCGCCTTCCACGAGAGCAGTGCCTCGGAGAATATCCGGGCATAGTCGTCCGTCGGCCCCGCCAGGGGCGAATCCAACTTGGCCCCGAGAGCCCGCATCAGGCACTCAAGCTGAGCCGTTGCCCCAAAAACAGGCGCTGCCCAGAGGCAACTCCCGAGCACGATCAGGATCTGGCGAGTGCGGGAAGAAGAGAGCTTCATCAATTCCAGTATCCCTGAAATCCGGGTGTTTCGCACGAATCTTTAAAGAGCCAATCAGTTCTAAGTACCTAATTCTCGACGCCAATCGCGAATATGAAGGCGGCTGAGTTCGGGTAAACTGTTCTCGCCTTTTAACCGATACAGAATTATGAGGTTCGCCCTCCTTTTGATTCTCATTGTCTTTTGGACGTTTCCCACGCTCGCCGAAGACCCCGGCAATGCTGAGCTGCAAGCACTCATTGACTCCATGAGCCGCCTCGAAGGCCCTCAAGCGCCGAAGCACTGCGATCCTGAGGGCAAAAAGGTTTCTCAACCTGATTGTTCGCGCCTCACGGACGACATCTGCGAAAAGCTATGGGATCCAAAGCATGACGGAGTCCTTGAACTACAAACAGGCAAAATCGACGTCGGAAGCAAAGGCAAGAGCGGCATAAAATCTACTGTTCGAGCCGACGTCCAGGCCCTCCTCGATGCCGAAAAGCGATTGCCCTCAGATCTGAGGTCAAAAGCCGAACCGATCATGAATCGCTTTCGGGAACTCCTGAAAAACGAAATTGACTCAAAAAAATGGCATAGAGACTTCGGAAACCTCTTGTCGGATTGGGGTTCCATTATCGAAGAAGTCGCCCAGGATCGCGCGAAAGCATCCCTGCCGAAAGACGAAAAATCAGCGTCTTCCTTTGAAAGAAAGGCTCGCCTGGGCCAAAAAAAGATCGAAGTCAGCGACCAGATTACCAGAGCAAAATACGCTAACGGTCCCAATTGGAAGCGGGTAGAACAAACCTATACTGCCGCGAAAGCCGACATACTCGCCGTGATTGACGACTTGAAGCTCCCGGCCGCGATACGCGAAAAAATGAAAAAGAAACTCAACTCCGTCGAACTCAGTCTGCCGCTACTCGACCCAAGGATAATCGATTCAGGCGAGGAATGCGCGACCACAGAAGTAAACGCCTTTTATGATCCCATTTATAACCGAATGACCGTTTGTGCCGGGTTCTTCAATTCCTACCCCGATGCGGCTTTCTACACGGTACTGATACACGAACTTGGGCATTCGATCGACCCGGGAATTTTCGCTGATCTCGCGTTCGAAGAAAGCCGGATGGCTCAAATCGCTCGAAAACTTTCAAATTTCGAAAAGCCGCCTTTCAATTGCCGCGAATGGGACAAATTGCAGCAGGATCTATTTGAAATGCCGTCACGAATTGTCGAACCGAAGCATCCTTATCGCAAGCTGATCGACTGTTTTTCTTCTCGTAAGAAAGAGCTTGAACCGTTCAATGCCGAAAAGTTGCGTTATGCCGCAAAAAAGCAAACGAGCTCATTAATTGCGAGGTATTCTGACCTGAATGCCTTCGGTTACCTTGCAAAATCTGGAACCAAGGACGAACCAAACGATTTTTACATGCGACCAGATCGCCGGGTGGCCCGTTCACATAATTACATTCCCCCAAGCTGGAAGAAATCGGACGACATTGTTACCGAATCGTTCGTTCAGTCGCTCTCTTGCGCAAAGGCCAAAGATGGAGCTTCATTCGAAAGAGCCAGCCGGGAAGACAGGAATAAAATGTTCCAGGACGCGATTTTATCGGCACAGTCGGCCCAAGAGGCCCTTTTAGTTGAAAAGTTCAGACACTGTGGCCGGGAGTGCCGTGAACTCCTCAAAGAAGAATTGTCACGAGACCGCAACGAAAATTTTGCTGACTGGATATCCATTCAGGCTTTTCCCCGCTATTTGAGTCGTGAGACTTCGCTCGAAAAGCGTCGGGAACTCGCCGGACTAGCTTCTTCGCTTTTCTGCACTGAACCCGGATACATCAAAACCTCGAACGCGGATCACGATTTTGACGTCATTGAAAAGACTTTTTCGCAACTTCCGCATCCGGAATACCGCGTTCGAAGGCTTTCAGTTTTCAGCCCGAAAGTCGCCGAACTCGTGAACTGCCGTATGGACGATGAGCTCAAGAAAGGGTTCGGCTCATGCGACTTTTGACCAGAGCGCGTATAGGCAGAATGCCTTTGATGATCGCGCTGGTATTCTACGCGACCATAGGCAGTGCGGCCAAAATCATCGTCCCACCCGAGCACTTCTCCGTCTCCGTCCAGGGCAAATACGAAACCCGATGGACGAAAGTTTTCAAGGACGGCGCGGTCTGGGCGTGTCAAACCGACCTGCTGCCCTACTTCGAAGCGAAACAGGAGCCACTGAAAGACCTCGACTGGAAACGGCTCAAAACATCTGCCAGTTCAAAAGACCTGGGCCCATGCACGCCGGTCATCCTCGAAGACCGCCGGCGCGGAAAAACTGAAACGATCACCGGCTGTCTCGAAAATCCCGAAATCGGCCGGTTCGTCAAGTCAGTGCACAAAAAGTGCGGACGCGGATTGCTATAACCGGCCAGCTGGCGTTTGGCTCCGAGATCATCGACAGTTGCCCGTCTTTCGCTGCCGAACTCAAGGCAGCGTGTACCGGATCTCCAGCTTCGGCCGCAGGGCCGCATCCGTGTGTTCGGAGCTATACACGATGAAATCGCGCCAGTACGTCAGCGCCGGGGTGAAGCGAATCACGAACCCGAGCGATTGCCCCCCCGAGTACTGATTAGAAACATAGCTTCTCATATCGGCATTCCCATCGCCGAAACTGCGCCACCCGTAGGTATCGCCAGCCGTATCGTTGATGACAATGCTTCCCAGAACAGTCGAGTTGAAAGCGGGCTGATTCCCCCAGCGCAGAGTATCTTCATTAAACGAGGATTGGAGGCTGTTCATGACGACTGTTTCGGCCTGTTTAACGCTCGCGTTGTGTAAGAAATAATAAACAGAGACTTTCGCGTTCGTGATCGTGGCATTCGCCGGGATTCCCGCGAGACTGAAACCGAGAAGTGCGCGGGAAACGTTGCCGGCATATTTTTCATTCGCCGCGTCCAGCCGGCCGTCTTCGCTGTGATCAAGCGTCGGCGAAGCCTCGTGGACATCGGCATCATTCCCCTCATTCGGTCCCGGCTGATTGATGTAAGTATAAGTCCCGTCATGGTTGTCGATGATCGTGACTCCCCCCGGAAGCGCGGTCGGAGAAATCGCGACGGAAGGAGAGCACTCTGAAAAGCTGGACTGTCCAAAATAGTCGAGCGACATCACCCGGAAGGTATACGTATTGCCTGCGAACCCGGTAAAGTCACTGGACTGCGTCGATTGAGAGACAAGGTCGATCAAACCTCCCATCGTAGTCCCGCAATGATCATCCGAATAGAATTGAAGTTTCTGGTTTACCAGATCCGCCGAGCTTGATTTCGTCCATTGTGCCGTGAGGAGCAGGGAGTCACTGGGGCTGGTCTGTGCCCAGGAGAGCGCCGAAGCCGCCTCAGGTGGGACCCCGTCATCGGTGACGACGGCGGTTGACCACTTAATCTGGAAGCCGTCGCGCGTAACGCTACCGTCACTATGAAAGGTGATCTTCAACTTGTTTCCCTCGATCGTGAAGTTGCGTGGCATCGCGGGAGTACCGGTGAGATGGGCAAGCTCCACGCCGGACCCGTTGAAAATTTTCAGATAGTCATAGTTGTTTTCCGACACGAAAGAGACGACTTGGAGCTGGACACTGATCCCAGAGGGAATGTCGAAGTTCACGACGCACTCTTGACCGTTGCCATACAGGCCAGCCGCACCACCGCTGTCGTAAAGCACTCCGATGTTCGAAGTTAGATTCAACGTTTGAGTGGAGCACATCAGAAAGGTCGGCGCGCCCACGCGGACGTTCGCGAGATTCGGAGCGACGAACCCGAGATTTGCCGCATTGCCGGTGCCGTCGGCAATCGTTCCGCCGTTCAGGCCAACCGTATTGGCCAGGACAATTCCGTCCTGATCCGAATCAGCACCATCCAGGAGATATTTGAATTCGACCTGAGCCGTTCCCGATCCTGACGCATAAGCGGCGTATCGGGTCGTCGCGCCGATCGTCAAGGTCAGGCGTGGATTTCCGGAAACAATCACCGCTTCACTGAAGTTCACTTTGAAAACCAACTCCTCACCTGCCGCGTAGTAGCGGTCGATGGGAGGACTCACGGAGAGGATCGTGGGTGCCGAATTGTCCAGAATTGCCGAAACATGTACGACCGCCGATTCGTTTCCAGCAGCATCCTTGGCTTGGGCGTGCAGGTAGTAAGTGCCTGATCCAGAAGCCTGGGATGCGCTCGTGCTCGCACCATAAGCTCCGGCCGGCGCTGTCGCCGCTGCCGTATCGATCGTGTAGCGATAAGTGCAGTTCGCCTCGTTACAGCCCCATGACCAGGTTTTCGAGGCCCTCGGGGTCGCGTCGTTCGCAAGACCGGTCATCGAGGGCGCGGTCGAATCGAGCTCATAAGAAGCCGAACTGGACGAGCAGTTGGAAGCATTCCCGACGCCGTCCACCGCCTTGGCGTAAAATTGATGGCTTCCATCCGAAAGTCCGGAGGTGAGCGTGAAATCCACCTGAGCGGCTGAAGCTTGGCTCGAAATTAGAAGCGACTCGCATTGAGAGTCGGAATAAAGCTGAATCGTATCTCCCGAAGTCACCCCGCCCACTCGTATCGTCGGGGTGGTCACGTTACCGACTGCCGAAGCCGGCGAAACCAGCGTCACCGGATTCGGAACCGCGGGTGCCGCGTTGTCCAGGATGGCTGCCGCATGGATGACCGCGGATTCGTTTCCGGCGGGGTCTTTTGCCTGGACGTGAAGGTAGTAAGCGCCTGTTCCACTGCTTTGGGTCACTGTCGCTGTCGCTCCGTACTCGCCGGCGGGTGTCCCCGTTGGGTTCTGGTCAACGGCAAAGCGATAGAGGCAATTCGATTCACCGCAACCCCAGGCCCAGCTTTTCGAGTTCTTTGTTACGGGATCATCCACGAGACCCGTCAGGGTGGGGATTTGTGTATCCACCTCATAGCTGAGCGAAACAGAGGAACAGTTCGAGACGACGCCCTCGGCGGAAACCGCGCTTCGCGCAAAGAATATGTATTGTCCGTCGGCGAGAGGCTCCAGTTGAATTTCTACACTGTCCCCGCTTGCCGTCGCCGCCTGATTGAGACTGCCCAGGCTACAATCCGCGCTGGTGAAAATCGCGACTTCGAGACCCGCGCTCACGCCACTCACTCGAATTCTCGGCTGAGTCACGTTCGCCAGGGAAGAAGCGGGATGAACCAGTTCCAAAGCCGAAGGTGGAGCAAGAACTCGGGCGGGTGGCGTGCCCGGCGCTCCTTTCGCGGATTCGGTGAGCTCCAGAGGCTCATCCACGATGGCCGGCCTGCAAGCGAGGACGAGAAGCGGCAGGACGGATATGAAGCCATAGATCTGGAGTCTTCGCCCAACATACGGTCTGGTGTTCATGGCGATCCTTTCGGTTAATCTATCTTAATGTTAGGGTAAATTCGTCAGGATTTCAATAATTCCCATGGGAATCAATAGCTTAAGTTCGCACTTTTAGGCCTAAGTCTTTGAGAATACGTGGATTGTCAATCGAGACACTCGGGGTCCCGATTCGGAAGCCAAACACGAGTTAGCGGCTTTCCTCCTGAAGTCCACACGCGCGAGATCCGATCAGATATCGATGAAGTCTGCTTTGGAGTCGATCAAACGGCTGATCTGGTTCGTGGCGCTTTCGGCAGCCGGGCTCACGCCATCTCTGTCGTACGCCCAGAAAACCGCGATTTCGGGGTGCCTCACCCAAGGACTCGAAAAACTCATCTTCCCGGAAAAAGAACTCGAAGCGAAAATTCGCGCACACCTCAAACAACTCAGTGTCCACGATCCCAAGCGCCGAGGGGAGATCGTCTCTTTCAGCGACCAGTTTGAATCGCTCTTTTCTCAAATCCGGACTCCAGACGACGCGTTAAGAATTTGGCGGATGATCGAGCGTTTGTCCCAAATCGAATACACAAGAAACTTCGGAAGCTGGAGTTCCTCAGCCGAGTATCTGAGAGAACTTCTCTCAGATCTGGCTCGCTTCGATTCTGTTGAACCCATTCTGCGGATCCAACATCATTTCAGCGCGGAACAACGGGGAGAGTTCCTCCGGCTTCTTGATCGCACCGCCGCGACTTTTGACACGCAAGATACAACTCTCTGGAATAATTTCACGGCCTCCTATCGAATGCTCTTCGAACCGGATTCGATTCTTGAATACCTCGCTCGAATCGGCGGACGTGAATCGCTGGCCAGAAACTTCGCCGAGGAACATGAGATGCAGAACTTCTCAAAAGGCACGCTTACCGCCATTCAGAATCTCCCGGAAGAAACACGACTGAGAGCGAAGGCAGTGGCGTTGAAGCAGTATCGCGATACCCAAGCCCTAGCAAACGCCGGAATTAAAGACTTCGGTTCCGGACAAGACATCAAACCGGCCGAGCTCGAGCAGTTCAAGAACGAGGCTAAGCGCGAAAGGAGAAACTGGGAGACCCTGTACCGCGCGCTCACCGAGCCAGAGTTCCAGGCATTCTTTCGAGGACTCCAGGGCCGTGCCAGCGTCCGATGGAGTGAACTCGCATCTCAGGTCGAAACCTATTGGAGATCAATCGGACTCGGCGGGAACGCCAATTCGTTCAAAGATGTCTATTCAGCAGCTCGAACCATTCAGCAAAGCTCGATTGGTGCAGGTTTGAAAGGCGAGGATCTTCTTCTTTACGGGAGTTTTCCAAATGGAAAAGCCCTCCCGCGCTCATCCGACCTGGACCTCCACCCCAGCAGAGGCTTGATGAAAAAGTATGTTGAGCTATTTAAAGACAAGCACAGTCAAGAAGGGACCTTCGCCAAAATCCCCGAACGTCGCTGGGATCGCAGCAAACCGCCCGTGGCCGCTCACAAGGTTTCCAAACAACTTGTCGAGCTCGAACGAGAACTCGCGAGAGCTCTTCGCGTCCACGAATATGAGCCCGGCAGCTTCATGACGATGGTGCTCACCCGGCCCGCACCTCCCCATGAAGCGCAGCGCGACTTCTGGGCACGAGAGATGATCAACCAATACAATCCTCTCACGGTCCGCGTCACCAAAACGAAAATCTATCTCGAAGTTTACGACGCCTACAAATCAAGGACCCTTCAGCGAATCGAGATTTTGCCGTAGAGGCTGACGTGCGCCGGTCGTCGGAACTCATTGTTTTTTGCCAGTTTGGTGTGGGTGTGATTTTTCGTCTTTGGTTGGCTTCTTTGCTGCCGAATCAGGAGTCCAGGTTAATAGAAAATGCAAAGCTAATAAGACCCAGACGAGTACAAACGATTTCCAATACTCGCGATACATCGAGAGCAACTGAAGAAAAGTAATTGCGCCAACCGCCAATATGATGCCGCTACTCGCGCCTCTCATGAGATCAATTTTATCATGTACTCCCTATCCCGTCGCGCCCTTGGAAATCAGATAATCCGCCACGGGTTTCAGGTAGTCGGCAATGTCCTGTCTTCCTTCGTTCAGTGAATTCTTGATGCGGTCATTCACATGCCACAAGGGGCGGTGTCCGTTCGGGTCAGTTACGTTAGCCCTCGGAAATCTGACCGAGGGGCTTGAAAATCGTTTGTCCGACGGCACAAGAATAGAAAAAAGCGATTGGCGCGATCGCGGCGTATCGAATAAATTTTTACCTCGATACAGGTCTGTCTCACTGCTTCTTGAATTCGCAAGTCAGCGAACAGGTTCCTTTGCCGTTGGTGTAATTGAGGATCAAGTTCGTGCTTCCATCGTGTTCCGGTTTGAGTTCAAGGCTTCGAATCTCGACGAGCTTGTTTTTCAGGATACGGCGCGCTTTGAAGAGTTGAACCGTGAGCTTCAGCCCTTCTAGTTTGCCCACTTCAACGGCATCAAAGTAGTGCCAGGCATTGCGCTCGCCGAGAACAAAACTCTCTTGGCTGGCGGATTCAGCGTAGCGTTTATCGAGAAACAGGACTTCGTTGCCAAACGGATCACTAGGGCTATAGTTCACCCTCGCCGCAATTGGGCATTCCGCGAGGTAACCGCCGCAATTGCCGCGAGCCTCGAAATGGTAACCGGTTCTGACTTCTTTGTAGGTTCCTTCGAAGTCTTTTAATTCAAGTGCGAAAGACAAATTCGGCACCAGCGCACAGATCGTCAGCAAGATTCCAAAGCTCTTTATGTTCCGCATATTCGCATCCTTTTTGTAATGACCTTATTAATGACCGACACCCATTTATAATGCGGCGCAGCACTTGTCAATTCCGGGGGCGCCCCGGACGAAGAAGGCGAAATTGACTCTCGATTCTTGCGCCGAACGGGACGCAGACCCTCAGCCATTGATTCAAGAATATTGCCGCATTCTAAGAACTGGAAAACCCGAACTAAATTAACTTGATTTAAGCGGTCGGGATTTGCTGGTACCATTGAGATATCAGGAGCGGAACGTTTATGGACACCAAAGACACCCGTCATTTGCTGTCAGGTCTATTCACTTGGGGAATACTCATTTCTGCCATCTTCTCCGGGTGTCATCCGATCATCATTGCGGAGATCGACAACATCACCACCGTCAAAAACGATGCGGATGCAACACTGACCCTAACTGCCGAGCCCACACCCACGCCTACGGCGCCTGCCGGCCCTCCCCCAACGAAAGTTCTCCTCAACACCCCTCCTGGTTCCATCACCGTCGACAGCTGTACGGCACTCAGCGTTTCGCTGACGGATGACTCCGGAACCGTTCAAAACGTCACGAATAACGTGGAAATCACGCCGAGCATTTCTGTTCCGCTCGTGGGCGATTTCTTCAGTGACTCGAGCTGCCTCACGAAAGTGGTGGGCGTTTGGAAAACCGTGACAACGGGCAACTCCCTCAACGCGAGCCCTCTCTACTTCAGGAGCTATTATTACCAAACGGGAGCTCAGATCACAGTCGCCGGAACCGGCCTCACTTCGGTGACCCACGGTTTCGCTACGATTCCGCCCGATCCTTTGACAGCAGGCCAAACCATCACGATGGCCTTTAACGGATTCGTCGCCTGCGCAAATTCGGGCCCGAATGCCTCGGTTCAGTGCTGGGGTGCGGGAAATACCGTTCCCTTCGGCGACAACGATTCCGCGACAACAGCACGGCTGAGTCCAACCGCGATCGTGGGAATTCCCGATCCGGTCATCCATTTGAGCGTGGCCAATGATCATATGTGCGCGGTGACGAATAAATATGCAGGCTATTGCTGGGGAGCGAATGCGAGTTATCAACTCGGGGACGGCACAAATGCCGCAACGAACATCGCGATTCATGTCACGGTCGTTCCCGACAACATCAAAGAGCTCAATGCTTATTCTGGCACCACCTGCGCTCTCCTGAATGACGGTACCGTCAAGTGCTGGGGCGCCAATAACTACGGCCAGCTGGCGAACGGGACCACCTCCGGGACGCCTACGGCCACCGCGACCGATACCGGGCTGACAGATGCCGTTCACCTGAACAGTCCAGGTTTCAATGCCATTTGTGCCGTTCTCCGCGACCACACGGCGAAGTGCTGGGGCTATAACCCAGCCGGAAGTCCTCTGGGGTGGAGCGCGCCCGCGACTAATGTGACGACACCCACTCAGCTGCTCAATTTCAACAACATCGACCGGATCAGCTCCGACTCGCTCTCGCAATGTCTCCTCCTGACCGACAAGAGCGTCGTTTGCCTAGGCTCCAACGCGAATCAGATTTTGGGGACGCCCAACCCGCCGCTCACCCAAACCGATTCAAGCACGCCCTTTATCAGCCCGGCGCTTCCCGCTGGCGGCGCCGATTCCCTTTACATGGGGAGCTCTTCGGCCGTCTGTATCACCAATGGCGGTAACCCGTATTGCTGGGGGCCTGATGTCGCGGGTTTTACGGGAACGCCTCACGTCGCCACCGCTGTCCCGGACCTTCCGGCGGGCGGCGTTCGGAAAATGGTCGTGGGAGGTTGGCCGACGATTCGCTGGCGCTGCGCACTCCTGTCGGGAACACCAGGGTCCGGCGATCCGAAAATCCAGTGCTGGGGAGCAAACGGAATGAATGGCTCCGGTCTCTACGGCGTCGGAATTGGCGTCACGGGAGCGGTCGCTAGCCCCACGACGGTTTCAAGCTGGTGACTGAATTGAACGGCGGAATGAACCCGCCGGGGTTCGGAACGTGAGCCGAAAGCTCAAAGACTCAGACGAGACACTCTAATTCCGGACGCAGTCGATACTGTTGGGTTTCAAACGAGTTCCGCCCTCGACCATTTCGAAATCCCCAGGCTGTACCGCCTCCAGATCCCGAGAGCCATTCAAAAGCGTCGACCATTTCGCTGTGCTGTTTCGGTCCGATTGCGCGGTGAGCGCGATGTTGCCCCCGTCGGAAAGGATCATTCCATATTCTTGAAGAGCTCGGGCGATCACTTTCGCGCCCGCGCTCGGCAAGGTGTCGACCGGGTAGCTGGCCCGTAAGCGAAAGCGCGCGCCGTAGGGGACGCCGTTCGTCGTGGCCCAACCAACGCAATTGCTCGGACCGGTGCAGTGGGTCGCGGGACGAACATACGTGCGGCACTGAATCCGGTTGTTCGGGAGAATAAAACGGATCGCATGCCTGATTGCGCCGGACGCCACCTCGTCCGCGCTGAAGAGCATGGGCGCGATCGGAAAGCCCGCGGCATCGGCACTGGTGCAGACGTCGCCTCGAAGGTTTGTCGGATACGACTTGTCAAAAGGCCAGATCGCGAGCGAGCCATTGCTCTGGAATTGGCTGCTACTCGCGCTCGACACATAGGATTCCAGAAGTTCGCGTTTTTCCCGATCGACCACGAGGTAATGGCAATCGCCACCGTCGCAGATCCGCCCTCCCGAGCTTTCAAACCCCGCGGTCCCGGAGGGGGCCATGGGGACCGCAGAAGGCACGTCACTATCCGGCAGATACATCCCGCCATTCAGAAACGGGACACGAATCGTTGAGGAATCCGTGAAATAGACGTCGATACTGAAATCAATTTGGATACGGCCGTAGCCCCAGCCGCCGCGTGACACCAACGCGTTGATAATCGTTTGCGATTGCGCATCGACCGGGGAGTTCCTCACGGATTGATTGAAAAACATATTGGGGCCAAACCAACTCGCGGCGGAAGCGGTGTCGCCGGATGACGGATCCTCAGTGCCGGGCGGGTCGGACTCAGGTGCGCCGGGGGTTCTTGGCCCCGGGCCCGGTGAGCTGGGACTTCCTCCCGGTCCGTCCTCGATGGACGAACGAATCTCCACTTCGCGATTACATCCCGCGAAAGATATGGCGAGCAACAATAGACCCTGAATTACCAGCGACGTCCCAAGTATTCTCATCAGCATCTTAATTATATCGAATCCGCAGGGTCATTCCCAGTGTGTCGTCGTTGACCTGGCGAGGGAAACGAGAAGCCTGCCTTGAGGACCGAGCGGGAGTTTGTTCGAATTGTTTGCTCAGCCCGGAATGACACTTCGAACGGCAGGAATGGTGAAGATCTCGTCGCCGGTTGGCGATGAAACCGAGCTCTCTGGGCAACGTAGTGCGTTTTAGAGACACGAATTTCCCGCGATACGAACGGTCATATGAAATACCTCAGATCCCTTTCTGATTCCGAGCTGCTCAGTCAAACCCAGTTACTTGTCGCGCGAGAAAGAAAATTAACGGCCGAACTTCTATGGCACCTCAGGGAGGTGGAGCACCGGCGTCTCTATGCTGAAGAAGGATTTAGTTCCCTCTTCGACTATGTCACGCGGGGACTCGGTTATGCTGAGGGCAGCGCAGACAGAAGGATTTCGGCGATGCGTTTACTCAAAGAACTTCCTGGTATCGAGCCCGCCTTGAAAAGCGGGGAGCTCAGTTTGTCGAATGCAAGCGCGCTTCAGCACTTTTTCAAAAGTGAGCAGAAAAATCGCGGAAAGACCTATTCCCCGGTCGCAAGAAAGAACTCGTGACGAGGGTCACCGGCAAATCACGCCGAGAATGCGATCGGCTTCTGGCCGAGCTTGCCCCCGAAACTTCCAGACCGGAACAGGCGCGGCCCATTTCGGCAACACAGACGGAGATTCGATTCACCGCGGAAGCGGCACTCCTCAGCAAGCTCGAAAGGCTCAGAGCTCTGCTCTCGCATCGCAATCCGAACCCCTCCTACGCCGAACTCATCGAGATGCTCGCCAATTTAGCCTTGAATCGTTTGGATCCCGAACAGAAACCCGAAGTGAAAGAGGCACAGGAGCCCAAATAGGAGCTCAAAGAAAAGGCACTCCTCGCGACTCCGCCGGCGGAGAAATCAAAAGCGAAACAGACCCGCTATATTCCTCAAACTTTGCGAAGAACGGTTTGGAAACGGGATCAAGGAAGATGCACCTATGTGAACAGGGAAACCGAGGTTCGCTGCGGCTCCAACCATCTCTTAGAAATTCATCATCTGAAGGACTATTCCTTGGGAGGCGAGCATACACTCGATCATAACCTGCATGCCGCAATTCAAACGCACGGGAGCTCGCTCATGAGTCAGTATTTCCGGGACTGAGCGAACGGTTCGAATCCCCAAGCTGGGATTTCACCGGGAGCCCGCTTCCAGTACTCTTCTCAAATGCGCGTCGAAGTCTCGTGCATTCCCAGGCCTCAAGCCGAACGTAGGTATTTCTGAAAGATGCAGTGACTGTCACGCCTTGATCGACTTGACTAAAGCGGGTTGTCCCTTCAGCGTCCGCTTTCGTTTTGCTCGAGGAGCCGAAAATAGTTTGGACCGATTCTGCTGCCGTGAATAATAAAATCATCGGCATACCATCGGTTGTCCTGACCGAGAGGGCAGGTGCCGTATCCAGTACAGATGCGGTTTCCGCCGAGGACGACCTTATTATAAAGATGATCAAATTGAAGGAGTCGATTGTTTCCAGACTCTGAAAAATGGCCTCGTTCGACTCCGTTGCTATCGTATATCCAGGATTCCAAGGTGGCGTCAGCGCCGCCCAGAGTTCCGATATCCGCGGCAACCTCGATGCCGTACCAACTGCCCGCTTCGTAAAATGAAGTGATATCGTTATCGTTCATGGAAGTACTACTGAGAGGACGATTCCCGACGACTTGGTTCATTGCCCAACCCGGGTTTTCGGTCGTTTTGTATATGGCCGTAAAAGCGTTTTCTGCGTAGAACAAACGCTCTCCGTAACTGCCGGTTCCAAATAGATTAAATATATAGAAGTTCAGTCCGTACTCGTTAATGTTGTTGATCTCCGAAGAGACCAATGCTGCTTCCGCCGGAGTTCCCCATTTGTCAGGCGCGGTAAATCCGGAGACGAGATCGAACATCTTGACTGTCCCGATGTAGATGTATTTTCCCGTCCCAGGATCCTTCTTCACGAATCCTGGAGCGAGTTTTGCCATCATAAATACGTGAATCTTTTTGTATCCACTTTTTCCGGTGAGTCCGTCTCCGAAAAAGGTTCCGAGTCGGCTCGGGCCAAATCCAGCAACGTTGTCCGGATATTCTGAGTTCACGCTTCCACCCGCAGTGAAGTCCCCGTAATTGATACAGAGCGATTTGCCGGCTCCTTGCCAAACGTAATCAGGACCGTGATACCCGATCCACTTCACATAACGAACAACCGTTGCGGTTGCTCCCGTTCCGTTGCTTAATAATTCGTTCGGCTGGAAGGAGAGTGAATTCGTTCCCGTTCCGTATCCCAAGACAAGATAATGCTTTCCAGCTTCCGTTCTAACGGAAGCGATGCCGGCCTTCGCGCCCGAGATCGAACCGCTGACAATGTCCAATTTTGAAAATGATCCGATCGGCGCGGTGATCTCTATCGCCTTATGCGACACTGTTGTGTAACTCCATCGAGAAGATGATCCATCGGCCTTCTTCGGTAATCCGCCCGAAGTCGTCGTGGACCAGGAATATCCGTTCGGAACAACGCTTCCGTCCCAGTCCCGAAGTGCATCGAATGTCTCGGCCATATCAAAATGGTTTTCGAGTGTTAGCTGCCAATCGGCGGCTGTTTTCTGAGTTGTCGGGTTAAGTGAAACCGGCGCGGAACTGGTGCTGGTGATCTCGCGGCAGCTCAGTAACGTGCTTACGCATAAGCAAGTCCAGGCAAATAGAAAAACGCTTCCTTTGAATCGCGGCATACGTTCACCCGCCTTAAAAAAAAGACGTCCGATGAGAGATGATGAAACTAAGCCCATTATCCTCCAGCGGAGACTTTCTATATAGCGGGTCGGTGTTGACACAGCTGATTCCAGTTCCGCGCAAAATCAGTAGCTTTTTTGTATTCAGATGCTGGCACGACAATATTGTAAATCGGGATCCCGTATTTACGGCCTAACTCAGCGGCGGTGCTGCCCGCGCAAGCTCATCTAGTGTCCTGAGTCAGTAATAACGTGACAATTGAAGAGATCATTTTGACTCGAACCCAGGAGCGAGGAGCGACGCATATTTTTGTCTGCGAACGAGGGCGATACAGAGTCGAATCAAAATGTCCTTCCCAATGGGCCAGAATCTTTTGCCTTTCTTCTTCGTTGCTCAAAGCTAGCAGGCAATAATCCTGCGTCGCTTTTCGCGTCTTGAAGAAAACAAAATTTTTCCGGCAATTGCCACGTTATTACTGACTCAGGACACTAGGATTTGCTTTTACACCCCACATACAAAATGATTCAAAAAAAGCGGAAGAGCCGCTAGGATGATTGTATGAGGATGCGGCTAATATTTCTAACGATCGGGGTCGTGGCTGGATATTTTCTGCATGAGCAAATTCCACCGCTCAAAGAAGCGCCACTTGCTCCAAGTTGTCCAAGCGCACCGAACACCTCAGCCGTGGCTCCGATAGCACAGAAACCTACCGCCATTTACTCGAAACTGGAACTGAAGAGCGGTGAAGTCATCACCAGAGTAAATGAAGACAGGCCCATTCAGGAAAGACTTAACCCAGCCCGCCCAATCAATCCGGCCACAATCAAGGCTGAACCCCAAACATTCGGTCTGAAGCTTGATGATTCAATCATCCAAGAATGGGAAAAGCGTCTGGACCAACTGAGATCGCTTATTTCAACCGAAGAACTTTCGGACGGCTGGCGAATACAGATTTACCAACCCGACCCACTCATCTCGGTTACCGGCATCCAAAGCGGTGATTTGATAACTTATGAAAGCTTTCAGGCGCAGTTCAGTATGCCAGACCGCGCTGAACTCGCAGCCCGATTTCAAGCGGTACTTAGGTCGTTGCGGCGATAACTCTGCCACTTTGCCACTTCTCGTCCCTCACTCTGCCACTTAGAAACGAGTGGCATGCTGACGAAAACGCGCTCGACTATTTAGTGTCCAATGAGCAGCCCTCAGGGCGCTGCTTTTCATAGTTAACCTTAGTGGGCTTTCAAAAATCAGAGTGAGTCGATTCGTGCCTTTTTCTTGTTCCAGATCGCCTCGCAAGAGTTCTTAAAACCCGTCTTCGCGCTTGCATCAAATGCACTTCTCAAAGTTTCGGAAGCCATGAACTGGGACCAACATAGTTTTGCGGCATTTTCGGAATACTTGTTCTTCATAGTTGAAAAAACTGATACCTCAGCTTGCTTCCAAAGAGGATTAACCCCTCCGTAAGTAAAATAGACCTCACAAACATCATCTAAGCTGGGAAACGCAATAAATCTGCATCGATAGTCCCTATCGAATTCTGTCACATACAACTGTTCACCTTCGCTCAGCAGATGGTCGCCAGCTATAGCATGTTCAGTGAGGCTTTCCCTCGGAACAGGAATACGTACTTTGTCTTCGGGGGCGGATCGGTAACTACCGACTGTGTAGCCGAACTCCAGGGGCAAATCGGTTAACGATGAGGCTGGTGAAGCAGCAAAGCTTGACGATGCGAGTAGCGCGATTGCAAGAAACCCAAAATACTTCGACATAAAAGCCTCCAAAGCGGTGCCACGGAAGATAGGGCGGTGCGTTACATTTGTCAAATCGGTGTTCGGAATCCACGCCGACGGCGATGACTACTTTGTTCGAATGAGTCCACGTTTGCGTTCGATCCGATTTCACGAACCTTGGATTATACGCCACCCCAATATCACCAGCGCGGCGGTGATCCCTTTCGGTCCGCGCTCTGATCTCAGAGATCAGGCGGATGGCTGCAATGAAATCAATCGCTGTTTACGCCCGCGCAGGCAGCGGTATTGCCCGGAAATTCGTAGTAGCACTCTTTGGCAGCAGCAATATCTGCATCGCTTTTCACGCCGGCGCAAGCAGCGCCATTGCCTGGAAGGTCGTAATAGCATTTCTTGACGGCCGCGATATCTGCATCGCTTTTCACGCCAGCGCAAGCAGCGCCATCGCCTGGAAGGTCGTAATAGCATTTCTTGACGGCCGCGATATCTGCATTGCTTTTCACGCCAGCGCAAGCAGCGCCATTACCTGGAAGGTCGTAATAGCATTCCTTGACGGCCGCGATATCTGCATCGCTTTTCACGCCGGCGCAAGCAGCGCCATTGCCTGGAAGGTCGTAATAGCATTTCTTGACGGCCGCGATGTCTGCAGCGCTTTTCACGCCAGCACAAGCAGCGCCATTGCCTGGAAGGTCGTAATAGCATTTCTTGACGGCCGCGATGTCTGCAGCGCTTTTCACGCCAGCACAAGCCGTACCGTCACCCGGGAGGTCGTAATAGCACTTCTTTAGCTCGGTTAGATTGCGTGCGTTTACCACGCTCGCAAAAGCTGAGAGAGAAATAACAAAGACTCCAGAGATCAGCGCCACAATTTTCATGTAAATCTCCATAACCGGCAGCGTGAATACAATACGGCGCACCACCCTGCAATCGAAATTCCGAAGAGGTGAGATTGATGATCGCAGAGCCTTCAGCATCGCTCATTTATTCGGCAAGCGCGCGGCGGAACAATTTCGCGCGGAATCGCACGTATAAAATGAACCTCTAATTTCAGGATTACGCGTCTTCATTCCAAAAATCCGGAAAAATCGGGCTACGGAGGTCCTCAAAAGCTGCCATAACCTCTACATTGCATTAGCAATTCCGATTTTCGGCCGGACGAGGTGGCCACATAACTAACCCCTTCCGCACGAAATCCCGTAGCCACGACCATCTTGTATGATTTACGATCCTGGTGCGCTACCATTCAAGTATGAAAACAATCGCATGGCTGAACTTGCTACTAATTTTATCCGTTGGGACTGGAACGATCGCTTCAGTTAAAGCCGAAGAGACGATCTGGACTAAAGGCAAATCGTTCTTTAAGAAGTTTCTCCCGACCAGCAAGGGTGAGTTCAACTACAAAGACAGTACGTATCGCAATTCGGAACTTGGCTTTGCGATCACAATCCCAGCAGACTGGCGCATCATTCCACCGGCTGAGTCGATCGTCTGTCGAACAATTCAGAAGAAGTTTATCGATGATTATTTTTTAACAGCTACCCCTGGGAACATGAGCGAGGCACTGCTTGTTCTGAATGTCATGTCTCTTGACGTGGACAACTTTTCTCCGCAGGCTTGGCCTGAATATGTCAATACGACAGTCCGTGGCCGGCCCATCAAGATTAACGAGGAGGTCGAACTCAACGGGCTCAAGATCCGACGGCTGGGGTACGAAGGTGATAACTTCTATCGAGAAGACGTCTATTTCAAGGCGGGCAGTCGAATGATGGAAATCTATTTCTACGTCATGAACTCGCCGCTGAAGGACAAAACGATCGAAGACTTCAGGACAGTCGTTAATAAAGGACTTCGGGCGTTGTAGTTCGGAACGTGAAGCACAAGGGTCGCCCGCAGGGCCTCACCTGAGCGATACGGGAACTCCGTGAACCGCAAGCGCGCGTCACCGTACTTGAGGTGGCGAAGCCAACGGCACGCTAAAAGCACGCAAAACCCCGAGGATCACTGCGGCTATGGGCCACATTAACTCAGTTATCCATCCCGATGCACAGGGTGCAATTTTTGTTTTCATGGCACCAGCATTTCCCCTTGTGATCTTCCATGTTGCGAAGGCGATCCGACGCGATTAGATCCCGCTTGCTGGAGCGCTTACTATCTTTCAACTTCTTCAAGTAGGCACTCTTGGACGTCATTACCGATTTCGGTCTTGCCTGAGCCACAATCCAAAACTACGAATGAAGTGTGGTGCCGAAATAGGACTTCCCCTTCGTCTGGGTTGGTGCTGAGACTGGTAATATCCTTGCCCGATTTGCTGATCAGAAAGAGCCGGGCAATTCCCACGAACTTGTCGCCAAAATACTTTGACGACGACGAAAATCCTTTTAACAAAACGTGATTACCGAGTCCATATTCGGTGGAAAGTGGCTTGTCGCCGCGAATTCCTCTTTGAACAAGCCCTCTAAAGTTCGGAAGTTTCGCCAGCGTTCCGTCGAGCTGAAGCACAAATTCGTTGACACTGGGGTCTGAAGTATCGTCAGCCCAGAGTGCGCGATTAACAGGGATATACATAGCGGCGGTGTATTTTTCGATATAGTAGAGATCGGCACCCTTTAAGAACCTGTTTAGTAACCGATCCCTCTGCTGTTGCAATTCTCTGTTAGTAGGTTTCGGACTTTGAGCCAGGATTCCCGCGAGATCATGTGCCTGTCCAAGATTGTGAACCGTGGCTCGGGGATTGGAGCGCGCCCATCCTGGCGATGATATGACAAACGCAAATACCAAACCCAAAATTAGACGCGTCATGACGGTCCCTTCATTTAGATCAGGTCTTATCTTGCGATGACGCACATAGTCAAGCAAAAGGAATACCTTCCGCACGCACGCTGCCCATTCAAAACGTGCAATCCCATCCCAGCCTATGCCCGCGACTCCTTCAACCTGGTCTGGACGATTCAGAAATCCCGTAGCCACGACATAGCCAAAACGGGCGATTGGGGTGACCTCCGGCGCATCCCGCCTTCGGTACTCGTGATGAACGCTCCCCTCCGGGTCGCACTCTTTTACATTTTCGCCTTCGGCAAATTCTCGTGAACCACTCGCTTCGCTCGCCGTGGCTCACCCATCTGCCCCAACGATATTTCGCTCCCTTTTACCATTACACACCCATACATAAGGCTTCTCGCAAGCTGGAAGCGTTCGAGCGGAAGCTCGATGCGAGAAAGTACACGGACGTACGGGCCTTCATGTGATGGGTGTGTAATGGTAAAAGGGAAAAAAATGGTTCGGGCGGGCTTGCTATAACCGAACTCATGGAGCCCACGGTGATGCTTTTTTATCGTGAGCGCTGGACGAAAAACAAGATCGACCTCTTGGAGCTGGTAACCCTAAGAGACTCCGGACTGCCCCTTCGAGTCATAGCCCGTCAACTTGGATATAACAGGGCGACGGTCCTCCGGTATTTGAGCCAACTCAAAGCCCAAGGAGGCCCGCATGGAAAGTCTAATGGATAAACTCGCCGGCATTGCTCTGGCAATCGTGATCGGGACCATGGCCACGCACCCCGTGACCTACCGGCAGGAACTGCTGAAGCTGCAAATTCAGATCATGAAGGAAGTCCGCGCGCCGTGGGGCTGTCCCTCGGTCACAAAGGGTGCCTGTGATTCTTACGATCCAAAACGGTATCGATGAAAATTCCGGAATTGGCGCGTCTTCCTGGAGACTGGAAATTCCGAATTCCCAGTGAATTACGGTCTTCTATTTTGGAAGGACTTTATCACGAGCGTTTCCGAACTCTACAGGGCAGGCTGTACTATTGCTTAACGCTCTTATAACAAGAAATGGCAAGTGACGCCTTGGTGATCCTGTCTTGAACGGTTTTGCTCCAAGCGCCGGGGGCAGTTCCCATGTCCCACGGAATATTTTGGACGAAAGCAATTAAATCCCAGCTTTCTCCGACGACAAAATCAGAGCCCTCAATTTTCTCCATTTCCAGGCGTAATTCGAGATTAATCTGCGGTTCATCCCGATTGGTTATGGGGTTATGTATAATGCCGTCTTGAATTAATCTCGCACCGAAGTACCTCGCCGGCCGCTCAGTAAATGTATTGTTCAAGTATCTCCTGTTTTGAGTCCAGCATCCGTTAATCACAGGCTGACTTTGATTTCCAAGTCCGCCCACGATAATTCTCACTCGAGTTTCGTTCACAAAGCCCGATTCTGAGAAATTACAGACGTATTCGTCGCCGATAGCTGAGGGAGTAGAGGCAGGGGTTCTTTTTTCGTTCCCTTGGTTGATTTTCGAAATGGAAGCACACCCAGCTCCAAGTGCGATAACAACAAAAAATAGGCATAATTTTTTCATATGATCCCCTTCTAAATGAGCGTAAGGTGAGAGTGGAGAATGCTCAAGGTGATTTTTATGGGCATGTGATTGCGAATTTAGAAGTCAAGATATTGGCCTTCATTAAGGTAATGCCATTCGCACGCACCGCTGCCCATTTAAAACCTGCAATTCCATCCAAGCGTATGCCCGCAAACTCCTTCAACCTGGTCCAGACGACTTCAGAAATCCCGTAGCCCAAAACACAGCCAAAAAGTAGCCAGCGATCCGTGACGTCATGATCGCACGTCGCAAACGACACCCGAAACCGTAGCAATCATTTGTTTGTTGACTACGCTGAAGGATTTCAGTTTAAAATCAGTTCTCAAATAATGAAACAATACAGGGATCCGATTGCACTATTCATTT
>MEQK01000073.1 GCA_001770175.1 Bdellovibrionales bacterium RIFOXYD1_FULL_55_31 | reverse complement strand
ATCACCAACCGCGATTTGAGATTCGAAGAGGATCTCAGCCAGCTCATCGAAACACGCATGACCAGGATGCCGTTGATCACGGTCCCGGAAGGAACCACTCTCGCGCAAGCGAAAGCGATTCTGAAGGAAAACCGGGTTGAAAAACTCCCGGTCGTGGATTCCAGGGGTTACCTCAAGGGTCTGATCACGATCAAAGACATCAAGAAGCAACAAGCCTATCCGAACGCGAACAAGGACAAGTTCGGCCGTCTCATCGTCGGAGCCGCCGTCGGGGTGGGGGGCAATAACATGGAGCGAGCCGAAGCCCTGGTTGAAGCGGGAGCCGACGTTCTTTTCGTCGATAGCGCGCACGGGCATTCGCGGGGCGTTCTCGAAATGATTCAGACACTCAAGAAGAACTATCGCGATCGCGTCGATGTTGTCGGCGGAAATATCGCAACTTTCGAAGGGGCAAAGGCCCTGATCGAGGCGGGAGCCGATGCGGTAAAAGTGGGGATCGGTCCCGGCTCGATTTGCACGACCCGGATCGTCGCCGGGATCGGCGTACCGCAGCTTTTCGCGATTTCGGAAGCCGCGAGGGCGGCCGCGCCGCACGGGATTCCGATCATCGCCGATGGCGGGATCAAGTTCAGCGGTGACATCACGAAGGCCCTGGCGGCCGGAGCTCAAAGCGTGATGATCGGATCGCTCTTTGCCGGGACCGACGAGGCCCCCGGTGAGATGGTGCTTTATCAAGGGCGTTCTTATAAAACTTATCGCGGAATGGGCAGCGTCGATGCGATGGTCAAAGGTTCAAAGGATCGATATTCCCAGGGCGAGGTCGATGAAGTCGGTAAGCTCGTGCCCGAAGGCATCGAGGGACGCGTTCCTTATCGCGGCAGTCTGTCGTTCAACATTCATCAGCTTCTGGGCGGTCTTCGCGCGGGGATGGGCTATTGCGGAGCGGGCAGCGTCGCCAAACTTCGGGAGGGCGCCAAGTTCGTCCGGATCACGAACAGCGGTTTGGCTGAAAGTCATCCGCATGACGTGGATATCACGAAAGAGGCCCCCAACTACCGGCTGGATGGAAAGAGGCGGTAAACGGAATGGGCACTCACGCGACGATCGTCATTCTCGACTACGGCTCGCAATATACGCAACTCATCACGCGTCGAGTGCGTGAGCTTGGTTATTTTTCGAGGATTCTCCCGGGCGATGCGACGCTTGCCAGGATTCAGGAACTTTCGCCGCGCGCGATTGTTCTCTCCGGCGGCCCGTCCTCGGTTTACGATCCGGGTGCCCCGGCCCTTCCCGCCGGGTTGCTTGAGTACCAGCGCGACAGCAAAATCCCTCTTCTTGGGGTTTGCTACGGGATGCAGCTCGTTGTTCGTGAGTTCGGTGGACAGGTCAAGAAGGCAGAGTCCCGCGAATACGGGAGAATGCTGATTCATGCCTCGCCCGGGACGAGACTTTTCGGCGCGGTTCCCGCGAAATCGTTCGAAGTCTGGATGAGCCATGGTGACGAGACCCGACAGATGCCTGAAGGATTCGTCGCCAGCGCCCGAAGTGCTTCGGGCGCGATCGCGGCGATCGAGAACGCCGGCGCGGGGATTTACGGTTTGCAGTTTCACCCCGAAGTGACCCATACGTCTCACGGCAAGGAATTGCTCCGGCAGTTTCTATCGGAAATAGCCGGTCTTGCTCCTGACTGGAACATGGGTTCCGTTCTCGAAGAGCAGATCGCGAAAATCAAACGCGAAGTCGGTCCCGATCAGCACGTCATCTGCGCGCTTTCGGGCGGCGTTGATTCGGCCGTCGCGGCCACGCTGGTTCATCGGGCGATCGGAGACCGCCTGCATTGCGTGTTCGTCGATCACGGGCTGCTCCGATATCGTGAACGTGAGCGGGTCGTCGAGCTGTTTGAAACGAAACTTCATCTTCCCGTCGAGTGCATCGACGCGTCCCGGGAATTTCTTTCCAGACTCGATGGAATTTCGGATCCCGAGAAAAAGCGGCAGATCATCGGCGCTGAATTCATCGCGGTTTTCGAACGCGCGGCGCAGTCGTTCGCGAGGTCGATCGGGCATCTTCCTGAATTCCTGGTGCAAGGCACGCTCTATCCCGACGTTATCGAATCGAGTCCGGGACACAAGCACTCGATGACGATCAAGTCGCATCACAATGTCGGAGGGCTGCCGAAGGAACTGCGGTTCAAACTTATCGAGCCCCTTCGCGAGCTTTTCAAAGACGAGGTGCGGGATCTCGGGCGCCACCTGGGCGTTCCGGAGGCGTTTTTGAAGCGTCATCCTTTTCCGGGTCCCGGGCTCGCGGTCCGGATCATCGGGCCGGTTACCCCGACGCATCTTGAGATACTGCGCCAGGTCGACGAGGTCTTCATCAATTGCCTGCTGGAAGACGAGCTGTACGACAGGATCTGGCAGGCTTTCGCCGTTTTTTTGCCGGTGAAGAGCGTTGGCGTCCAAGGCGACGGAAGGACCCATGACCACGTGGTCGCGCTTCGCGCGGTGACATCGTCTGACGGCATGACCGCGGACTGGTACCCTTTTGAACCCCGGTTCCTCGCGAAGGTCTCCTCGAGAATCTGTAACGAAGTGAAGGGCGTGAGTCGGGTCGTTTACGATATCTCTTCCAAACCTCCAGCTACGATCGAATGGGAGTAAGTATGAAACACGAATTCCTGACCGGAATTGGAATCGCCGGAATACTGTTCGCCGCAACGGACGCCTTGGCTCGAACCGGGTATTCCAAAGTATGCGAAGGTTGCCATTCCGCGCAATTCGAAAACAAGTACATTCACTATCCCGCTAACGGCGGCCTTTGCGACGGCTGTCATGAGGTGAAGCCCGCGCATTTTAAGGGCGGCGACAAACAGTATGTCAGGACTGATCGAAGTCAGGTTACCTGCTACCGATGTCATGAACGCAAGGACACGAAGCCTAATGTTCACGCAGCGCTCGCGATGGGGGATGATTCCTGCATGACTTGTCACGATCCGCACGGCGCGAAGAATCCCTACCTTTTTCGCGAGGAAATCTCAGCTCTGTGTCTGGGATGTCATGATCTCTCGACCAACGGCGTTTCGAAGCACGGCCCGGTCACGAGCGGGCTCGCCTGCGTGCAATGTCATGACGGGCATGGGTCGAATCAGAAAAAACTGCTGACCAAAGAGCCACGCGCCCTCTGTTTGAATTGCCATGACCGTCCCGTCAAATCGGCTTCCGGCCGGGTGATTCCGGATATGAAGGAAAGAACCGAAAAGATGGCCAGCGTACACATGCCGGCGGCTGACGCCTGTTCGGAGTGTCATCTGCCGCACGCGAGTGCTTTTCCGAAGCTTCTGAACGCGAATTTTCCTTCCAAGGATTACAACAAATATTTTGCCGGCGACGACCAGACGCCGAACACCTATGCGCTTTGTTTTCAATGCCACGCCGTTTCCATGATGACTCCCGAGATCGTGATGGACGGAAACGAGACGAAATTCAGGAGCGATCGCGTGGAAAACGGCAAGGTCACTCGCGTTAACCTTCATTATTTGCACATCACGAACGCGGGCGCGACGACCGGTCCCGCCTTTGGTCGTTCGTGTCGCGTGTGTCACGATCCTCACGGCGCCCCACAGGATCGGTTGATCCGGGCGGCGTTTTCGTCCAATGCGCCGCTTAAATTCGAGGCAACGCCGAATGGCGGAACTTGCGCGCTTTCCTGTCATGGCCCTGAAAGCTACGAACGTGCTAAATAGTCCTTGATGGGCGTCGAGTTTAAACGCGCGATCCGTTTTATCGAGAGTCACGGGATTATCCTCGTTTTCCCGATCAATAATCGACGGGAGCCATCGTCGCTCTGGTATCAGTTCTTCCCACGAACCGAGATGCGGTGGGAATGGGATGAAACCGGACAGGACGGTGTTGCCGCTCTCTGGCACCTTCGGACCGAACTTTCGGTTTCATCGAGGGTGGTCTATACGAAATGGTATCGCGGCAGAGCGACTTTCTTTTCGAAGTCCGTTTTTACCGCAATGCTGACACTTCTGCGTTCGAGCTCGAGTACTCGCACCGGTTTGGGCGAGGATGCCTCCCGTATTCTGGAAATTCTGCGTTCCGATTCTCCGCTTTCGACCAAGGTGATCAAGCAGCTGTCCGACCTGCAGGGCCGGTTTCACGAGGCGAGTTACCAGCGAGCCATGAAGGAATTGTGGAATCGACTTTTCATCGTGGCTTTCGGTGAGGTCGAGGATAGCAGCTTTCCGTCTCTTGCGGTTGGGGCGACCAACCTTCTTTTCGAAGAGCTTTGGGATGAGTCACGAGGGCTTTCACAGGCCAAGGCTGAGGAGATCATAACCAGAGCTCTTCCGGCAAAATCGCCGTTCCTGAAATATTTTTCAGGGATCAGAAAGGGATTGGAGCTGTAGCGGGCCCTCACTATTTTAACGGAGTTATTGAGGGGGGATCGGAACGGTGATTGGCAGGGCTATGTAACCAGGATCGCGCCGTTCTCGCTCATTTCAAGGATCTTGAACCCTCTTCCGAGAGATTCGAGAAAATACGAGATGATCCCAGAAACCGCGCTTTGCGCTTTCAGGGGTATCCGTGGATTTCGATTTTCGAAGTGCGTTACCTTTCTTCGCGCCCGTAACGATCATCGCGACACCGCCCGAAAATTCCCTAATGAAACCCTGCCAATCCGCTCGACTTTTGGCGCGAATGAGTAGGTGGAGGTGATTTCCGACGTTTGCATAGCGATAAACTTGAATATTCCAGCGTGTTTTCAGCCGATCCATGAGGTTGCGGATATGATTGCAATGCTGCAGATGCAACATTGAGAGCTCTCCTCGTGCCTTGGAAGATCTCAACACCACGTGAAGCGCTTGCTTCGGATCAAACGGCCTGCGTGTCTTGCGCTTGCCTTTCGTGTGATCACCGCCGTGTGCCTGAAGCCTTGTTCTGCGGTTAAACCCAGGAAGGAAAAGCTGGTTTGATTGTGTCAGGCTGCGCTCTGTCGGGGGCTCTCGCGGGTTCGAGAGAGCGCAGCACCCCCGGTTTGAGCTCATGCCCCCGTTTTTCTTAGGAGAATTTGGCAACAACGCCGGGTTCTGAATCAGTCTAGTCGCATTCGAAAAGAACGAATATAATAATTAAAATGCTCAAGTACTGTTCGATCGGGGTCTTTCTCCTGATTTTTATGCCTTTTTCTGCGGCTGCTGTGGATCTCTATCACGAGGGGATTCTCTCTGCCGTTTGCAACTCACCCGAGGCGTACAGGGCACAAAAAGAGCGGCGGGACATGGCGATCAGCCCATTTCCTCCCTCGAGCCCGACTCCTAAGGTCGTTGGTTATTCTGCTTTAGAGGCCGTGCTAGTGAAGGTGGCTGATTCGACCTTCAAGTCAAAGCAGGAGATCCGTTCCGCGCTGAAAAGGCTCATGGAAAAATGGCGAGATGGAGCGACTCGGAAGAACATCGCGAATAGAGAGGCCTATCTCAACGACCTGAGGTCTCTTATAGAAATGACCGCCACAGGTCGCGAAATTTTGGCTTGCTACGAGAAGACCCCTTCTGCTCCGGGCTCCAAGATATCGGGAAGTCTGATTATGGAAATCCCGCCCCAGGGGGATGGTACCGGTGCCGCCATGTCTTTTGGATTCGAACAGGACCCTCAAAATCCTGGAAAGTTATTGAAGACCATCTACTTTAATTTCGACTCTGAGCCGATGCGAAGCGCTCACGTCTTCTTGCATGAAATGGCTCACGGCTGCACGGCCGAAGAGGTGCGAGAGATGAATGAATTGACTTCTCTCAACCAACCCGGATCTCCTGCCCGTCGTGAAGTCGAGCAGCGTCGGGTTCTCAACGAGCTGAATGCCTATCAAAAAGAATTGCAGTTCCTTTATGAACTCGCTCTTGCTGCTCCAGAAGAGCTCTGTCTTATGCTTTTCAAACCTGATTTGGCCGGACCTACTTTCGACCCCATTTTTGTAGCAAGCTTGGACGGGACTTTCGCAAAAGGGCGGGCGCCTTATCACATCGCTGTGAGGTACAGTACGGTCCGAGGAGGTAAGTACGACCCAGGAAGTTTTTTTGTTTTGGATGGGAACGGCAAGCCCATCGAGAAAAAGCAGTTCTTCCTTTTAAGACCGGATTTTATAGATCGGCTCGTCAAAGCCGGGTTTAAGGTCCATATTCCGTGAAATTCCGTGATATGAAGATGCCCATGGACGCGACACCCTTTCATTCGGTTCAAAAGAGGCTCTTTCTTGTTCGGATGATTCGTCCTGGTATTTTCGTGGTCTTCATCGGATTTCTTCTCATGGGGGCGCTCTCACGGTCAGCCGAAATCGATCTGCCCGCCCTGCCCATGGCCCAGTACCAGTACTCGAAGTTCTTTCACGAGCTCGTGAACGTGCCCTCCATTTGCGTGACAGGCAAGACGGTGAACGAATTTCAAGTGCAGCAGTGCCAGGCTTACTGGAATACACTCCTGGTCCGGACGTTCTGGTTCAGCTTCCCATTTTTGTGTCTCATGGCTTTTTTGTTTTTCGGTTTCGATTATGTCTGGCTGACCTATCGAAGAGCAGCCAAGAAAATTGAGACCGGCAAGGGGGCTTTCGTCGGGGTTGTCACGAATCCGCCGGATGTTCCGAATGACATTTATGGCTGGTTTCATTGTTTTAGATTGATGAGTGCGCAGGTGCAGAAAGGACAGCAGATCCAGGTCTATATTCCCCTGAATGCGCCGAAGCCAGAGCCCGGGAGCCGTCTTTCGGTCGCGGATGTAGGAAAACGCTTCGGAAAGCAACGCTACGTAGGAGTCATTTACACGCCTCATGTGGCGGTTGTAAGTACTGAAAAACGTTGATGATACTGACCTATCGCGCTGTGTATAGCCTTTCCTGACGCTCTTCGCTACAACGATTGCCTATGCCCTCAGAAACGGATTCTCCTGCCGCCAAGACGAGCTTTGTGCACCTGCATGTGCACACGCAATACAGTCTTCTTCAGGGCGCGATTCAGGTCGAGAATCTCTTCGAGCGGGTCGCGCAGCTCGGGATGGACACGGTTGCGATCACCGATTCGCATAATCTTTTCGGGGCAATTGATTTTTATCTCTCGGCAAAAAAGATCGGCGTCAAGCCGATCATCGGCTGCGAGATATTTTATGCGCCGAACGGTTTGAATTCGGTTCAACAGACCCAAGCCGCCTCGCAACCGTCGCAGCTCGGTCTCAAGTTTCATCATCTCACAGTCCTGTGCAAGGATTTGCAGGGCTACCAAAATCTCTGCCAGCTCGTCACGCAATCCTATATGAAGCCGGCGCCAACCCAGAAGGGGCAGGCGTCGTCGATTCGAGCCTGGGTGGACCGCGAACTTCTCGACCGTTACGGGGACGGGCTCATCATCCTGTCGGGCTGTATCAGGGGAGAGATCCCGTACAAGCTCCTGATGGGTGATGAAGGGGCCGCTATCGATTCGATGCTCTGGTTCAAGAAGAGATTCGGACCCGATTTTTTTCTCGAGGTCCAGGATACCGGTTTGCCGGAGCAGGATCTCGTTAATCAGAGTTTAAGTGAACTCGGGCAGAAATATGAAATCCCGCTCGTGGGGACTTGCGACTGTCATTATCTCGACCCCAAGGATGCCGAGGCTCACGAAGTCCTGCAGTGTATCGAGCACGGGAAAAATCTCGATTTCGACCGGCCGCAAAGCCTGGTCCCTTCAGAATTCCATTTCAAGTCCGCCGAAATGCTTCGCGAACGTTTCGCGCGTTTTCCTGGCGCTTTTGACAATACCCGGGTGATCGCTGACCGGTGTAATCTTGAATTCCGCTTCAAAGACGAGAACGGGAAGCCGATTTACCATCTTCCAAATTATCGTCCCGACGGCGTCGCACCGGGCGAACCTTTCGATCTGATCGCCTACTTTCGCGAGCAGGCCTGGAATGGCCTGAAGCAGCGCTTCTCGGAGCATTCGTTCGAGATCAAGAGATCCGGAGCCGATTGGGCCGAGAAAAAAATGCGCTATGAAGAGCGGCTCGAATCCGAGCTGGCCATGATCGAGCGCACCGGATTTTCCGGGTATTTTCTGATCGTCGCGGATTTCATCAACTGGGCCAAGCGCAACGGTATCCCGGTCGGGCCGGGACGCGGCTCGGGTGCCGGCTCTCTCGTGGCTTATTCCCTCAAGATCACTGATATCGATCCGATCGAGTTCAAGCTCCTGTTTGAGCGATTCATCAATCCCGAGCGAGTCAGCATGCCTGACTTTGACGTCGACTTTTGCCAGGACCGCCGCGGCGAAGTCATTGATTACGTATCCAGGAAATACGGCGCCTCGAACGTCTGTCAGATCATCACCTTCGGAAAGCTCCAGGCACGGGCCGTCATCAAGGACGTGGGCCGGGTGCTCGGACTCCCTTTTTCGGAAACGGACACGATCACGAAGCTTCTTCCCGATGAGCTCGATATTACGATCGACCGGGCGATCGAAGCCGAGCCGCGGCTCAGGGAACGAATGGAAAACGAGCCGCGCGTCGCGAAAATCATGTCCTACGCTCGAGCGCTCGAGGGCCTCTATCGCAACGCCGGGATTCACGCTGCCGGCGTGATCATCACTGAAAAGCCGGTCGTCTCCTATTGTCCCCTCTATGTCGGCAAGGATGGCGATGTTGTTACCCAGTTTGACAAGGATTTCGGGGAAAAAATCGGGCTGATTAAGTTCGACTTTCTCGGGCTGAAGACGCTCACGGTCATCGATAACGCGATCAAACTTCTCAAGGCCGGCGCCGATAACCCCGTGCTTCCGGATCCGAATGCGGCCGAGTTCGCGCTCGAACGGCTGAACTATCACGATCCCTCGGTTTTTGCCCTGATCAGCTCGGGTGATACGGATGGCGTCTTCCAGGTCGAGAGTTCGGGCATGAAGGATCTCTGCTCCCGCATTCAGCCGAACTCCCTCGAAGACCTGACCGCCATCAACGCCCTTTATCGCCCCGGCCCGCTTGGCTCGGGGATGGTCGATGATTTCATCGATCGAAAACACGGACGCAAGCCCATCACCTACGACGTCGAGGCGCTCGCGCCGATTCTGGTCGAGACGTACGGCGTGATTCTGTATCAGGAGCAGGTCATGCAGATAGCCCGCGAGCTCGCGGGCTATTCTTTGGGGCAAGCCGATCTTCTGCGACGGGCGATGGGCAAGAAAAAACCCGAAGAGATGGCGAAGCATCGCGAGATCTTCGTGAAGGGCGCGACCGAAAAAGGACTTCCAGCAGCCAAGGCCGAATCGATTTTCGATTTGATGGCCAAGTTCGCCGAGTACGGGTTCAATAAATCCCATTCGGCCGCCTACGGGGTTCTGACTTATCAGACGGCTTTTTTGAAGACGCATTACCCGGCCGAATTCATGGCCGCCCTGATGACGACCGAAATGGACAACACCGACAAGATCACGAAATACATCGGTGATGCCCGCGCGCACGGTATCCCGATTCTCCCGCCCGACGTGAACTTTTCGCAGAAGCGCTTCAGTGTCGAAGTGGTTACGCGGGAATCGCCGTTTTATCCTAAAAAATTGATCAAATCGGGACACCCCGTTAAAGGAATCCGGTTCGGCCTCGAAGCCATCAAGGGCGTAGGCGGCATCGCGGTCGATATTATCCTCGAGGCTCGCCAGAACGGGCTTTTCAAGAATGTCCTGGATTTCTGCAAGCGAGTCTCGACCCGTAAGGTGAATAAGAAGGTGCTCGAATCGCTGACCTTGGCGGGGGGATTCGATTCGATCGCCGAGGTGAACCGCGCCAGCCTTTTTGCTTCTCTCGAAAATTTGCAGGAACTCGCGGGCGATGAGCAGGAGGAACGTGAGTTGGGGCAGTCGTCGCTTTTTGACGCGTTTTCGGCTGAAGAGATCAAGCTCGTCACGCCGACAGCGGCGGTATTCAAACAGGAGCAGGATTGGCCTGTTTCGCGCAAACTCGCGCAAGAAAAGCAAGTCGTTGGTTTTTACGTTTCAGGGCACCCGATGGATACCTGGCAGAAAATCTGCGAGGAATGGCTGGGCTGGAACACGGAACGGATCAAGACCTATGCGCAGGAAAAGGCAGCCGCTAAGCCGGCGGCTTCGCAGGATGGGGGTTGGGGAGGCGAAGGTTACGGTCCCGGCCGTTACCGCGCGCCCAAAACCGAGGTAAAACTGGGGGGGCTTCTCTCTGAAATGAGGGAAGTCATGACGAAGAAGGGTACCCGAATGGCCTTCGCGCAAATCGAGGACCTACGGGGCAAAATCGAGCTAGTTTTCTTCCCCGATACGTATGCGACGGTGCAGGAGGTTCTGAAGCGTGCTTTGGTCGAAGCCGAGCCGGTCGTTCTGACGGGCGAAATGGAAGTCGGCGAGGAATCCCCGAAGATCCTGGTCAAGACACTCGGGTGGGCTGTTGAGCTGCATCGAAGCCGGGTGCAGCAGGTGATTCTGAAGCTTTTACCCGCCGAGGTGAAGCCGGAGCAGCTTCGTGATCTCAAAAAGAGCCTGCTTCAGCATCGTGGCAAGAGCCCGGTTCGCATTGATTTCATTGATGCTCTGTTCAGGACTTCTTTGTCTCTGCCGAAGACCGCCTGTGTGGAACCCTCAACACAGATGATCGAGTCGATTAATAAG
>MEQK01000072.1 GCA_001770175.1 Bdellovibrionales bacterium RIFOXYD1_FULL_55_31 | reverse complement strand
GGAAAATATTAAGTGCGGGGGTCGTTTCTCGGCGATTAGGTTCTGGCCAAAAATAGCAGGTTCGATCGATTCTTCCGGGATCCCTGGAGGTTTTGTTCTCTCTGGCTCGATACCGAGAGAGTGAACCACTCAACTTTGAAATTCAACTTTCCAAAAAATTCGAATTCTCACTTAATCCGGCGAAATCCATCCGGCTTCTTTTAATGCTTCAGACAGGGTGCTCGCCGCCGGGAAGTAGACTTGCATGGCGACGCCCAAAACCAGGAGCATGGAACTGGTAAATACGAAAGGCTTCCAGCTGAATCGCGCGACAGCTTTGGCCCAGTTTCCCTGAAGTCGCTTTCGTTTGAGGCGAATGAGTCCTAGAGACAGGCCCATTTGAAGGGCGGCTTCGGCCAATACCGCGGGAGCATCAACGATGAGGTACGCGGCTGACCCAAGCACGGCAATAATCATAGCGACAAAGGCGATAAGACCAATAATGGGAAGTGCTTCGAGACCGGCGGCGGTTTCAGCGGCCGCTGAGCCGATACCTTCAGCGCTCGCGGCGCCGGATTCGACAGCAGCTCCCAAGCCGGGCGCCTCACCGATACCAAGGGATGCGCCCTGCGCCTTGGCTTCCATGGCGTGTGCTGTGTGACTCCAGTCAGCGGATGCGCCGCCGCCTCCGGACCTTCCTCCACCGCCCTTAAATACTGAAGTCGCGGCGTCAGCGACCTTTGTCCCGGAGGAGGTTGCGCGCGAGGCTTCGGAAAAATCCATTGGAATCCAATCGATGAAATCGAGCCTGCCGCCGGTTTTTGAGCTGGGGTAAATGTAGGAAAGCCAGAGTCGAACGAAACCAAATAGTGTCGCGTACGCAAAAAAGCTGCTGAGCAGGTAACGCCAGGCTGGCGCGGTTACGCCCAACCCGAGAAGGGTAAGGTCAAAAAGGAATCCGCTCGCCGCAACGGCGAACAGAATGAGTCCCATGTGGAAGCGGACAAAGAACCGGCGAAGGAAGGCCTTGTTGAAGCTGGGGCGGAGTTTGCGGACCATACTTTCTACTTTCCTAGTCTAGCTTACCTCGCAAGCTGGTTAACTTCATCGATTATTCCGTCGGCATTACTCGAGATCGTCAATCACTTGAACAGGTCAAATAGGATATGTACTTAGCGCGAGTTGACTGGACACGCGAGGGAACAGCTCCCGGATGGTTGAGGACATTACAACGAACGAGCTCCTCACAAGGGACTGAAAATGATGTCACCACGGCAGTCTTTAAAAACGGCACGCAGCCCGACGAGTGGCAGCATTGCTGTCTTGATTGCAAATCTTTCAGGCTGACTTAGAGTTTCGAATGATCCATGATTTGAACTAAGTATATCAATCAAATCGCCAACAAAACCCATTACCCACACGAATTTCACCATAGAATAAAGCGACTTACATACTTAATTTACGTTATAACTACATCGTGGTAACTTTGTAATATATTGAGATCGCAACAAAGCTATCTCAAACCGAAAGGAAAACAAAATGAAAACCAAGAAGAAAACCAGCGGAGCGAAGCAGGAAAAAAAGAGCAATAAGCTTATGAAGACGGTCCGTTTTGATCAAGAGGTGCTGAAATGGGTGCAACAAGAAGCGGCAATCAGGGGACTACCTTATCAGACACTAATCAATCAAATCCTCCGAGAGATGATGTTGCTAAGTTTTGACAAGGCACTGCATGCTCGGGTTCAGGAAGCGATCCGAGACGCCTACCTTGAAAGAGCAAAAAATATTGAGGTAAAATCTAAATGAATCTTTGCATGGCTGTCTGAGGAGAGCCCCTGTAGAAATGGGGGTTCTCCTCAGACGGTCACACGAGGCAGCTCCAAATAAAGTTTAGATATGGCAGTGGCTTTGTATTGACGGGAGGCTCCATGCGCCGGGTCGCTGTGCCTTCGTAGGCCAAGGAGCCCGAGGGTGTAAAGCTCTCAATTGTTACACACCTAACCATCCCATGACCAAAAATCAAAAAGCCCCCGGGCCAAGTGGCCCAGAGGCATTTTGAAATCAGACATAATGGCTCAGGAGACTCCCTCAAGGTCATTGAGCGAGAAATTTGATTTCAATCGAATCTCCCTCCTTCAGTTCGCCATAGCTGCCTCGTCCTACTAATTTCCTCCCGATCGTTGAGGAACTCAAACGTTCGCTGAAATCGAAGTAGGATGCGGCGATCAGAAGAGTGACTATGGAGAGACTGGCTCGATTCATAATGATCTAATTCTTTGGTCCAGAAGCCAGTACCACCACGGCCTCGTATATGCCTGTCTTGTTTCTAAGATTCGTGAAGGCGCTTGGTTCTAGAGTGATCATGACAGAATGAGGTGTCTGTTTTTGGTTGCCCAGCTTGGCGTGAATGCGGCCACGTAGTGCGCGGATTTCGCATCTCCAAAATCAAATATGATCCGGTCATAAAGCGCTACTGGTCTCATGCGTTCGCGCTCTCCCTCTTTCTCGGTGACAAGCTGGATTAGTCCCAATCTTTCGAGCACTTTCACGTCTCGCAGGACATTGGCGTGATCTCGCTTCATGACGGCGTCGTCAGGTGGAAACATGGCCCGCTGGAGCAGGTTTCAATCCGAGAGAAGTTGAATGGGCTGGCTCCAGGCAGCATGCAGACAGATTTGGTAATGCGGCTTCATCGGCTTGCTGATTCATTGCACGTGGACGAAGTGGAGTCGGATGCGAGTTCAAATGTGATTCGCTTGCAAAGCAAGAGGCGCTAGATCTGTTGTTGCGTTTTACACTGGATTTCATCGCACCGTGTATCCTAAACACAGACCGAAGCGTTTTCACTGTTCGGCGCAGCTCGTTTAAAGCGCCTACAGTCCAAAGAGGTCCAGATTATAACAAAAGAGCGCATCTTCAGGAGATGATGCTTTCACGATAGCTCTGATTTGCTCAATCGCTTTGACCAAAATTTCTCGGACTGCGGGAATGTCCTTGCTATTCACGGTAGCAAGCGAAGAGTAGTGAAGATCGTGCATTCGAGGCACATCCAGAGACTGGACCGCGCGCATTCTCCAGTTAGTGTGGTGCTTTGAAATCAGTGGTGAATTGTCTCCGAGATAAATATTCATTCGTCCTGAAACAAATTTTCCGCTCTGCTCCTCCGCCAGTCCCATTGCAACCAGAAATGAGAGAATTTCCATAACTTTGGAGACCGGTAGGTGCAGGTGCTTTGAGAGTTCGTCGCGAGTCTGGAATTCCGGCATTGTGATGAGCATGTGAATCGTGGGGTATAGCCACGATGAGTAATAGGTCGCCTGGTCTTTCTCTTCGATTGTTTTTTTGATCTCGAGGCGATTTCGGAGTGCGGATCGTGAGTCCAGGACTTCCTGAATCTGGATTTCGAAATGTTCCCTAAGCGATTTATTCCCGGCGCGCGCCCGTTGAACGAGAAGAATAAAAAATCTCGCTTCCTGTGAATTGTGTCCCATAAATCCGTTGAGTAGCGATGCCTGTTCGGGACTTAAATCAGCAGAGCCATGGAGAATTTGGGAAACGTAAGTTGAGTGGCATTTCACGATTTGGGCGAGCTGACGCTTCTTCCCTCTCCCTTTACTTGGCTGCGAATTTATCCAAGCCCGTAGATAGCTCTTGTAGTCACCATATTCAAATATTGAAACAGCTTTCATATTCATACTTTATCGTCGATTTTATAACATGGCTAAATTTTAGATTAATTCCTTCACTAATTCGATCTATAAATTACGCGATGTGTCACTTATTCTAAATTCAGAAGTGAAGGAGAGTGTCAATGCCGACATTCGAAAACGTGAGAACAGGTGAAAAGAAGTTGCACGAGGAGATCGAGTTATGAAGAGCAATCGAAATACTAAGCTGTTGAAATCAGGACAGGAAAACGGTGGAGGAAACGCTAAGTGCCGGCTTAGGAATTGCTCTATTAAGCGGCAAATGTCTAAGGCAAAACTTCTCACATTACTGCTTTGCAGTTCTTTTCTGAGCGCCTCCGGTGCTCAGGCTGCTGACATTCGAAACAAGGAATCCGTCGAGGTTTTGACCGCTGTTGAAAATCAGAAGGACTTACTTGGGACCCTGGTGGCACCGTCCGCTTGTCCAAGTTGCACGGTAAGAAAACCGGCTACTGTGCTTTGGGGAAGTGAAAACGGCGGAGGTGATGTCTCCTTTGTTTGCAATAAACCCCTTTATAAGGGCTTCAGAGATTTCGATTTTTCAGATTACGTCTACCTCGCCGATACCGCTGCACTACTAAGAAATACACATGACTGGGATGCATATACTTGGGTTAACTCCGATGACCTTCTCCGAGTTGCACTCACGGCTATTCGTGAAGAGTCCCCGAGGCTCGCGGAAGAGTTGAGCGCAGCCATTTCAAATTTCAAATGGCAAGAGGTAGGTCACCTCGACCGGCTGTATGACGATAAAATCCGTACTGTTCCCGAGGGTTGCAAAATTGAGCAGCTAGCGATTCAAGATCGGACAACGGGCATAATTCGTGTGAACAAATCCTTACACCATCGTCTGAGTAGCTTGGAGGTAGCATTCCTAAAACTTCATGAGGGTTACGTAAATCTTCAAACGCCAGAAGAAGTTCAAGCTCGGAATACAACCCGTATTCGGGAAAAATTGGCAGCACTCATGTCCACGTCCGACTTCAAAAACAAGATAAAACGCTCGAAGTGGTGCTGGTCCAATCTGTCTCATGCATTTAGTTTCGCCTTTCTCTATGATTCTCTTTCGAACACGAAGAAGCGTCGGATCGAAGAAGACATCGCATCAGGAAAGTTTGCCAATCGGTTTGAAGCATTTCGGTCCTACGATCTCGGAAAAATCTATTCTCGTTGGTCGAATTCACAAGCGGAATCTGCCCATCAAGACGCCTTGGCGGAAAATATCATAACGTATATGTCCGCACAGTCTGGAGTAAAGCTTGAGCCTGAAGTGAGCGACTTAAAAGGTTATCGTCGGATTCGTCGCGCTGTGCAGTCGAAAGATTCTTTGACGGTGTCGGATTTAGCGCAGGTCATCGATTCTGTTTTCCAGTTTCCGAATGAAGGCTCCGCAAAGCAGGCTTGCCTGAGCACCGGAACCAATTAACCCAAAATTCTTAACGCAATCATAGGAGAAAGCTTATGAAATGTTTGACGTTGATTTGCACTGCCTTGTCTTTTTTTCTGGTTTCCACTGTATCTGCACAGGATTTTCTGTCTCAAAAAGGAATAATCCGGAATCACACTGGACTCTCCTTCAAAGGAATCGACCTCGACCTGCGAATTGAGGCGAGAAGAGGTAACCCGTTCGACAGCAGCGGGCAGGTGTGCGGAAGCGCTACGTTCCGGAAATCCTATTTGCCCGATTCAAAAGGAGACGTTGTCTTGGAAATCCCAGCACTTTCCGTCTCCTGTTCGGGATCGTGGCTATTCCGTCCAACTTACAGCGCAGTAGTTGATATCCACTTTTCCGATCTAGGATACACGCTCCATCGGGAATTTTATTCAGATATCAACACGTCGATTTCCGCTTTCCTTGCAAAAGTCAGCTTGTACCGATTTCCACCACAAACGGCCAGAATTCGAATCGTACCGCCCGAAGGTACGAGCCTGCCCGATTATGTCGCGAATTGGAACTATTTACAGTACCGTCTCTATTTGGCGTTCGTGGGTGAAACTGCGCAAGTTCGGCTGGATCCGAATGAAAAAAACTCAAGGCTCTTTTATGTGACGGTCCGGTCTGGAAGCATTAATGCGGACAATGTCTTGGCGGTGAATAAATCTTTGGGTGAGCCAATCATCGCTGTAGCTGGGGATCTTGGTCCGAGTCCACGTATACGCGCCTCGGTTGAAGTCAGTTCCGACGGATCTGAAACTCAGTACAGATCCACGCAGTCGTTTATTTTGGGCACTGAAATGCCCACAGAGTTATCGGATATTTCGATTTAGGCCTGCCGTCGCGCTGAGCATCGCACGTACGGTGCTGGTTATTTGTCTTTTTCAATCTGCGTTACCTTCTCCCTGATTTCGCCCAGGGGAAACTAGAGAAGCTTCGCGTTCTTTAGAAATCGTCCGGGCATTTTTGCGGCAACGCGTTTGGAATCCTGACGCCCTGAATGTGGGGCGCGGCTATGGCTGAACGAGAGCTAGAAACGCCCTTACTCACCCGGCGACCGTTCTGATCGTCAACGATAATGAAGACGATCGAATGCGAATGAATTTTCTCCTATCGCGGTCGACTCCGGGGCTGGCACCGCCACTTCTTTTAATGCCCCGCGTGTCCAGTCGACTCGCGCTAAGTACAATTAACCGATTCGGTCCGCAGCAAACTCAGCTTAATCGAGTTTGCTTCCTGTGAAGCTCCTGTTTTTCGTTCCGTCACTGCTATTTAAGAACGGTGATGTTAAAAGCCGATACGCGTGTTGGTTCCCCTGTATAGAAATCGTCATTCAGCCAGAGGCTCACGGGATTTCTGGCCTTATCTTCTAATGAAAAGCTACGCAAAGTATACTCACCCGGCTGAATGAACGGGCTGACGTCGACATCGATCGCGTACCAATCATTCCCAAGGGCAATGATCGTTCCGCAAAGCGACATTCCTCGGGTGTAATTCCGGTCGGCTGTTGAGAACGAACCACAAGTTCCCATAAAATCCCTAATTCCAGAATAATCGTCAGTCGCTCGGAAATAGAACCGGTTCTTTTGCCCGGCGATCCATTCGCCATCTACCCTGAATTCGTGAAGAACCGGGGGAGTGACATCAACGCGAGCACTGTTGTTGACGCGAATCTTGAACTCCGGAATGCGAACGGAGTTTTGCCCATCATAATATCCATCACGACTCCAGAGATCGATTGAGTTTCTGGCCTTATCTTCTAATGAGAAGTTACGCAGCGTATATTCACCTGGCTGGACGTACGGGCTGACGTCGACATCGATCGCGTACCAATCATTCCCAAGAGCAATGATCGTTCCGCAAAGCGACATTCCTCCGGTGTAATTCCGGTCGGCTATTGAGAACGAACCACAACCTCCCATAAAATCGCTAATTCCAGAATAGTCGTCAATCGCTCGGAAATAGAACCGGTTCTTTTGTCCGGCGATCCATTCGCCATCTACCCTGAATTCGTGAACAACCGGGGGAGTGACATCAACGCGAGCACTGTTGTTGGCGCGAATCTTGAATTCCGGAATGCGAACGGAGTTCTGCCCGCCATAATATCCATCCTGATTCCAGAGAGAGATTGAGTTTCTGGCCTTATCTTCTAATGAAAAGCCACGCAAAGTATACTCACCCGGCTGGACGTACGGGCTGACGTCGACATCGATCGCGTACCAATCATTCCCAAGAGCAATGATCGTTCCGCAAAGCAAGATTCCTCGAGTGTAATTCCGGTCGGCAGTTGAGAACGAACCACAAGTTCCCATAAAATCCGAAACTCCAGAATAATCGTCAGTCGCTCGGAAATAGAACCGGTTCTTTTGTCCGGCGATCCATTCGCCATCTACCCTGAATTCGTGAACAACCGGAGGAGCAATGTCGTAACTAAATGTCCTTACAATCGGTGCCACCCATTCCAGCCCATTAGCGTAAGCGTAAGCATCGATCTCGACGTACACGAGCTCCTTATTTACGGTAAGAATGTAATAAAGTCCGTTCAAATGGCCACCCTGGTGCTTTTCGAAGTAGAGTCCGTTCGCGCCTGGAAATTTGACCTGCTTGAAATCCAATTCGGGATGCTGGTTTTTCACAAAAATGCCGAGTTCTTCAAAGTCTTTAACCTGAGTCTTCAAAACTGAGAATTCAATCCTCGAACTCTGTGATCTGTCTTTAGCGAGAGTGGCGTTTTCGATTCGAAAAAGATCTTGCGACTCAACAACAAGGTCAAGCTCCCGTCGATACTCCACCTGAAAACCGTGAGGAGATCGATATGTGGCACCGTTCCCTACGCTAACGCCGCCGTCCGGCTCAGTGGCTTGGGCTAGAAATGGAATTTGGCAGGCAGCATTTAATCCAGCTGCGCTGATGCACAACAACACTAATGCCAATTGCTTGAACCTTCTCATTTGTGACCTCAATCTTCCGATTTTTGTTCCTGTGTTAATGGAAAGAGCTGAATATTGATTTGATAAACTTCACCGGGGGAATTGTCTTGGCTGAGAAATCCGTTAAGATCCTTGCGAAATGCTCGAATCTTTTCTTTGACGACTGGGAGTTGCTTTTTCGGAATGGAAACTGTTAATCCGTTCATCTCTCGGGCCTCTCGCGGCATCTCCAATGCTTGCAAAGCAAACCCGATCATCTGCTTGTGGTAAAGGTAGATTGCCGAATCATATACTTTATCGCCCGTTCCTATTGGACCGTCGCTTTGGATCAACCTCCCCTGGTCTTCCTTAACCAATCCGAGAGTCACCAAGTCCTGAAGAGCTGTCTTTATGTTTTCCTGGGAAAGACCACGCCCCATTCGACGCGAAATTAGATCGTAGTCAGGTTTAAACCCATCCATCCCAACCAAGACGTAAAGCGCGGGGTAATACCATTCTGAAAGAAATCGAAATTGCGTGAGTTTGATCTGGGCCTCTTCCAATCCGCGCCGAAGAGCCAGTAGCTCGTGCCGAGCCCGCGCTTGCTCTTCTTGGGTACGAGCAAGATCGAGCTTAGCTAGACTCATAAGATAACGCCGGCGTTTGCCAGTGAGGGAGAGAGCATTGGAAATCTTATCTGCCGCAGACAGCGTAAGCTTGCGCTGTCCATTTATGATCATGCTAATCGAAGCCGGAGATCCAAAACCTGCCTTCTTTGCAAAGCTCCTTAGCCCGAAAGCCGAGTTCTTCAGCTTTTTTTGTGCTAGGACCGCCCTCAAGAAACTCTGGTGGGTCTCATACTTTAAGATATCTGGAAGCACGGGTGAGCGCATGGGGTGGATTGATAAGCGAATAACGGTGACCGCGCAACCAGAGAGTATTTTATTCGTTCACAGTTGTGAACATCTGGATGGCTAGCGATACTCCATCCGTGTGATATTCCAATAAAAGTTTCGTTTCCACTGTGAACCGATGAATCTTATCTTTACTGGATTGTGAACATGATGGGCGTTCTGCGAACCCTGTTTTCACCATCAAAATTTACGCCCTGCTTAGCTCTACCCATTTGCCACCTTCCGGCGAGTAGTAGCTCCGGCGCGAATTCCCGTTAGTATTTCAGTCGTGAGTCCAACTGGAAAAAGTTCCATTCACGATTTCAGCAAAGCTAGCGACTGCTCTAGATCGGTGGTGAGCCGGTGTTGAAACTCCATGCCACATTTTCAGGAGATATTCGACTTGTGCCTCCGGTGGCTTTTTCGTTATTTCGTCTAGTCCTTGTTTATAGATTTGCCAAATTGTTGTCTTTGGGAGGATCTTAGGTAACGATTCAAAGCTAGTGCCTTCAAACTGGACAAAATTCCAGAACTTCTATTTTAACTGACTATCGACCCAGGATTTAAAACGAGAATCGCTGAATTCTTTAAGATCCCGGATCTCTTTTTGGAATTCGCGAACATCAGCGTAGCTCGGTTTTCCGGCTTTTCGGTAACCGCTTCCATTGTTCAGCACCGCCAATGGGTCCCACTTCTCGGAAGAATTCGACGAAAACCAGCCATCTTTGAGTAATCCGTGAAAGAAATGAACTCTTTGATCTCAGCGTCTGAAAATGAGGGGCCAGCTCGCCCCGCTTCTTTTAAGAGCTGAAAATGAGCGCGGATCTGTTGCCGTGGTGAGAATGTGTTCCTAGCGTTGTAATCCCGAGGCATTTCAAGTTCCTCACGGAGATGCTTCAGGGTATTGATAAAACGGCTTCCCGGTCGTGTTGCTATTTCTGTCGCGATTCTCTCACCCGTTTGGTTCAACGACAGGAGCCTCGATAAATCGTTTTTTATCTCAGAATTTGTGGGAATGGGTTTCGGTTTCGCGCGACCTTCATCTTGTCGAAGCTTGCTCAGTCCGCCGCGAATGATGTTCAACCGAAGATTGTCCTGCGGATGAGAGGACACGAGTGCTCCGCCGGCCCTTTGTCCGAGATTGCCAGTCTTTGGCTCACCCAGAACGAGATTCAATCCCTCAAGAACGTTTTCAGGCGGAAGTTCGGCGTCCTTGTGTGTACGCATGCTCATGAGATCGGTGGCCATCTCGTCGGCTTGTCCATGGTTCTGACGGGAGGCGTCCTGTGCCTGACGCCAATCCCACTTCACCAATTCATCTTGTTTTGGGTGAGAATATTCATGAGCCAATACCCCATGAATTCCCGATAGCAGTCTCTGAAATTCCTCGTCAGTGATTGAGGCAATATCGATTCCTTGCGTATCGAGCATACGTTGAACGAGGCCACTGCTAAGAAAAACATGACCACGGTATACTTTGTGGCCAGGTATCTGGTGCTTGTAGACGAATGCGACGGGGTCTTCTCAGGCTATCAAGTGGATTTTTAGCTCGGGTGTGCAGTTCCTTGCTTTTCAATCGCCCCGGTCAAGCGTTCATTCAATTCACTTAACCAGGCCTGTAGCCCGGATAACTCGCTCTTCGTCGTATCGACGACTTTGTACTGGTCGAAGATCCCCCTGATGGCCTTTCAATGACATATCGGATAATTTGAGATGTTTTGTTAGGGTTTATTGGTTCTTGTTGTATGATTTTCGAGACTTGAGTTCACGCTCGGAACTAGTTTACCGAATTGCGCTATTCCTTTACCCGATCCCGAGCTCAAGGGCGACCAGTTCCGGTGCCAGCAACGACCCAACAAATTAACGCTTTGAAGAAGGCCCCGCCCCGAGAACCGATCGCAAGAGCAATCCGCGCCAAAAGCCGTGATTTCAGAGTTAATGCATTAATCTGCGTCGATAAGCTGCCGAAATAGTAATGATGACGGTACGATACGTACTTAATTGCCTACAGCCTCTCATTTCTTTCTACACGCGACAGAGGCAAGCAATCGCGAGCGCAGCATTCACTGTACTGGCGTTGACACCGGGGCAGGCATGGACAGCAGAACCCTTCAGGAAAGATTCCATTCTCTTTCGGACTGATTGTGGGCCACAAGGAAATGGCGCGATGAGGAACCCTGTTCCGATGGAGGGACCTTCTTGGCCAGGAGGCAACTGGGTAAGCAAAACTCTTGTTGAAGAAAATGGTGCAAGCAAAGCTGGGCTGATTAGGGCTCTCGACGAGTATATTTCTTCAAAACCAAATCGAGGTGATGAGTTATTACTCGGATTAGGCACGCACGGCGAGAACTCAGATCCGCATAAAATTTGCGGATACACAGGCGAAAGTTTCAGCCTCAGCGACCGGGATATTTATGAACGCCTAGTCTCACTCAGAAAACGGGGGGTTCGGATCGGAGTGATTGATGGTAGCTGCCACGGAGGGCAGACGAAGAAGGACCTCGGGGCGCTCGGCTGTGTGATCAGTGGCTCCGCTGCGGACAGGCGAAATTTTGGGATTCACACATTTGCTGCCCTTTCCCGTGTTGCAGCTGATAAGAATTTCGTTCCTCTCCGTGCAGCCCCTAGCTTAAGCGACGTATTTCTGTATGACTCCTTTGTTAGTTCGCGAAATGACAAGGGCAGTTTTAGACGCTCGGGTGGCGGGGTAACGTTCTCATTTGCGCTCGATCAGTCGTTAGACAAGCCTGATCCGTCGGCTTTTCTTGAGCCGCAAGCAACCGGTTTTAAGCAACTCGATCAAATTGTAGAGATCGCCCGTCTCTTCGGAGCAAGAGAAGTCGATCACGAACGAGGCTTAATCAGTTTTGAGGCGCCGAAATTGAGTGAGTCAATCAAACAGAACACTTGCGGACGCTTGAAGTCCTTGATCGATGAGAGCTTTCTCAGAAATCTCGATGACATCCGGGCCGAAGTGTACAAGGAGTACCTTGCCGATTATTGCGTCCAGTTCCTGGGTTATCGATGCGAGACCCTGGGGCCGAAAGGCGTTCTCATTGCCCTCCAACAAAGCCTCAAGAGAATGTTTTCTACAAGAGCAGCCCGCGAGGCACTTTGGGTTCAGCAAGATGCAACGATGGAAGAGCTTTACGCAGCTTGCAAGACAGCCCGTGTTGACCTCGCTCTAATGCCCAAGAAGGTTGCCGAAAGTGCAGAACTTTTCGCGAGGGAATCGATTCTCGGTTGGAAAAATACAGGGCCGCATATCGAAAATGGAAAACTCGTAGTTCCAACCGCTTGCTTTCACCCGGTGAAGAAAGCTGAATGGAGACAAACGCTTCAAGACTGGGTTTCCTACCAATTATGCGGAGAGCCCAAGAACAAATGTGCGGAAGAGGCGAATCTTATTCTCGAAAGGGCAACTACTCTCGCTGGAAAAGAACGATCCGCGACAGAGCTCCTCAAGCTTAAAAAGAGAGCAGCTGAGATTAAAAAGGAGGCAGAACGGCTGGAGTTCGAATACGAAACCGCAATTTATGACGCCTATGGGCCGTTAAGAGAGATGGCGGCCTACGGGATCATTTCCGAGTCTCAAAATGGCGATAGCCCCTGTTCTGACTTCTTGCTCTGAATGCTCTGCGCCGCTCAACTTGCCACTTTGTAATGCACTCTCAGCCGGTTTTTGCAATTTGGTCCAAGTCCGCTGAATCGTTTAATGCCCCATCCACTGGCTAATGTGGTCCATGTGCTGCTCGCGCGAAAGCATCAGAGGAAAAGCTATAGCGTCGTTCGTGAAGCTAGTCGTAAAATTGAAGACACTGATCATGCCACTCGGAAGGCTCGATTTTGAGATCGAGCAGGATTTTCTGGGCTTTCCTCCATAACCCGGTGAGGCTTTTTCTGGGATAAGCCGTACGCGGATTAAAAATATAGCGACTCTCGAACTCTTCCGTGAGTATTTGCGGCAAATAGCCGTCCCACGCGCACTTGAGAAGTTCTGCTTTTTCCGCGAAGAAGAGCCGTTTCTGTTCGCGCCTTTTTAACGAGATCTGCGCATTCAATTGCTTATGTCTTGCCCGTGCTTCATAAATGGACATCGTGATTCGGAACCCGAGTTCGGAATAGCGATTCTTTTTGATATCCCAGGCACGCTTCGGTTTTTCTGCACGGGAATGCGGCGTATCTTTCTTCTTTTACGAGACGTACTGGAGTTTCCAGTTGTTGAGATTTCTTGCCTGGCAGCTCACGAACGTAGTAGCCCATTCGGAAGAAGATCGGAAAGGGGATCGTGAGACCTGAGAAAAAGCAACAGCGCCTCCCCCGCCCGATTCGGGCGGGGAAACACTCACAAACCATAGAAATGATTCGCTTGAGATTGGCTCGGGAGGGGGGCGCAAATTCGACCGCGCTAACTTCCTGATGCAAAAATGGATTTTTGAGAAATCAATAACTTAGGAGCCGAGTTCGATACAGTGTGATACCGAGCAACCCCTTTGTAGCTAGGGATGGTTCTCAAATGGTTCTCAATTCGAGCGTCAGTATTCCTTTTCGATGGGTTCATCGACGACGAGGTCCCAGACCATCGAATGGAACTCAGCACTGAGATAATCATCGAACGCCCGTTCCGAACGATCCGTTGGCCACCACTTGGGTTCAGTGCATATGCTTTCGAAAGCCTCTTCGAGGACGACCGTTTTCATAGGCCCAAACCATTCAGCGGCTTCTTCGGTGTCTTCATATGCTGGGACCAGGTAAATGGGCTTGTCCCTGTTCAGGGTGTTGAGGCTGAATTTGAGATCACCCGCATCGGGAAGCTGGTTAACCCAGTCGAGAAACTTCTTCTTGAACGTGACCGTGACCGCTATTCGATTGATCGTTTTCAATTTCAACTCCTATTTCGGGTGGGTCTTTTTGGCTGCGGACTGCTCCTGCTTCAGTGCGGCCAGGAATTCCTCATATTTCGTAGATGCGCCCTCGGACTTCGACCATTTTTTTATTTCGCTCAGGTTTACCGCTTGCGCTACCGCGACCCAAACCGCTTGATCCAGTCCCTGTCTGTCATTCCAGTGATAGAAAGCCGCCAGGCGGTCCTTTACGCAGTCAGTGGGGGTGAGCAGTTTGAGTGTTCCGGACGGAAGCTTGAGTTCTTCGAATTCGGAAATCAGGGACTCTCCGACTCGCATTGCTGAGCCTGGGAACTCGACATAGAATTTCGATTTGGGGTGAATGAATAACCGGCTCTTGTCCTGATTGAATCCTAGTTCTTCCATGACCTTCTTGATCTTTGATCGATCAGCTAATGACACGAAATCGAGGTCATAACTTTCATAGCGGTTGTCTGTATAGATCGAGACCACAGCTCCGCCCGAAAGAAAGGCATCGATACCAACCTTTTTGAGTGCCTCACAGACGATCGCACCCAGTTCCGCAATTGTTGTCTTCTCGGAAATTGTCTTCATGGCAGTGGCTTGCCTCTCCTGCGAGGTCGAGTGCGTGCTCTAAAATACTTCTGAAGGTATTCTTCAGGAAGGCTAGTTAGAGCCTTCTTCAGTAGGGCATGAAGTTCATCGAGAAACAAATAACGGGGGTTCCATTGGTATTCCCTCGTCTTGCCGATCAGTCGGCTCACGAACATGCCCTCGCGCTCAAAACGCTCGAGCTGCCTTTGGATCTGGCTGACCGGGGTCTCAAACACGGTCGCGATGCCACGGGGGTATCCGGACCCGTAGGACTCCATGTAGAGGAGAACTTTTTCAGCTGTATCACTGCCAAATAGACCGGACAAAAACATATGACCTTCTTATAAGGTCATATTACCTTTTTAGAGGGTCGTTTGTCAAAAGACACATATTTGCAATTAGTTGTAGCTGGGGCCGACGAGAAGGAGGGTCTCACCGGTCCAGAGACCCATCCTCTTGATGTTTCAGGATTAGAAACAAATCAGTCAATCATGAGAGAGCAGATTTGCGATACTGAGGGATACTGAGCGGGCTGGTTGAATGCATGACGGGGTGGTTACTTGCGTTTTGAGTGGGTGATATGCTTCTCCTGATGGCAAAGCCCGAGCTTACCAATTCCTTTCTGCTTGAGTTTAGCGGAGAACATCTGGCTTACGAGGTCGAGAACTTCTTTGCTTGCGCGGCTGAACTTCTAGTTCCGCACGGCAACTACAGCCTAAACATCAGGAATGCATTGCTTAGTGGTTTCACAATGCATGCACGCTCAATTCTCTTCTTTCTATACGCCGACAAAAACCCAAAGCCTGACGATGCACTAGCACAGGATTTTCTGAGAGACGGATTAACGTGGTCGAAAATTCGTCCGGATATGCCCGAGTCCTTGCGCTTGCTCCAAAGGCGCGTTGGTAAGGAGATAGTTCACCTCACTTATTCGCGAATGGAGGTCAGCGAAAGTGCCAGGGAATGGAATCTGGGGCAGATCATATGTGATTTCGTTCCGGTCTTCGCGAAGTTCACAGGCAACTCGGATAGGGCAAAGCTCCACGAAAACGTCATCGAATCTGGTAACCGATGGATGAGCGTGTTCATGCGGGCCGGCTTGATCGAGCGCGTGCCGGGTCCCACTTAGCCTAAAGCATAGCAGGCATAGGGATCGATGGAGCTAAGAACACTGGCTAAGCGCTGGTGAGTGGTTGGTTCCCTCAGGCCAGGAGGGCCACCATTCGCCGATCCATTGACATAGTGTGGTTGTCATTTAGTTCCCCTAGCACCGTCGTCACTGGCGGTCGTCTGTGTAAGTTGCGCTGCCTCTTCCAGTTCGCATTCTGATAACGGCTTGCCGTCTGATATTCGCTTCCATTGCGAACGTCCATCAGTCGCTTGAGCGCGTACTATCGCGCCGGCTGCGGACGGTGAGCGAAATTCTATGTCCTGCATTATTTGAAGTAGTTCAGGGTTGCTCGTCGATTGCACGGAGTCCGACGTAGTAATCTGTTTCCATAATTCGAAATAGCCGCGCTGGTTTTCAAAGCTCTTTGATGGTGTCGCGCGAATGTACGAGCCCCGTTTCAGGACGAAAGTTCCGTCCCCTATTCTCATTATCCCGGCGTACTGTCTCCCATTGAGAAGTCCGATATCTCGAGGAAGGCTCATGGCGAATTCGGCTGTCGGGGCCTCAGCAATCGGTACAGAAACGGCGCTAGATGTGATCGATTGCTGAATACCCCGAGCGGTCGTTGTTCGTGGAAAATAGCTGAGTCCAAGCGTTTCGAGGACGAATTCCATGTTGCGCAGGAACTCTTTCATTGTGCTCACGTCTGATTCCGGAAGTCTGGTTCCGCTTGGTTCGACAGAGTTCATTATCTGCAATGTTCCGATGGAAGCCTTTGCCAATAGATACAGCTCTCTTTCGAGAAATTTGACATGAGCTTTTGTCAAATTCTGGTCTTTGCTTACGAAAACTACGAAGTTGGACCACCAATCCTTGCTTTGAGCGTGTTGTGCAATTCGGTCCAGGAAGTTATCGGTTTCACCAACGTAGAATTGTGTTAACGGGCCAGTTGAATCGCTTCTGTCCGAAAGGAGTAGGTAAATGCCAGGCTCGGACAGCTCCCTCCGGTTTCGGATTTGCTGTAAGTGCAGCCTTTTTCCTATGAACGCAATTCCTGTCCAGTTGGCGAGCTCGACTGACTTAAGTGAGTCGGGCGTATGCCCCATTACGAAAATTTTTAGAGTCCGCCCAGAAAAGTTCATCGAATTATCCCAATCTGAATCTGCCTCGTACTCACGTTTAGTTCGGTAATCGATCGCAGGAAGGTAAGCGAAACTTCTCGCGAGACGCGTGTGAACTAGTTTCGTTGCAACATCATAAATTACTTTCGTTGCGAACTGCCCTCGAATTACCCTGATTGGGAACGCTTCGAGTTTCGTGGCGCTAGCAAAAGCGAAAGTTCACAGGTTGATACCAACCGATACTAAAGTTCCATAATTCCGCTCCGAATAGCAGTTATCGGAGGGAAGTGTTGTCATGTGGATGACCGTCGAAGAAGTCGCTGCATATCTACGGGTCTCAAGAGAGACCATCTACAAACTGGTTCAGCAAAACAAAATCCCTGCGAGCAAGTTGGGAAATCAATGGCGCTTCAATAGAGAGCGCGTGGACCAATGGTTGAGTGCGAAGTCGAACTACGACTGCGATCAAACGGCGCAGGTGAGCAATGGATAAGATCGCCGTCGTAGATATTGGGCACCATCGGAGCCGCCAACGAATTAAAGACCTGGGCGAGGTGTTTACTCCTGACAAGTACGTGGAGAAAATGCTTGGGCTGTTTGAAAAGAAGTTATGGGCAGATCCAAATACCATCTTCTTTGAACCAAGCGTTGGTCATGGAAATATTGCTGTTCCCATCTTAGCGAGACGCATAGATGCACTCACGGATCATTTTCTTAAAGAGCGTGAGAGGGAGCCAGTGCTGTGCGCTATTGCTACCGCCTTAAATACGCTCTGGGCAGTAGATATCTGTCCTCTTAATATATCGTACGCAAGGCACAGACTTTTCGAACACGTAATTCGGCATCTCGTAACTAATGGCGTTCAGCTGCGGACCACTAAGATGTCAGATTACCTAACCCATGTAATTTGCACGTTAGTATGGCAGGTCCAAGAGAATGAGGCGTTGTCATCTCTCTCAACTTCAGGTTTCGCGCCTGCTCAAGCCTCAAAGACGAGGCTCGGTGCCGAGTGGATTGCTAACCACGGACATAAGCCCGTAAATTTCGCCAATGACTGGTGTCAGTATTTTCAAAACTCTGACAGAGAAAAAGCTGTTCCGATCCTCTTTACAAGGGCGAATCGTTTCCTCTCTAAGTTGCGCAACGAAGGCGCAAAGAAGGGATTTGAGGAATTCCATTTTGCACAATCCATTCTTGAGAAAGTATTCGATGGCAGCAAAGACAGGAAAGCTGGGGTGGCATAATGAGCTCCGCCCTGAAGGTTCAGCCCGATTCGCATGTCGTAGATATTCTTGGGAACACCAAGGGACGAGATCAGCCGATCATGCTGATGGAAAAGGCTGTGGAGCTGGTTTCTTGCTTCGATTCCTCGGTGTTTAGCGATGAAAAGACAGTGTTTTTGGATCCATTTTGCAAGGCGGGAGAGGTTCTCCTTGCGGCTGCGCTGCGATCATGCCTTCTCACAAAAACCCAGCACCCGCAGCTTACCACTAAGCGCGAAATCTTCCATGAGCTCTATAGCGGACGTTATTATGCCGTCGCCCCGGACGAGCGCCACTATTTGCTTAGTAAGCGTACGTTCTATGGAAATATCAATTCACACAACCCCAAAGTCGCCGCACAAATTAGGTGTGGCAATTATGTCTCAGAGACTGACGGACGTTTAAAAAGAGACTGTTTCGAAACGGAGTTGAAGAATATGATCGAATTCATCCGAAAATCTAGATCAAACGCTCGTATAGTTGCTGTTGGAAATCCGCCGTACCAAGAATCAGACGGCGGGTTCGGAGGTAGTGCTACGGCAATCTATAATTTATTCGTAGAAGCGCTGATGGATGCGCCATCGATTACGGAGTTCGCGTTGGTAATACCTTCGAGATGGTTCACATCTGGCAAGGGAGTCGATTCCTTTAGAGACAGAATCATCAATTCATCGACTATCAAGGCAATACACCACTTTAAGAACTCAAAGTCAGTATTTCCGACCGTAGACGTGCTTGGTGGCATCTGTTTCCTTCACTACAAGGCTGATCATAAAGGGGGTGTAATGTTCCACGACGGCGAAGCGAGTAGTGTCGTGGATCTAAAGAAGCACGATATTATCCTGGATGATCCGAGAAGCTATGATCTCGTCGAAAAGCTGAAGGCCGCGTGGCACGGGAAATATGTTTCAGAGATCGCCTGGACAAGAAAGCCGTTTGGACTGCCGACGGACCACTTTAAAAAGAATGACGAGGCCAGTTCTCGGGCTGCCGATGCGATTCCCTGCTATTCAAAAGGAAGATCGATTCGATACGTGCGGCGATCGGAGATCACAAAGAACGAGGATAAAATTGACCAGTACAAAGTCGCTGTTCCAAGAGCCTACGCACCAGGGTCGAAGCTGGGTGTCCGTCGAGTAACAATACCTAAGGATCAAATATTCCTGATCACAAAGGGTGAGGTTACAACTGAAACGTATAACGTCGTTGGTTCGTTCAAAACAATGAAAGAGGCTGAGCGATTCGTCCGGTATCTGCAAACGGATTTTGCACGATATCTGCTCGGGCTCCGCAAAGTGACCCAAGACATCCCCAAAGATAGGTGGGACTGGGTGCCGCTGGTCGATATGAATACCGAGTGGACCGATGAGCTTCTCTTCGATCGCTTTCAGCTAACGAAGCAGGAACGCGAGCACATTAAGAAGAAAGTTAAAGAGTGGTCGTAATGGAGGTGCAAGACCTACTGGAACTGTACGTATATACAACGAAAGCCTATGAAAAGAAGGGCTACGTTAAGGTCGGCCACTGTCTTAGGGGAAGGCATATACAGCGAATTGCTGAGCAATTCGGCACAAGTAATCCAGAGCCACCGATCATCAAATTTGTTGATCCGTTACCCGAAGGTGTAACGGATCACCATATTCACCAACAGCTAATTAGAAATGGTGTATCGCGTGTTGACGATAGTGTTGGACATGAGTGGTTTGTAGCCTCTCCGAATGATGTGCGACGGGCTTACAATGAGGTCGTTCATGGATCAGGACGTCTTTATGGCTACTCGCTGCGATCTGAGCAAAGGGCCGCGGTTGAGAAAGCGTTGAGATGGTTCGAAAAAGGGTATGCGACAGAAGTGATAGAGGGCGCAGCTCACCAGGACCGGTTCTTGCTCAATGCCAAAATGCGGTTCGGAAAATGCTTTACTGGAATACATATAGCAAAGGCGCTTGGAGCCAGCAGGTGCCTTGTGATTACCTACAAGCCCGAGGTGATAGGGGAGTGGTTGGACGTCGTTAACGATCACATCGATTTTGAAGGTTGGCGCGGTATTCGGGGGCGTAGAAATGAAAATAATCCTACTGAAGCCAGCCTTGGCGATGACGGTAAGTTTCCATCACCCGATAAGCGGTTAGTCGTTTGCGTTTCATTACAAGACTTGAGCATTAATGCGGACGGAACAACGAAGCGCAGATTGAAAAAGGTTGTAGACACGTCTTGGGACCTGGTCATTTTTGATGAGGTGCACTTCGGGAGTAGAACGGAACGAGCTAAGTATATTATCGATACTCTTAACTGGTCGAAGCGTCTGGATCTGTCGGGGACTCCGTTTCGTTTGATACAAGAAGAAGACTTTTGTGCTGAACAAGTATTTACATACAGCTATTTAGACGAACAGCAGAATAAGAAAAATGAGGTCGAGCGATTCCCAGGCGGTGACGGACCCGAGGTGTACCGCATGATGCCCGATCTTAACGTTTCAACAATTGAGATCACAGATGAGGACATTCAGGCGCAAGCCGAAACTTTCTTTACAGACGATCTTGATTTTTCTCTCAACGAGCTGTTTCGGGTTACTTCTGGACGGTTCGTTCATGAAGACGCTGTGGGGCACTTTCTGGACGGCCTTTGCAAGCGTACTCACGATGCTCGAGCAATTTCAATATTTGGAAAGTTAGGCGAAGTCCTAGGGGTCCCTGTAAAACGACATTCTGTATGGTGGCTCAATAGAGTTGATTCGGTAAAGGCGCTTTCAAAGAAGCTGAAAGCGCATCCATACTTCAGTAATTTCGAAATTGTAAATGCTGCTGGGTGCGCTGATGAAGGGGGGCAAGACGATTCGTTGAAGCTCGTAAAGGACAAACAAGAGGTTGAGTCAAAGATTCGGCATACCATCGAGAATCCATCTCGATTCGGCACCATAACTCTGACCGTGCGTCGGTTTCTTACAGGAGTGACCATTAAAGAATGGGATTCAATCCTTATATTGAACGACGTAAGCTCGCCTGAAAGTTATTACCAGGCGATATTTCGAGTCCAATCTGCCTGGTACGACAGCGAGACACAGCTGGTTGTAAAACCGAAGGCTTGGGTTTTTGATTTCGCAATATCGCGATGCTTGAGACTCACTTTTCATTACGCGGATGCCTTGGCGGATCAGTTGGATCAGCAAGATAGCGCGATCAGTGTTCGCAATGATAACATTCAAAAGGTTACCGATGGTCTGTGCGACACGCTCGATATTAAGCGTTTCTTTGAAGGGAATTTGACGAGCGACAAGACTACATCGAAGGATATCTTTGAAGCCATTAATTTTACTGGTTCGCGACTTTCCTTGGCCAAGCGAATTACGAGTGATGCGCTTGTAAGTTTTATTTCATTGAAACACCTGGAGATGTATCCGCATCTGCTGGATGCGCTCAAACGGGTAAAGGGGTACAGAACACAAGATGTTGGAGGCATGGAAGACTTTCTGAAAATAGGTAAAGAAGCTGAGCAGCTCCAGGCGATGAAGAAGGATCGCGAAAAAGACGAAGACGAGATCGCCGCTGAAAACGAAGAATTCATTGAATCAGATGAAGATAGGGAAAAACAGTCGCGGAAGAGGTGGTTTGCGACCCAGGTTAAGCGTCTGGCAATTTGTATGGGCGATTTTATCTATATGACGAGATTCCGAGAGCATAAGATCGACCATGTTATCGAAACGAACGAATCGGAGTTCTTCCGTGTAGTGACTGGGATCACTAAAGACGAGTTCCGCGAGTTGTGCGATCTTGGGTTTGTGAATCGCCAAGCCCTCAATAGAATTGTTCGGGAATTTCGGTGTCAGGAAGAAAGCTCGCTAGATCCCGAAGAATATATCCTGAAGCATGTCCAGAAGGTTGCTTAGACTTCGCAATTGTTGCAAAAGATAATTCCGCGCTTCTTTGGGGCTGCTTTCGGAGACTTGAATCGTTCGAGTACTCGAACCGGCCAACCGAATTTGGGCTTGTTATCCACCCATCTCCAAGGGCTTTCTGGGGTGACGCAGTGACGCTGACTGTCTTTGTAGAAGTCGCGACGAGAGTTGTACTGAAAGGAGTTGTCGAACTGAATAACGCCGATCAGCCTTGCTTTGAACCTGCCTTGTTTGCCTGGTGTTTCTACTAAGGCAAGTGGCACCCCGATGTATTTCGCCGGAAGAGGGTACGTTCTTGTTTCGATCGTCTTTTTGCCGTCAATAATCAGTGTGCTAATTGGCCACTGAACATGTATTCCTGCGAGTTTGGATATCACTTCAATTCCCCTTTTTGTGTGGGCGCGCTGGTTCTTGATGTGCTCTTCAACGCAGTCGTCAAGCCAGGGCGACTCGTATCCTTTGTGTGATACTTTTCTAGAATGTGTTTGTATTTTACTTTATGGAGCTTTTCTTGTTCGAGGGCTGCTGTAGCTAACGTCTTATTAGTAGCGAACTGGAATCGAGTATTCCAGTCTATAGACTGCGATGTTGTTGCAAACCTCGGCACGTTTCCGAGAGCATCACAGCAGTCAGTCTTGTTAGTCCATAAGTCCTGATATTGGTAATAGTCCTTTTCTCCATTGCCTATATAGCACGTTGTGAAACGTATGCCGCGGCGAGCGCACTTGTCTTGGATGAGTTTATAGTAGTACGCGATTTCAGAGTCGCTGTAGTGGCGATCGTCACTTTTTTTGCAGTATTCAGGTTTAAAAAAGGACCCAAAATCAAGGTTACATGATTTAGAGATAGCTCTTATCGCAAAAGTCGATAGTCTCACGAATCCTGGCATCAATGTGGGCACCTTGTGGTTGACCAGGTCTTCGATGAATTCGTCTAGTTTGTCGATTTCGAAGAGCGGGAACCTGGGCGCGTTTGCGAGCGAGCCAAAGCGAGTCGTTACAGATTGAGGGTCAGTAAAGTAACCATCTGGGAATGTGGGAAACAGGGGGTTCAGGCGAGCAGTAGTCCAGAATCCTGCCTCGGCGAGCTTTTTAAGAGCAACGAGTCGGCGTTTTAGCGAAGGGGCGCCCGGCTCGACAATGCGCGTGTATGTTTCGTTGGTCCCCGTTAACGAGAATTGAACTGAGGCTAGTTCTGGATCCATTGCTGCGATGTAATCGTCGTGCGCCGCCAGGTCGGACCGGGTAGCAATGATATACGGATATTTGTAAAACCTGAGCATCTTTAAAGTTTCGAGCGTTACTTTATATTTGTAGTCCATCCACATGAACGAGTCACTCATGCATCCAATGCGTATCGGGACTCGGCGTCGCAGTAGATCGCTCCATTTGGACTGTTCGTCGGTCTCGAATGCTCTGTGAAACTGCTTGCGGAGCTCTGCCAAATCAACGGGGAAGGGCATCGGTCGATTCCAAAATCCTCGACCGAGGAGTAGTTCTTTAGCGTAGCAGTAGGTGCAGTCGTGGATGCAACCGCGGCCGTACGTGTCCAGTTCGAGAGCGTAATGGCATTGAGTACAGCTTGTGTGGTGATTGATTAGCTTGAATGTCGTTTTAAAGACGACTCCGCCACGCGGCTGCTGCTCATAGCGTGATGCAATGTCATCGTAGATCTGCCAATTGAAGGTGTCGGGATACGCTGAGTTGAGTTCCGTGACCTTCTCCCACATTCGGCCGGAGATGGGGCCGTCGAAACCTCGCTTCGGACGCTGATGCGAGATTTTTCCGCTGCTGGACGAGTCGAGAATACGCCTAATGGGAATTACTTTGGTTTCAGATTCGCGATCGATTGGCAAATTATGTGATTCCATATTGCTTCTCCCCTGCGCCGTTGGCGGCTTCCTCGTGGCTTGTGTGCTGCGGCGTTGTTCTTAGGCCGCGAATTTGGACAGATGGATCATGGATAAACTGATCAATGGCGAGTCGTGCCAGCGTGGAGAAATCCAGAAACGGATTCTTGGCAAGAAAACGTTCAATTCTGGCTGCCTCGTCTGCTTTGAACCGGATCGTGCGCGTGGTGGTCAATGTAGTGCTCCGTAATACAACGTCGCACGATGTACTGCGGGCGGGGTTGATTGTCACGTACTATGTACAATCTAGGTCGCCATCGATCAGTTCGTCTCCTAAGAGGCTGGCAATCCGCATGCGTGTACTGCGTCTGAGGATTTACTAACGCTCTGCATTAAATCGGTGATTGATCGCTCAGAATGTGAAAACTTTTTACTCACCCGCGCAAAGAGCAGTGGCTCACATTAGTGAGTGTCTGGAAGACCAGCTCAAGCAGGGGAACACTATTGAATTTAAGTGTCACCTAAATTGGGCGAGGTTTTACCAGGTGATCCGTTGGCGAGCAGCTTGGATTAGTTCTGGTAGATGTTTGAATTGATCTAAAAGGGAACGCTTTAAGGAATACTCGGAGAATAGAATGACTTTACTGCAAACATTTTTTGCGACAGCCCCTTCACCGCAATGAGTGCTTGGGTTGCGGAAATCAAAGCAAAACTGCAAATCGTGATATACCTGATTTGAAGTGGGCTTCTTTTTTTGCATTCTCATATCTATGATACTCTCGCCGCGCCTGAATTTACAAGGCCGATATCTTCTGCGTTTTTAATAATCTTTAATTCGATGTCGTAAAAATCGTCAAGGTTTAAGAAAAGTTTCGGCAGCGGTGTCTCTAGATCTCCTTTTCCGCCCTCGTTTTCCTTCTTCTTTCGTCCGATTGCTTGAAACAATGTTAAATATCGCTGGGGGGCGACTCCTTCGTAAGGTAAAAAACGGACCTTGCTAGTGTCTCGTTCGTAGTTGGAGATTGAGTCCAGATGCAGCTTTGTCGCGAGGCTCTTCGCGTATGGCTCTATATAAAAAACCGTCTTAATACCAGCTGCAACAATATGCCTGGCACAAGAATGACAAGGGTAAGTAGTGGAGTATAATGCGCCATCAACAGGGGACGCGCCGGGCCTTCTTGCTAGGCTTATGATAGCGTCCATTTCCGCATGAACAGCGCGCGAAAACTCTATCAGTCCCTTGATTCTTGAGTTCTTCAGAACTCGTAAAACACTTTTTTCGTTTGCTGGATCAACGAGCGCTTCGCTTAGTAGGGATGCATAAATTTCTTTGTAAAGTTGTTTCTTTTCTGAGTCGTTGTAACACTCGCCGCCTTTGTTATAACAGCGTTCATCGTGTTCTAACTCGCAGGTATACTGCCCCCCGCCGAATGCGGGCACATCGTTTGTCCCGGTTGCGATGACTTCACCAGTCTTAGAAATAATTACGGCTCCAACTTGTCTGGAGAGACACCCGCTTCGTGCAGCATTCGAATAAGCCGCATACATTGAGGATTCGTGAATGGTTGGTGTTACAACCTCTGTGCCCACGATCAATTTTGTAAAACGTTCAATTTTGTTTTCGAGCAGCGATTCTGTGTCGCAATCGTTTCGGAGAAAGATGTCTGATAGTTCGACAGTCAAAGAGACCTTTTGGCCATGCACTTTCTCGTCGTCATCTTTGTCTCTCATCGACAGTTTGGTAAAGTCATTCTCGGAAAATCCTTTTTTTGAGGTTAGCCGAGCCTTTCTTAACTCTTGTGGGGTTTCGATCCCAATCAGAACGAAGGAAGTCCGGTATGCTTGTCTGAGGAGTCGTACCTCGTCAGGGTGTTTGAGGGAATCAATAATGTACGCAAATTTCAGATCCTCCTTTTTGCCCACGCTCCCGAGTTTTTCTAGTCGTATGTTAGAAATGTTCAGAACAGCGAGCTGGGCGAGGGCAGCGCAACCGTAGTGCAATCGGATATTGTCACAATGGTTCTGAAGCGATTCGACTCTTTGGGATTCGCTAGCCGCTTGTCTGTTGATTGGGGTGAAAGGCATCTCGGGAACTTTTACTTTTTCCGCTAAATCAGTGAGTTTGATGTGGTGAACGGTATATCCATAGGCAAGTAGGTATTTTTCCAATTTCTTTGTGGTGAGTGAATTGCCTGACCCAATTTGGCCTGAAACAGCAAAAACCAATTCACGTGTAACGCGCTTCTTAATTGAATTTATGAGCTCGTTGCTACTTCCGGACGGCAGTACTGTTGATTTTTTGAGTATTGCAGCTCCGGAGCTCACCATAATCGACCTCACTAATTTACTTCCTTGTTAATTCCTTCTTTAGGAAGGTCACATGAAGTAATTGACTGTGTCTGCAGACCAAACTCTACGAATGACGGATATATAAAACAAAAAGCTCGTGCACGCCATAGTTGAAAGTCCCGCTAAGTCTATGAAATGGGACATAATTTGGTGCGATGGGCTTAAATCTTGAGGAAATGGGCAAATAGACCTCTTCGAATGAGAGTAATGGCTCAGGAAGAGTAACTAATCGGAGTGGTTTCCAATCGGTATTACTGAAATGAAGGGCGCACATTTCGGCACGGGCTTCGATTGGGAGAAGAAAAACTGCTATGCAGGCCAGCAAAGGCATTCGCCGATCTCTACTTTGAATTCGCGGCATCTGGTGCTCCCGATTTTTTTTTAAAATAATCACTCAATCGCTGAAGAAGCTCAGGCCTAGACTCCTGGGAATTGGAAGAGCCCCCGTTGAACATTCCGAGGTGACGGCCAAGCAGTTCAAGGCACTGGAGCTTGTCGTGTAACGCAATTGATTTACGGGATGACTGTCGGTCTGCTTGAATGATTAGGCTCTTTATTGCGCTCGTAAGCTCGGGTGAGATTTCATCGGACCTTTTGATTGTGAGTTCTTGATCCGTCCAGTCCGCAAAATCAGAGATTCGAGCAAACGCAATGACTGCGAGCTCCTTCAGCACACGATCCTGGGTAATTTGAGTTCGTTCGGAGCGTGCTTCTATTGCTGTATCTATTGCATTTCGGATGTCATCATTTTTCATCATTCTGTGTGCCTGGTTACGTGCAGATCCAGCACGATACCCAGCCTCCTGGGCCGCACGCGTTGAATCTAGGTGAATAAGATAGCGATCCACAAACCGTTGCTGTCGATGTGATAGGAGATGTTTCATAATGCCTCCACTGAGTATTCGACCGGTTTACAATAAGCTCTATATGTGAGGCTCGAATTGACCTAAGTGGAAGTGCTCGGTATAGAGCCTGTGTGGGTAGGTCGGCCAACCTCAAACAAAATGCACGAAAAGCCGAGAAGCTGCGCCCGCAGTTATCTCCTCAGCTCGTCGAGGTTCAACGGGCTCTTAATCGGGCCAAATTGGATCCCGAGGTTTTCTTGATGAGCGCATGTGGTCATCTAGAGAGAGTCGGAGTGAAATTCGAATTAAGTCCCGAATTTAGGCGGAATCTTCTTCCCCATTTTGAAAAGTTTCTTGCGACTTCTTTGGAATACCTGACCGTGAAGGGGCTCCCCGAAGCTTTCTCTGATCTTTTTTCCAGAAATGATCGTCGGGTCGAGCAACTGCAAAGCCTAAGTAAAGAATTGCGAGCAGATGGACTAAAGCGTGAAGCCGAGCTGTTGGAGCAGGTTGCGTTTTCACTTTGGAAGCAAAGCTTTCCCAAAAGAAAATTTGGATTCTTGCGGAAAGTCTCAATTCCGGAACTTCAGGCAGCAAATACTCCCGCAACTTTGTCACGACTTCTGCGTAACTTCAGAAAAGTTCGAGAGCGAGGACCAGAAGATCACTTCGTCTGTAATTTCCTTATTCCTGGGAGCAAGGTCTTGGGTAATTTACGAAACAAGAACTTGTTCTTCGCGGAATTGTATTTAGGTTTCTTTCCTGAGCGTCGTTCGATGGAGCTGACAGGAAAAGTCGCTCTTCAATACACGTCTCTGGCTTTGAAAGAACGAGCCCGGTCGCAAACTCGGTGACGTTTTGGGACCGGGAATAAGCTCAAGAATTTTTTTCTTAGTACCCCCCGCTATCCTTGTGAACAGCCTGTAGCTTTCGAGGTGTAGTTCGGACCTGGGCTCGTTCAGTTTCATTTTTAATCGGAAACACGAGAACTTGAGACGCCGTGCCGGGGCCCACTCGGAATTTTCTTAGCTTGGGAAAGGGGATTGGATGAAATTCAAAGTTGGACAACGGCAGGTACTGATTCCCCCGGGGGACTATCGGGCGAGACTTATCGAAGTCAAAGCGAGCAAGTTCGTTGCGGGTCGGCTAGGCCTCCATCTTACGTTCGAGGTCACCGACGGCCAGCTTCAGGGAGAAAAGGCATCGGCCTTCTTGAATGCTCATTATGAGACCTTTTCGAGCCACTCAAAGCTTTATCAGTGGTTTGAGGCAGCTATGGGCCATCCTCCCGACAGTGGCGAAATTGATCTGGACCTTCTGATGACTCGCGTACTGGTTGTTCAAATAGACACGAAGGAATCGCGAAAGACAAAGAATCTCTTTAGTAACGTTGTTGCGATTAAGGGAACTTATTGTGAGCTATAAGTACACCGCGCATCCACTACACCCACCGCAACGGCTTGGGCAATGTGCCAATGGCCTATGGTCCATGGTCCAGAGCCTAAACCCACAGGCCGAGAGCCCCTACCAATCCTCGCAAGCAACCAGCCAAGAGCCCACGCCCACAAGCTGCTTGGTTGCGGGTTGGAGCTTTCGGCCTGTTCGGGAAAAGCTGGTTCGAGAATGGGGACGAAGTGCGCTATAACGACTTTGCATTCGCCGATTGTCCCGCAGGAGATCGGTTGTTCTTTGAAAACCAACTCCTAAGCTACAAACAAGCTGCTCAGTATCTCTCAGTGTCCGAGGTGTACCTTCGCAGGCTCAAGGCACGAGGGCATATCCCCTTTGTCCTGGTCGGCGATCGTGCAATTCGGTTTCGCGTCAGCTCCCTCAATCAATGGATCGAGGAAAGAGAAGTGAAGTGAAACGAAGACTTGAGAAACTAACAGACTGCCCCGGAGTGTTCCGCATTCTGCTTTGGAATGAGGAACTCCAGAAATGGGAAGAACCCGCCAAAGGGATGCGGTTTCGTGCTTTCCGAATGGAAAAGCGAGGAAACGGAGTCCTCAGGCGGATGAGCAAGTACTTCGATACTCTGGCGCAAGCCAAGGTCTATTACCTTCGGTCACAGTATCAGGGGAAAGTTCACGAAGAACCCAAGCTAGAGCGCACAAGCGCGGAAGCTGGGATGCTCTTTGGTGAGGTCGTGAAGGTCTGGCAAGAGGTCTGGCTGCCCAGCAAGAATGTTTCGACTCAGATTCGGTACAAGTCGTACCTGCAACATTTCAGACTGTTCTGGAATATGCCGGTCGAGAAGATCAGTCCGAGTGACATTGACCGCTGGATAGCCGAGATCAGAAAGCCTGAGTACCTGGCCAGGGGACACGCCACTCGTTGCGACTATAAGCACGAGTTCAGTGTCTTGCGTGGAATCCTCAACTTCTACGCGTCACGGTACAACCGGAATTACCGGCTGCCCTTTCTGAAGGACCACAAGCCCATGCTCAAGGTCAAAGAGAAGATGAAAATCTCCAAGGACCTGACTGTGGGTGAGTTCCAAGCGTTCATGGATGCTCTTAAGCAAGTCTGTATCGAATTTGATTGCGAGGTGGTCTATTACCTCGCTTTCATGCAGTACGCGACTTACTGCCGTGTGCAGGAAGCCGCAGCCCTTCATTACGAGGACTTTGATTTCGTCAGGAACCGCATCGCCATCAACAAGAAGATCCAGTGGCCGAGAGCCAGGGGATTCGAGACAAAGTTGGTGGATGGTTCCAAGGCGAATGGCGGGAAGGTGATCCCCATGGGTGACCTGGCCGCCAGAGTCTTTAAAGAATGGATTCTCAAATCAGGGGTGCGCTCGGGACTTCTTTTCCTGATAGATGGGGAAATCCTCACTTACCGACAAATCGAGTACCGATACACCCAAGCCCTTCAACGTGCGGGTTTGCCCTTCCGGGCGACTCACTTGCTCCGTCATGCCTCCCTCACGGAGTTCTATGACCACAGCAAGGACCTCCTCCTGACTGCTAAAATGGCTGGCCAGAGGGATATCCGGTCCACGATGAAGTACACGAAAGTGAGAGACGAGAAAGTGATCCAGGTTCAGAAGCAGATGGATGAAAAGCTGTCCATGCTGCGGATCTGAATTTGCTCTCAAATTGCTCTCAAAACTAAAATTGCCTAAGGATAAAAAGCAAAACCCCCCGGAAAGATTTAACTTTCAACGAGGGGTATTTTAAATGGCTCAGGAGGAGGGCGCGATTAGACCCCGCGCCAAGCTCCTGATGTGAAATGTGAAATTCACAATATCAACAACTTAGGGCACTGAGTTCCGATACTGAGAGATACCGGGCAACCCCTTTGTAGCTACCCTTGGTTCGGGAATGGTTCGGTATTCTTAGGAAGAAGAGATAAACAATTCACCTGTTAAGCCGAGGCTATCGGAGTTCTTGGAGGCAGGGACGCCATTAGGAGAGCTACCTCTTTTGTTGTCATTTTGTACGCACTCAAGACCAGGGCTGCGATCTCCTGTTCGAGCAGTGCGGTAGCGGTTGCGCTCTCCTTAAGTGGAAGCAGCTGTTCTCGGTGAATACGCTCTAGCTCAGCAATTACTTTAGGCGAAAAATTGCGCAATTGTTTAGGCGCCCTTTTCTTGATGGCGCCAATAAACTCGTCCACATTCATCGCCGCCCAGCCTAGACTTGAGTCGCTGACAATTTCAAAACGGCTCTTTACCCACCTTGAGACCGTCATCGCCTTCTGCGCGTCATCGCCGACCCGCTCGATGAGTTGAGAGACAAGGAGTTCTATTTGAGGGCGAAGTTTTCCGGGATCTGCGATGGGTAAGGCTTTCATCAAATACGCAGAGGGGCTTAGAGCGTCATCTTTCATGTGCGGTAAATAGCGCCAGCACAACCACCACATTAGAGGGGAGTTAAGAACCGCAAGTAAGTAGAGATCATCCGATGGAAAGAAGAAAACTTTGTTATTTGTGAGCATTTCGCCGCGCCCGATGGAGTAGCACGGGTGAAACTGAATTTCCTGGTAGAAAATTTTTGGCTTTTTGAAATGGTCATAGAAAGCGCACGGCCTCAACTCCCACCAGAATTTTCCTTGATCTTGGCGATCGTTGAGTTCCTTGCGAAAGGCGGCAAATCTGCCATATATCGACGGGTAGGTCCTTTCAAATTCGGCTTCTGGGTTTTTTGCCGTGCTCCAAGGCCATTCGAAATCGCCGGAAGACCTAAGCAGAATAATCCAATTCCCCTGCCCTGAAGAGCTCCAACGCTGAATGTCCTCTCCCCGAAGGTAGGGTTTAATAATTTCGGCGCATTTTGGATCTGATGCAATTAGCTTTGTGCGAGTGTCGTCATCAATCAAGAAGGCGTCGTTAAAACCAGTCTTAATGCCAGCACAAACGTCAGTTCCCGCAAAGACGCTTAGAGGTTTCCCTCTCTTAAATAGGTCAGAGACGAGCTGATCTACCTCCAGTGAGTCCACGCTCCACGGGGAGGCCCCAAATGCAGACCACGGCTTTGTGTTGCTTTCTTGTCTAACAAACTGAGACAGATTAATTTCCGGCAATTTCTCACGCGGGATATATGCAACGGTTACTGGATGGTCGTGCTCTGCTTTCTCTTTCTTTCTGAAGGTTGCTATACAGGGAAATGTGTCAGCATCCTTAAAAATTGGTGCATGACCGAAATCAATGATCTGCTCGGCGACAGATTGGTCTGATAGGAAGCTTCGCAGGGGCTCACCATAGGCGGCCTTCAACCATTTATTAGTAACGATGAAGCTGAGATATCCATTCGGACGCAGAAGCTCTATGGACTTTTCTATAAAGTAAACATAGAGGTCTGCTGAACCTGAATAAGAGGAATAACATTCTTCAAGATACCCCTTGAAGGGCTTTAGCGCCTCCTGTCGGACATAAGGCGGATTTCCGATCACGACATCAAAACCTCCGTCGGAGTTTAATATCTTCGAGAAGTTCTTCGTCCAGTTGAATGCTTCTTTGGCGATTGATGAATCGCTAACAATAGAGTTTCCAAACCTGATGTTATCGTCCAGGGCGGTAAGGGGCTTCCCCCGCTCGGCAGTTTTTAGCCAAAGGGAAAGTTTCGTGATTTCGACTGATTCTTCGGAGAGATCTACGCCAAAGAGATTTTCTGTCAGAATTGTAGTGTTTAGATCGAAGAGACTGTGCTGGCCGCCTTTGAGCGCAGCTAGCGCCTCATTTACCCTTGAGTACTCGCGGTAGAGAAAATCAAACGCAGCAATTAGGAACGCTCCAGAGCCGCACGCGGGGTCTAGTATGCGGGTCCTTTTGAGTACCGTGTCTCGGTATCGCTCCCAAAACTGAATCTCGGCAATTTGTTTCTTCTTCTTTGCTGAAGCCGGGATCTGTTCAAATCCAATTTCAGTTCGTATTAAAGCTTCTTTGGATCGAACATATCCGCCAAGAGCTTGATTCACAATATACTGTGTGACGAATGGCGGGGTGTAGAATACCCCCCTGCTGTTTTCTCTTTCCTTTCTTTTTGTCGAATTCTCGCCCTTCGCTGATCGCACGCAATTCTTCGAGATCGGTAATTGATTGTTCGAAGATCTGACCGAGTATGTTGACTGAAATTTCCGTATCGAAGTCAAATCGGGAAACATCCTTCATGCGTGAGCAAATGTCATCGGGAACCGTTAATGCCTCATCGAGCAATGGGTCTAAGCGAAATAGTCCACCGTTGTAACCGGGAATTGCTTGCTCCTTGTTTCCGGTGTCGATCCAGCGAAAAACAGACTTATAGTTGTCCCAAATTGGCCGAGGTTTATATGGATCTTTGTGGATATATGCATTCGCAAGGGTTTGCTTGGGTAACAAACCCTTGTCCTCGGCAAACGCTATGAACAAGATGCGGTCGAGAACCTTTTGCGCCCGTTCGATGACTTGATGATTCCGGTCCTTAATGTCCTGTGGGGCAGATGTTAGAAAATGCTTCACAAGCAGCAGGCGCAATTCTTTGTACTCAGTATAAAATTCGGATGTGAGGTCTTCATCTGCCTGCTCTGATTGAGTGAGTAACTGGTCTGTCTTTGATTGTGAGCTAGGTGTCTCCCGAGCCGGCAGGAATCGGTCCCTGGATAGCAAAAAGTAGAATTTCTTGAATTGATCTTCTTTTTCAGCAAGTTCTTCCAGCATAAATACTTCGGCCAGAGCAGGTGTGCGTCTCGTGTGGTAAAGGCGGATCTCGCGGTAATTAGAAACTAGGACCCAACGGCAGTCACGGGCGTGATTTGCGTAACGCCATCCCTGTTCAACTGCGCTCTCCCTTCTTCCTGGGGACGGTCGATCGAGATCATCTGCAGCTCCTTTCAGTTCGATCGGTGCAAGGATCTGGCCGGACAGCCTTGGGGAGGAGCCTTTCTTCTCGGAAACTGCTGTGAAGATGCCTAATGCGCCATCAGCGCTTCCTCCGCCATCGGAGATGGTCTGTTCCGCATGAACCTCCCAAGTTTGTCCCTCTCCGGCGACAACGGAGCGGTATCCCAATACTTTTTGGAAAATGTCGTGCAGAAAGTCTCCATGCAGCGACACCTCCTTGACTTCATCTAGGGTTCCGCTGCGAAGCGCCTTTAGCCAAGGAAGAAGGACTTTGTGCCTCTGCTCTAAGTCCTCCGGAAAAGCGAAGGCGCGAAGCTCGCTCTGCAGGACCTTTGTTTGAAATAATGGGGATAAGACTCTCACTTGCACCTGGGTCTCCGTAGATTATCCAATGCTTTCCATGATTTAAAACCGACTGAGGAGATTTGTAAATGCAAAAGGGCACCCATGCGGAATATACATTGCGCAAATAATTCTCATTCGGACGCTTCAATTTGAGGAGACTGAAATCAGAGCTGATGGTCTTGATGCGAGACCTTACAAGAGCAACTGAGTAATTCCCCGGGAGTACCCTTTGAGTTTTGCGTGAAAAGCTTGCAGCGAGGTACTGGTCGTCCATTTATCCTTTTAGATTGCGTTGAATTTCGATTGCGATTGGTTGCAAGATTTCCAGCTGTGTTCGATATTTCTGGGCAATTTTATTATATAGATTTGGCTCTTTCGGTGCATGCACGGTGATCGCCAGCGAGTAAGGAATAGATTTCGCAGACGTTGCTTTAGAGGCACCATCTCTAGCCACATAATGAATATCGAAAACGGGATCGTTAAAATTATCTCCTCGTTTTCTGACCGAATTGTGTAATACGGGTTCCCATTTGTGAGCGTCATTCCTTAAGTCGCTTTCTGTGGGAAACAGCTTTGCACTGCTGAAGAACGTCTGCGTTTTTTCCAGATCATTGACGTCTGGCCTAAAAGTAACCGTCAAACCGCTATTAGTATAATTTGACGGCTCTTGTGAATTGATCTCGCAAGCAAAACAGAACGTAGCTTTTATTGTTACAAGGCCGTCCAGTCCGGTAATCATTGGAATCCGCGCTCTCACATATTTCGACGGCTCCAGCGTGCCTTGATAAATTATTTTCGCAGTTGAGTCATCCGAGGTGAGAAACGCATCTATCTCATTTGAGATTCGTCCCCACCCAACGTCGATAGCGGGATAATCTCCATTATCAGTGTGATGAATCAACAGGCACTTGCAACCAAGCGGATTCAATCTATTGCCCAGAGTAGAGCGTAACCCCGCCGAAACCCTAAGTGCTAAAGGTGAAGAAAAACTAGTGCCAAGTTCCCCCTGTGCTTTGCGAGCCAACCTGGAGTCAACGACGAAAAAGGGCTCCTTTTCACAGCCGCCAAAAGCAAGGAGATCAGGCTTTATGAAACCGGGGGCTCTTCCTGGGCCGACGGAGCTATATTCGGCACGTCTCCACTGCCCGGGGGAAGTAGAATCGGACGCCCCGACAGCAAGACCATTCACGCAGTCGGAGGGCACTTGAATTCTTGCATTTCCAGACTCGCGATCCAAATCACCGTCATTGCCCACGGCAAAGGTTGCGAGGGTTTGACCGTCACTTAAGAGTTGATCAAATGTCGCGGTCCAAACATGGACATCATCATCCTCGATGGGCAAGTGTGGTCCAAGGCTCAGGTTAATGAAATCATATTCCTTTTGTTTGAGAACGGAGGTGACACGTTCAAGAACGTCAAATAGGTCCTCGTCAATGTCCAGCTGCTGATCGTAGACTTTGTAGTGATCGACATTTGCAAATGGAGCTGACAGCGTTTTCCCCGCTTCAATTGGACCGAATAAAAAGGCAGAAGTGACCGCTTCACCATGCGAAAAATCTTCCTCGTCCGGATCATCATGTTTGACTAAATCTTTGTAGTTCACCCAAGAGGATAGGTTTGAATCCTCCGGCAGACCGCCGTCGAATATTGCAGCTCGGATTGAAAGATCAGTAGCTGCCGCCTTGGGTAATTCGTATGCGACATGTCCTTTGGCTCTCCTTCGCTTGATCCTAACGCCAATCATCGGCATTCTTCTGATGACTCGTAAAAATGAAAATCTCTCTAACAAAAGCATCGCCGTTTTTGTGCCTTCTACGGGCAAAAAGCAAAGCCCCTGCGCAAAAATGCGTCGATCAATGTCCACCTCTACGTGGAGTTTTTCCGCATAATGAAGAAAAGAATCCAAGATAAATCCGTCCTCTTTTGCGTCCGAGCAATGAATAGCCACCTCGTGGAGCCGTTCGTTCGCATGGGTCTGCTTGGATCTCTTGACCCTTTCTCCGGGATAAAATGGGTGGATGTCCTCGATTTTGCGAAAATCTTCCAGCCATTTGATATCAATCTCTTTAAGCTTCGAAATGTCTACTTCGTGATCTTTGATGGAAACAATATTGTTCGCTAAACTTTCAAAACTTGCTTTTTTCCCGGCGACAAAAAGCGTTGTCGTTAAGTAGGAGTCCTTGACTTTCTTTTGTGTGACTTTTTCTGGAGACACTCTGGCTGGCCGACTTCCAACGGAGCGGAGACCGTATGCCCAAAGCAGTGTTTCCGGAAAATAGCTCTTTGAGAGGTAGCTGGGATGGATTGTTACCGGGGTAACAACCTGCTCATCGGGGCATGCAAGTGGTGGCAGCTTGAGTAAAGATTCTACTGTTTTTTCGAGTGGCGACGCCAAGCGCGAAACAGCATCTTCGATCGAATATGGATGAGACTTCGTGGGCTTTATTTTTGGAGGCGGAATAGGAGCCGTCAATCTTTCGCCGAATCCAAATAGATAGTTCTTATTTGCCATTAGTAGGTTCTCCTCTCAAGTCACGCTTCTGATCCTAGGTCGGCCTTCTTCCTGATGGTGTCTCGGCTTACTCCGGTCAATTCACTAATTTTGCGTTGTGAGGCGCGACCAGTTCTGTGCAAGATATTCGCAACGTTGATTCGGTCTTCATGAGTTAACTTGCTCATCGCCAAAGCGATATAGGTCTCCGCCGCAGAATCGAAGTCTCCGCCCTTTAGAATAGTAGTTTTTTTAAGGTTTTTGATTTCTCGAATTATTTCTGAATGCGATTGGTCCTTGAGCAAGAGCGCGAGCACAGCTAGCAGGTCTGGGCCAACTTGTTTCCATCCCGATAATTCGGATTTAATAATTTCAGTGACCTGACTTTCTGTGGGGGCTGGAAATCTAATAATCCTATCAAAGCGGCGCCACACGGCTGGATCAAGAAGCTCATCATGATTTGTTGCCGCGATAATGAGATTGTCTGCAGGCCATGCATCCAGTTCCTGCAATAAAACCGTTACGAGCCTCTTCAATTCGCCGACTTCCGCAGAGTCGTCTCTCTTCTTCGCTATTGAATCAAGTTCATCTAAAAAAAGAACGCACGTTGAACTTTTGGCAAAGTCGAAAACATTTCTAATGTTGCTGCCTGTTCTTCCAAGAAAGCTGCTCATCACTGCAGAAAGATCAAGGGTCAGTAAGGGTAACTTTAGGTTCCTAGCAAGCACCTTGGCGGATAGACTCTTGCCAACTCCGGGGGGGCCAACAAATAGAACCGCCTTTGTTGCTTCCGCGCCGGCGAGCAGTAGTTCTTCGAGGCGGGCTCGTTCCGCGACGATGTCATCTAGTTCACTTGTTATTCGATCTAAAAGTATCGGCTCATTTTCAATGAATGGGTTTGGATCAACCTTTAATAGGTTTAGTCTCGTATCTTTATCCACGGGCATCGAATCTATCTCGTTGGACCGAACGACCGAGGACCGCTTTGGCAGGTGATTTACAATCTCTGCTAGCTCGGCTGCAGCGGCGGTGTCCCATTTCTGAATTTTTCTAATAAGCCGGCGAATGTAGAACTCAAGATCTTTGCGGGACCCCGTTAGGGATAGTCTCGCGAGCTGGACTATTTCTTTTGATAATATTTTGATGTCTTCCACTGCTACCCCATAGTGCGGTTATTTCAATAGCTTATAATCGCACTGCGGTTGGACTAATACAACTATAATTCCGGTAAAGTAGTCCATAGAGATATTCTAGCCGGCGGTTCCCTAGCGGCATCGCCGCAACTGCTGCGCGTTGGTCGGGGTACGTTTCATGCTGCGCGTGCACCCTAAAAATATGAAGAAATGGGCCCCCAGTGATGATGCGCGTCATTTTCTGGGTGTGGCTCTGACTAACGGCCAAAGAAGGTCCACGGCCCGCATTACTGCCTTGGCGTTTCCGGATAGCACCCGCCCTCTGTCGTCGATCACGGGCGCATGTGCGATTTCTGAAACCCGGTCGCAAAGCGCTGAAAGCAGTTCTAGCTCCGCATGTCCGCGAAGATTTCGAATCGGGCGAAATAGCCACACAATAAATTCGGGCGATTGTGTGAAGAGTTCATATCCCCAGGCATAGGAACATGAAGTGGCGGCGCATATTTTGGAGATCTTTATTTTGTCCCCTCGCGCTAAAGACAGGGGCACGAAGTCCCAAAAGGCTTTGCGTAAATCTAGGGCTGCATTTGACGGCTTGAATGTCCTAAAAAGCGTTTCGTCGGGTAATTCCCATAGTCCTGGTGAAACACGATACACAGATTTGCGAATGGCAGAGCTGCCGATGAGGTCTACAATCGGCTTGATCGTCGGCGGTATAGTAGAAGCAAGGTCATCGCTCATGCGCCTCCCTGGAGCTTGTTCTGTTCGACTTGGCCCATTGCACGAACTGATCTAGGGCCGTAACGATGACGTCCGTCGTATCCCAGCCGAATTTGTCGGCTAGTGCCTCGATCTCTCTCTTCAGGCTAACGTGTAGCCGTATCGAGGTCATTTCCTTTTCGCCGTGACAGAAGTGTCGTTGAGGCAGTTCGAATTTGATGCTTTTCGTTTTTAGGGTGCGCATAAAGCCATTTTAGTATCGCTACAATCAATTGTAAAACATTTGCTTTACGTTATCCGCTCCGATATATGGCTCGCTGCCAAAGGAGCGAAGTATGACCCCGGGTAAAAGCCGAGTCGCCATTTACTGTCGTGTTAGCACTGAAGATCAGAGTACGGACCTGCAGGTAAGCGAGTTAATGGAATTCGTCACGGCTCGCGGGTGGGACGTTTACAGGGTGTACGAAGAAACGGCCACGGGGACCAATCGAAACCGGCCTCTGCTGAAGGAATTGCAAGGCGATGCTCGCGCTCGTAAGTTTGATATTGTTCTTTGCTGGAAGCTGGATCGGTTTGCCAGAAGCCTAAAAGACTTGATCCTGATGCTTCAGGAATTCAGCGAAATAGGTATTCAGTTCGTCAGTCTCAGGGATCAAATTGACTTAACGACCGCCGCCGGACGCCTGATGGTTCATATCATTGGGGCCTTTGCTGAATTTGAGGCTGCGCTAATCAAAGAACGGGTTCGAGCCGGATTAAAAGCTGCCAAAGCGAAAGGAACGCGGCTGGGGCGGCCTAGGCGGCGCGATGACGAGGCGATACACCATCTTCGTGCGAAAGGAGTCTCGCTCCGAGGGATTGGTCGGGAGCTGGGGGTATCTGTGGGAGCGGTTCAGAAATCCTTGAGCAGCGGTGTATTCAAAACCCCTGCGGTTCCGAGCTGAAAAGATGAATATTATTAAGGCCTCAATTTTGAAATTAAATCGTATTCAAAAGTTCAGTTTTGAATACGCGAAGCAGAGCATTTATGGAAAGTTCGACAGCTCTTTCTAATCTGATCCCGCAAATCATGGCGGTCTTCATTGGATGGATTTGTATTCGAGATTACCTGATCAGCATTTGGATCGATCTCAGCGGAATCTGGGGAGGTGGAGCCACGACCAAGGGTCGGTTTCGATCCAGTAGAGCCCGAACGGGCGCTCCTCACCGCTAGTTCCGATCGAGTCTTCCCCAAGGCATGATTCCTCGGTGGCACCGCTTATTGCCTACCTGTCGGGACGGCTCCACAGTCCTATTGCAGCGGTTCCTCAATGCAATGCGCACCGGGACCCCGGGGGGAGGGGGGTGTCGTTAAAACATAGGCGTAATATTCGCTCGGCCGCCGCGATTTTTTAAGTTCCGAGAAAGAAATCCCCGAACCAACTACCGCGCTTTACGCAAACAGCATTTCCGCGAACAGCTTTGTTAGATCTTCCAAAGGTACCATCGGAAAACTCGACGTTACAAAGGCCCAAAGCGTTGCAGCCGCCGACCTGTTTAATGAACTTCACTTTGGTACAGGCGGTAGATTCAGCGTAGACATCTGCCGCAGCGGCGGGAAGGAGAGGTGCCAGACTAAGCAGGTTAAAGACCGCGATTGCCGTTATGATCACCATATTCACAAGCAATATGCCGGAAATTACGTTTACTGCTCCGACTGCTATTGCACGTATTGTTGCTCCGAGCTTTCTCAAGCGTGTAACCATATGTTGGTCTCCTTGCGTCCGGTGCAATAGATAGAATACTGGACTCGGCAAGTCAAGAAATACCTTCTTTTACGATACCTCCGTATAAAATACCTTCGCATATGAAGCGTAAGGTGCTGTTTTTCTTTGGAGACTCTTTTCATGACAAAGAAAGAGTGCCTCCGACGTCTCGGCGCAAATATTCGGAGAATTCGTGAATCAAAGGGACTTTCCCAGGACAAGGTTTGTTTAGAGGGTGGTCTTTCGAGGGCAACGATGTCCCGTATTGAGTCTGGTTCCGTTGACGTTCAGGCTTGGACCCTATTTCGAGTTGCAGACACGATCGGTGTGCCGATCAAGAAGCTATTCGAATTCGATTTGAGCAAAGAATAGCCTCCCATTGACTTCTGGGGCCAGGCGCTGGTAAGAAGTTGCTCAAGATCCACAAGGTGTGTTGTGAGCATATAAACTCAACAACCCCCATCGCTGGTCTTCCCTAAACAAGAAATCAGAACAACGAAACAAGACGCGAGCAATACGCATCGTCGTGGTGGCCTGCGTAACTGGTTAACGATTTAGGGAGTGGCTGGAGGGTTGGATGGATAGTCAAAAAGGTTGCTTCTTTCTTCGACTCCGGCCGGGAGTCGAAAATAATGAAAAAAATTGAACTTGAGATTGCGCAGGCTGGCGCTGCGATAGATCTTTGCCGATCAACAGTTCTTGATGCAGTAGAATTGGAGATGGGAGATTCTCCAGCATGGCCGCCACTTAGAGGGCGTATTCTTCGCGCCTTTGGTGACAAAGGACTAACCCGTCGAATAATCCAAATTCTTGAGGAAATGGGCTCCAACCGCGGAGGTGTGGAATGAATCCCACCGCAAGTGAAAGGCCAAATACCACACTCGAAGCTGCCGTTAGGTATGCGCAATTAGGTTTAGCGGTAGTACCGATGCATACGGTGAGAGGACCGGAGGGGTGTTCCTGCTCGCGCGGCACGCAGTGCGCACAGCCAGGAAAGCACCCGATGACGAAAAACGGGGTGAAAGACGCTACGTCGGATGAGGAGCGCATTCGTCAGTTTTGGCAGTCCCATCCTCACTCCAATATCGGAATTGCAACAGGGACTAGTTTCGGGATTGCACTGGATATAGATCCGAGACACGGCGGGGATAAGTCGCTTAAGGAGTTTGAAGCGATCCACGGCCCATTGCCTCGCACGGTAACCGCGAAAACAGGGGGTGCGGGATTTCACTACATATTCAAGCATCCTCGAAAGGTCGTTGGAAATTCCGTAGGTATTCTTCCTGGTGTGGATGTTCGATCTGATGGCGGTATAATCGTTGTCTCGCCAAGTAAACACAGATCTGGCGGCACCTATGAATGGCTTCCGGGATGTGCTCCGGGTGAGCTAGAGCTTGCCGAAATACCCGCCCCGCTATTGTCGCTGCTGACTGCCAAAACTGACAAAACCCAGCAAAAGGTCGCCGGAGAGAAGATCGTAGAAGGTAATCGAAACGATAGTCTCTTTCGTCTCGGGTGCAAGTTAGTGAGAGTCGGCTTGACGTTCGAGGCGATTCGAGCAGCGTTGACTGAAGAAAACAGGACTGGATGTGTGCCGCCATTGACTGATGAAGAAGTTCGATCAATCGCGTCGGGCGTCATGCGCTACTCCCCGCACGCGGTCACGTGGATGGCTCCTCTATCGCTCCCCAATCTCGAACCTGATGTGCCTGAGTTGATTTACGAGATGCTTCCCCCGTCCCTGGCGCCTTGGATAGCCGACGTTTCGGAGCGGATGCAGGTGCCTCTTGATTTCCTGGCCGCTTCTTCGGTCGTGGCGGCCTCTGCACTCATTGGCAGAAGGGCTCAAATTTTTCCAAAAGCCGAAGATTCCTGGGCAGTTGTCCCGAATCTATGGGGAATGGTGATATCTCCGCCCGGAACGAAGAAGTCGCCTTCAATTGGGGAGGGCGTTAAAACAACCAATGCCTTACAAAAAGAGGCCTTTGCAAAGTACCGGAAGGAGAAAATAGAGTTTGATGGAAAGAAGAAGACTTTCGAAAAGAAGATAAAAGAGCTTGAAGCGGGACTGTCCGATGGGGGTTTGACGTCAGATCAAACCGCCGCCCTTGAAGAAGAGCTGGCCGAGGCAAGGGAGGAGGCTGAAAACAAGCCGGTCCTTCAGGCGTTCATTACGAATGATGCAACAATTGAAAAACTTCATCAGATCTTAAGCGAAAATCCTTTCGGCGTTCTCATCTTCCGTGACGAGCTGACAGGGTTTTTGATGAATTTAGAAAAGAAAGGCCGAGAAGGAGATCGGCAATTCTATTTGGAAGCTTGGTCTGGAGATAGCCCATACAAATCAGACCGCGTGATTCGAGATACAACATTTGCCGAGGTGATTTGCGTATCGATCCTTGGAGGGATTCAGTATGACCGCCTTGAGCAGTATTTTGAACAGGTATTCTCGCGCGGTTCCGGTGACGACGGGCTACTTGCACGGTTTCAACTCATGGTGTGGCCCAAAAGGCGATCAGCGTATGAGTACATTGATCGGGCTCCGAATCAGGATGCAGCTAAAAAAGCCGACAAAATTCTTCGAGAACTTGCATCAATAAACAAGGCTCTACTCGAATCGATTGATTGCGATAAGTCGATAAAACTTCGATTTACGGACGATGCGCAGGCGCTCTTTGTCGAATGGTACACTGCTTTGGAGCGGCGACTTTGCTCGGGGTGCATTGAGTCATCTGCATTCGAGGCACATCTCAGTAAATATCGCTCCCTAATGCCGAGCCTCGCTTTGATTTTTCATCTCATCGAAGTGGCGGCAGGTTCTACATGCGAAATGCGTGTGAGCTTGGATTCGACAAAATTAGCCGCTCGGTGGTGTGCATATCTGGAAGCGCATGCGCGCAAGGCCTATTCTCCCGTTATAAGTCCTCATATTCGGGCAGCTCATCTTTTGGTTAAGAAAATCAAATCTGGCGAAGTTTGCGACGGCATGGCGACTAGAGACATTTACCGCAAGGGGTGGTCAGGGCTCGATTCCCCAGAGCTGGTGCAAATGGCTCTTAAGGTCTTGGCGAAATATCAGTGGGTTCTAGTGAGTGAACTGCGGTCGCCGAATGGGGGGCCGCCGAGTGAAATAGTTCATATCAATCCTGCGGTTCGGGAGAAAGACGATAGCAACGAGGAGACGCCATCATGAGCAAGCAAGACTTGCTCAGCTTAGAGCAGGACTTGCGCCTATCTTCGCAGAAAGGTATTCAGGGCTCTACTCTACCGTTCTTTGAAAACCAGCTGTTTAGCTACAAAGAGGCTGCTCGGTATCTCTCTATCTCGGAGGTGTACCTTCGCCGACTCAAGCGACAGGGGAAGATTCCCTTTGTCCGAATGGGCCGGAGAGGGGTTCGCTTCCGGCTCAGTTCCCTAGATTCGTGGGTCGAAGAAAGGGAAGTTAAGTGAGTGAAAAACTGGAAAGAATAGCCCGGCACCCGGGGATTTACCGGGTGTTGATTTTAGATAAGGAGACCGGCAAGTATAATGAGCCCCGTCGGGGTGCAAAGTTCGTCGCATCCTTGGATCTGGGTACGGTGAACGGGAAGAGGCAGCGAACAAAACGCTACTTCGATTCGTTCGCGGAGGCGAAAACGTTTCGCCAAAGCAGTGCCGTCAAGGATGCAGTGAAGGAGGCGCTTAAGCCAAAGTCCAAGATGCTCTTCAAGGAGCTTGCGGAACGATGGCTTGCCGACATGCTCCCGCACCTCGAAACGACCACTCAGGATCGTTATCGATCTTACTTGAAGCACTTCAGGCCACTTGATTCAGTGGAGGTTGAAAACATCGACCCGTCAACGATCGATGCTTGGATTCGGTGGGTCAAGCGCCCTGAGTACTTGGAAACTCTGAACGCAAACCGACTTGGTTTTGACCACGAATTCACGGTGCTTCGGGGAATCTTGAACTATTACACGTCCCGGTTTAACAGAAATTACCGTCCCCCGTTCCTGCGAGATCACAACAAGATGCTCCGGGTTCGGGAAGGCGAGACAATTCGGAAAGACCTGACCGTAGAGGAGTTCAAGAAGTTCATCGCCGCGTTTTGGGAAGTGGTCGGCAATACGAAATGGGAGGTCGTGTATTACATCGCGTTGATGCAGTACGCGATCTACGGTCGTATTCAGGACGCGGCGGCTCTCCACTACGAAGACTTTGACTTCGATCGAGGAAAAATCCTCGTTCGTCGCAAGGTCCAGTGGGCGAGAGTCAAGGGGCGGGAAACCAAGATCGTGAACGGCTCGAAGGCAAATCGCGGGAAGGAAATTCCAATCAACGATTTTGTCGCAAGAGTCTTTCGCGAATGGGTGATGAGGAGCGGGGTTCGATCAGGTCTGTTGTTTCACGACAATGGCGAGATCGTGACCTATCGACAAATCGCCCATCGGTACGATCAGGCTTTGGCGAAAGCGGGGCTGCCCTTCCGGGGCACGCATCTGATTCGCCACGCATCGCTCTCGGAGCATTACGATACGTGCAAGGACATCCTGGCTACCGCCAAGGTGGCCGGGCACAGTGACTTGAGGGCAACCGAACGATACGCCAAGGCGCGAGATGAGAGAGTCATCGAAACGCAGAGGCAAATGGACCAGAAACTACGGACCGTGACACTCGGTTCGGGGTGAGGGTTCGGATTGGTTCGGGTTTCTGAAAAAACCAGCCACGGAAAACTAAAAACCCCCTGACTTCATTCAAGAAATCAGAGGGTCTTATTTTAATTGGCTCAGGAGGAGGGATTCGAACCCCCGACCAGCCGGTTAACAGCCGGCTGCTCTACCACTGAGCTACTCCTGAATAGTGGTTCTAAATTAATTAGTCTAAACTTGGTGCTTTGTCTAGCCTGCACGTTAATGAAGGGATTTTTGGCTATTCAACGCCGGGCCCGCGTCGGGCTCGGGGCTCGGCCGGTGTGAAGCCGATGGGGGGAGGCGCTGTCGGAAGCGGCAGCGGGCCGCGCGACAGGCACGGCGACCTGAACGTTGGACGCGCAGACGCGGTCGGCAATCTATGCCCGACCTAGCTCCCCGACCTACTGCTTCAGCTGAATTTTGACCAAATCGGGGTCGCCAAACGGTGTGGTGGCGAAATTATTGACGCGGCGACCGAGAAGGAACGGCTGGGTCGGGTACCCGAGCGGAATCGCCCCGACACCCGCCACCTCAAGGGTCTGGCAGGTCTGGTCCACCAAGGCAGCAGCTTCGGCGGGCTTTTCTTCCTGAAGAAGTTGTCCAAGAAGCGCATCGAATCCCACATGCGTCCATTTGACCCGGTTCTCGGCGGCATCCGTATGAAAAGTCCGGAGTAGATCGAGCGGGTTCGCGATTCCGAAAGCCCAGGTCACGAGGGCGAGATCGAACTTTCCGGATTCCAGTTCGGAGTAATAACCCGAGCTCGGTTTTGAGATCACTTTGATTCGCACTTGAATCTTCTGGAGTTGATCCGAAATCCACTGGGCGACCTTGCGATCGACTTCGGTATCGAGGACCAGAAGTTCTAGGGTGACTGGTCGGGCGGGTACCGCGCGGCTCCGTTCAGCCTGGGCACGGGCCAGATCGACGGTAACCAACGGCAACTCACGATAGCCGAGAAGCCCCGGGGGGATAACGCCGGTAGCGCGCCTTTCGCCGCTCCTCAAATAGGCGGGAAGTGTGTCGCGATCTAAAGCGTAAAGAAGGGCTCTCCTGAAGCTGAGATCCGATCCCGGCTGTCGACCCGCATTCGTGATGAGATTGCGCGTCGCCCAGTACGGATTCACCTGAAGCTTCTGGCCAGGCACTTTGAGCAAGTCTTCCGTAGTCGGGTTCGAAACGATATCGAGTTTGCCTGCCTTGAACCGTTTGATCTGTTCCGCGTGTTTCCCTAAAATGAATTCGACTCGATAAACCGGCCGCGAACCGGTGAATTTTTGATTGCCCTCGATGACGATGCGCTTCCCGCGTTCCCAGGCGGCAAGCTGGTAGGGCCCGAGAACCGCCTCGGTCGCGTGCTCTTCTCCCGTGTCAGGGAGGCTTTTTTTCTGCCCGGCCGGGGGGGTGTCGTGCAGGAATTCCTTTCGGATCGGAAACGCGGCAACCGTCGTCAAAAGATGGGGAAACAAGCTGAGCGGCCTTGAGAGCTGGATCTCAAGCTTTCGTTTGCTTTCCGCCCGGACGCCGAGCTTTTTCGGGTCCCATTTCTTCGCGCTTTGTACCGCTCCTTCGATGACCCGGAAGTCCTCATGGACGCGGAATCGATTCGCAGGGTCAAGAAGTCGGCGAAAGGAGTCGACGAACTGTTCGGCCTCGAGCTTCGCGCCGTCCGACCAGCTTTCGTCGGACAACTCGAACAGGAGCGATCTGCGGTCTGGCGAAGTGGTAAAAGACGTACAAAGGTCACAAACCAGGCGGGCCTCGTCATCATATTTGAGCAGACCTCGCATCAAAAACGAGATGATGAAGCGATCGGTGCTCGTCCGGACGTTATTCCAATTGAGCGTGATCGGCTCGTCCTCCATGGAGACGCGAAGAATCGGAGGTTCGATCGCGGAGAGGGTAAGGCCTGGCCGCGCAAAAAGCAGAACCGCCAGAATCAGAGCCTTTTTGTAGCCAGACATGGGGATCTCATTAATTTAAAGCAGGTCTTCGGGAATCTCTAATTGATTCGTCAGTTCCACGGTTGCGGCTTTGAAGGCGCGGGCGTTCCCGTCACCAAATTGACTCCGAGGAATTGAGTCAGACTTTGGAAACTGGACTATTACCCGCCGACCGGAGTATTATTTTCGTATGCCCGCATATCGTCGAGGTATTTTCCTCATCAATGGAAGATTTCAGATTCGCTTCGCAATCTACGTCTGTACGGGGCTTTTTGCGCTCAGCTTCATATATCCGGTCATTATCTATAATCTTTTCGGATATTTTTTGAACTACCTGCGCGTCGATCCGAGCGGACCGGCCTTTCCGGTCATCGAAAAGACCCGGATGGAAATCCTCTGGTTTTTGATTTTCTTCCAGGCCATCGTTATGGCGCTCGCTTTCCTGATCAGTATCTTTATTTCGCATCGGATCGCGGGGCCGTTATACAAGCTTGGTCGCTTCTTTCAGCAGGCTAAGACCGGCAATCTTACCGAGGAGCTGGCGTTCAGGAAGAAAGATCATTTCCCTGAGCTGGCGGATCAGTATAATGACATGGTTCGCGGGCTGCGTGGAATCATGGAAAAGAAGGCAGAAGCCATTTCGGCGTCCATCGAGCACCTCGAGCGCGCGAAGAACCAGGAAGGCTCTGAGATGAAGAGTAATCTGGATGCCGCGATCGCGGCGCTTCGAGCGTCGCAGGAATAAGTAGTTGCCGCCATGCTGAAGTTTCGTCCTCATCATTTTCTTTGCGCTCTCGGTTTTATGGGCAAAGGTTATTCGCGAGAATTCATCGCGAATTTTAACGCCATCGTTGAGCAGCTCCGAACATCCTCTCCCGAAATCGAGGTGGTGATGAACTCCGACTCGATTTGTTCGGCGTGCCCGAGTCGAAACGACGGCGTTTGCGCGGCCGAGCATAAGGTGAAAATGCTCGATGAGGCGCATGCCGAAGCGCTCGGCCTTAAAAGCGGCGAAACGTTGAGCTGGGGAGATGCCAAACGAAGACTTGCCGATCGGATGAGCCTTGAGCTTTTCGAGCGCGCTTGTGCCCCCTGCGCTTGGAAAACGCTCGGGATGTGTCGCGACGCGCTCAGGGATTTGAAGGGATGAACATCGCCGCGAAAGTGGGCGCATTCGTCGCGTTCGGGATCCTGTGCTTTGCGACGGCGAATGGTGCTGACCCCGTTCCCAATACGCAGCTCGAAAAAGTGCTGACCGGACCGATTCCGCAGGAAGTTGCGGGAAGCCCCGTTGACAGCCTCATCGACACCGTTTATCGCAATTCAAAATCCGCCAAAGCACGTGCCCTGAAAAGGGCGTATCTCCTTCTCGAGAACAAGCACAAACCCTCGGGGCCGGCCGCGGCGTCACTCGAGAAAATCCTCGAGGCGCGTAAGATCGCCGCCAAAGTGGAAAAAGATCCGGAATTCTCGGATTATGCTCTCTGGATTTCCGGAACTGCCTACCTCGCCGAAGCGGGTCTGGCTTATGAACAAAAGAAATTTCGGGACGCCATTCGCCTGGCCTCGAAATCGATTCTTACGAATCGGCAGATCGAGATCGAGAACCCTTATTCACCGTTGTTGAAAATCCTGCCGAACGAATTCGCCCAGGCCGAACTCGTGATGGGCAACGCGCTTTCGGCGAGCCTGAAATGGAAGCAGGCGATCCCGGTTCTTGAAAAGGCTTTTCAACGTCTTCAGGCCACGAACTCGCTGGGAACGGTTCGCCCCGAAAGCCTTCGTAATTACTCGCAGGCCTGTGGCAAGCTTCGCCTCACGCTTTGTATTTCGTGGGCGCAGAAACTCGCGGCCGTTTATCCGAAATCCTCCGAAGAGATGAGGGCGCTCTTGAAATATTTTCCGGAGTCGGGGGCCAAGCCCAAGCCCGCCCGGGTTGACCGGCGAACGCAAACTTACAGGGGTCCCGATCTCGATGTTCACGCTTTCGAACTCGCGATGACCGATTTTCGGGACGGGCATTATGACAAGGCGGCCGAAGGCTTCCGGCGCTTTCTCGACGATTATCCCCGGGCGAACTATCGGTTTCGCGCGCGTTACTGGCTCGCCCAGGCGATGTCGCATGAGAAGGACTCGGGTTACGCGAAACGGATGTTCGAGGACCTGCAGCACGATTCACCGCTGACTTTTTACGGAATGCTTGCCTCGATGCAGAGCGGGATCGATATTGAATCGAGTATTGAAGCCTTGGTGCCGCTCGCCACGAACATGGATCCGCAGCTTCAACCCGTCGAAGTCGTCCGGTTGCGTCGCGCCGAAAAACTGATCGCCGAAGGAGCGCACGACTTCGCGGCGCTCGAGCTCAGGGATCTTCGTCCCCGCGATGCGCTTGCCAGTCCATTCCTGATGTACCTCGCGACGTTGAATTATCACGCGAAAAGCTATTGGAGCGCGTTCAGTATTATCGGCGAGTTGATTCAGCGCGGATACGATCGCGTCTTCTCCACTTACGTGGTCAGGATGACCTTTCCGACGCCTCACTGGGAGATCATTCAGAAGTTCGCCCGCGAAAATAGTCTCGACCCGATCCTGGTCCTGAGCCTCATCAAGCAGGAATCGGCTTTCGAAACCCGTTCCAGTTCCTCGGCCGGGGCGCAGGGCTTGATGCAACTCATGC